>CAIPTQ010000261.1 GCA_903868035.1 uncultured Phycisphaerales bacterium
GACATATAATTATATTGAAGCGATCTTCTTCGGCACAATTTGAACACAATATTCAATCCGGGTGGGAGGCGAATGATGCCACAAGTGGATGCAAAGGTGATCGGCGTGTTGACCAGCGGCGGAGACGCGCCGGGGATGAATGCGGCGCTGCGGGCGGTGGTGCGTACAGCGCTCAACCTGGGCGCCAGGGTTTTCGCCATCTACGAAGGCTACCAGGGGATGGTGGACGGGGGTACCCAAATCCGCGAGATGGGCTGGAATGACGTGGGCGGGATCATGCAGCGCGGCGGGACGTTGATCGGTACGGCGCGCTGCGCGGCTTTTCGCACGCGCGAAGGCCGGCTCAAGGCGGCCAAAAACCTGGTAGAGCGCGGCATCGACCGCCTGCTGGTGATCGGCGGGGATGGCAGCCTGACCGGGGCCAACCTGTTCCGCCAGGAGTGGGCCGGCCTGTTGGCCGAACTGGCGGCGAAGGGGGAAATTTCGGAGCAGAGCGCGGCAGAACATCCCTTCCTGGCGATTGTGGGATTGGTCGGGTCGATCGATAATGACTTTTTTGGCACGGATATGACCATCGGGGCCGATACCGCGCTCAAACGCATCACGGATGCGCTGGATCAGATCGGCAGCACGGCCTCGAGTCACCAGCGCACGTTTGTGGTGGAAGTGATGGGGCGCAACTGCGGCTACCTGGCCTTGATGAGCAGCCTGGCGGGCACGGCGCACTGGGTGTTCATCCCGGAAAGCCCGCCGGAGACCGACGATTGGGAAACCTTGATGTGCGACGTGCTGAGAGCCGGGCGGGAAGCCGGTCGGCGGCACAGTATGGTGGTGATCGCCGAAGGCGCCAGGGACCGCAACGGCAACCCGATTACCAGCACGCAGGTGGCCAGAGTGCTGAGCGAACGACTGGGCGAAGATGCACGGGTGACGATATTGGGACATATCCAGCGCGGCGGGGCGCCCAGCGCTTTCGACCGCTGGATGAGCACGCTGGTCGGACGGGCGGCGGTGGAGGAGCTGTTGAATACCGCGCCGGAGACAGAACCGCAACTGATCGGTATGCGCTACAACCGCATTACCCGCATGCCGTTGATGGAATGCGTGCAGAAAACACGCGCCGTGGCGGAAGCGATTACCGCCAAAGATTATGACCGGGCCATGGAGCTGCGCGGGGGCAGTTTCAAGGACCAGTTCCGCATCCTGCGCACGCTGATCCGGGCGCTGCCGCATCCGCCGCAACCGGACGTACGCCGGCTGCGACTGGCAATTTTGACGGATGGCGCCCCGGCGCCGGGGATGAATACGGCAGTGCGGGCGGCGGTGCGCATGGCGATCGACCAGGGGCATTCGGTGATGGTGGTGCATAACGGGTCGGAAGGATTGATCCGCAACGAGATGGAGGAGTTTGGTTGGATGGACGTGCACGGCTGGGGTTCGATGGGGGGCTCGCAGTTGGGGGTCAGCCGCAAGGTGCCATCGGGACGCGACCTGTATGCCATCGCCCGCACGCTGGAATTACAGAAAATAGAAGGCCTGCTGGTAATCGGCGGGTGGTCGGCCTACGAGACGGTGTATAAACTGTACTCGCAGCGAGAAAATTTCCCGGCTTTCAACATCCCGGTCATCTGCCTGCCGGCTTCGATCAACAACAACCTGCCCGGGACCGAGTTCAGCATCGGCGCGGATACGGCCCTGAACAGCATCGTGGAAGCGGTGGACAAGATCAAGCAATCGGCAGTGGCCACCCGGCGCTGTTTCGTGGTGGAGGTGATGGGACA
>CAIPTQ010000262.1 GCA_903868035.1 uncultured Phycisphaerales bacterium
GCCCGGCCACCTTGCGCCGCACCCCACTTTTTTCCCCCGGTGCGGTTGCGCCCACAACCGGCAACGCCGCCATCGGCGCTGCCTCAATCCGAATCGCCGCAAGGTCTCCCGCACTCGCGCGCACGAAACGGTCAATCACCGCCGCCACTTCCCCTTCGCCGCCATCTACCTCGGCCATGACCAGTCGTATCTTCATCGTTCTCCTTCAATGCCGCATACTGCACACGCGTGCGTCCGCCACCAACCCGTCGAAGAACTTCCGGCACTCTTCAGCCAGCCGCGCAAACGCCGGCCCCGATCCACCCGTGAAAATCACATGCCGGCTGTCCCGCACGAAATCCCCCGAGGGGTACATCGCCACGAACTGCCTGCCCGCGCCCCCCTCCTGAATCCCGAAGTGCACCACCCGCCCTCCGAGCTGCGCCTTCGCCGCCTCACACAACCGCTGCTCGATTACCCCCGTCATACGAAATACTCCGCAATGGAGATCGTCACCGCGCATTGCCCCGCCCCGAGCCACCGCACCGCGATTGCATCCGCATCCATCCGGCAGTGCGCATGCGTTACCCCGGTATTCGGGTCCTTGAAACTGAATCCCCGGTACCGCCCGCCCATCGCCACAAAAAAACTCAGCCGCGCCGCGAGTTCGCCCGCCGTCAGGCAGGGATATTCAATCGTCCAGCCCGCCTTCGGCGCGGCCCAGTCCGCCCACGCAAACCGCGCCCCGCTCGCCAGATCGTTCCGCGTCGTCTGCCACCGCGGACGCTCCGTAAATGGCCGCTGCGCCACTACGACCGAGCCGTAGAGCGCCGGATACACCGCCACCGCCGTGTCCGCATACGCTCCGTGCCGTACCGTCTGCCGCATCTTCACCGATACGGTCACCTTCTCCGCCCGCGCCGATTCGGTCTCCGTCAGCTCATCGGCCTCCAGGGCCATGTCGTCGTAGTCCGTCCCCTCGAAGGTGAACGTCCACCCCGAGTCGAATGCCCCCTTCACCGTCATCCAAAAGGTCCGCAAGTCCGCGAGTTCCCCGATCGGCACGTCCGGAAACGTCAGCTCGAAGGCCTGCAGGAACTCCGCCTCGCGCCACCGCTGCTCTGTCCCGTCCAAGAATTCTACCACGTCCACCGGCACCGATACCGTCTGCACTACCGGGTACCGCAACGCCACCGTCGATGGAAAGTCCGCCGGCATCAGTTCATCTCCCCACTGCCACGTTCCGTAGATTCGTGTTCAGCCGCGGCGAGATCCGACCCTCGATCGCCAGGCTTACCGCATCCGCTATCTGCGGCGCCCGGTCCGCAAAGCTCTGCGCATCGATCGCGCTGATGTTCTGCACCACCTGGATCACCGGCCGCATATTCCCGCCCGTGCCATAATCCACTCCGCGCCCGTACCGGTCACTCGCGTACATCGTTGCCGTCGGCGCCGTGTACCGCGCATTGATCAGCGCCTGCTGCTCCGCCTGGTCGCGCGCCTGTTTCGGGTCGCCCAGGAACATGCTCACCATCCCCAGCCCCAGGCCCGCCACCATCCCGATCGGCCCCGCCACCGCCAGCGCCTTATCCAGCATCGGCAACACCGCACCCAGCATCGCCAGGCCGCTTCCGGCCGCCGTCAACGCTCCGCGCGCCCCCCCGGCGTGCACACCCGAGTAGATCCCAATCCCGCCCGCCGCCGCCGCCCCGCCGATCCCCACCGCCTTGCCCCAATTGAAGCCCCCTTTTCTGGCTGGGGTCCCGCTGAACTCTCCGCCCCAATCCCCCGGTGATCCCGCCGTCGGCAGTCCCCAACTCTCCGAACCGCCCTCCCCCGATCCCAAGTTCGCCGCGGTATAGATCGCGGGTCCGCCAGGCATATATCCCCCGCCGCCGCCCGTCCGCGACATCGCGAGCGCCCGCGCCGCATCCATCAATTGCCCCGCCGCCATCGATAGCTCGCTCCCCGCCGCCCCCAGCTTTGCGCTCGACGCATCCTGCAGGGGATCTGTCCCGAAAGGGGTACCTCGCAGAATCTTCCCCAGGAACGTGGGATCCGCCACCGTCCCCTGTCTCGGCAGCGGCATGTGTCCCGACATCCCACCCAGTTCCGCCTGAGCCAGGTTCTCGACCATCGTCCGTCCCC
>CAIPTQ010000263.1 GCA_903868035.1 uncultured Phycisphaerales bacterium
GCCAACTCAAAATGCCGCTGCGCCGCCGCCCCGGGATCGCCAATCGGAACGCCAATCTCCCGCTTGGCCGTCGCGCACCGCTTCGCCGCCATCCCCGCCCAATAATGCAGCTCACTATTATTCTGCAGCAAATGCCACGCCTCCCCCAGATTCTCCGGCGCCTCCAGCCCCGCCTCAAACCACCCCAACGCCGCCCGCGCATCCCCGCCCTCCCGCCACAACGCCTCCCGCCCCAATCCCACATGCGCCCGCACCCACTGCCCCAGCACCAGCCCCTCGCCCCCCTCCCACGGCATGAACCGCCGCCCCCGCAAAATCCCCCGCGCCTCCTCATACCGCTGCAACTGATTCAGCACCGCGCAATATTCAATCGTCAAATCATCCCGCTGCCGCACCAGGTGCAAGAACTTCTCCATCTCCTCCACCCGCTTGGCCGGCGTCTCCTGCGTCCGCTTCCACAACTGGTCGCGCTCATAAAAAATCCGCGCATCCCCCACCGCCGCCACCTCCGCCGCCGCGGCATCCCGTAACGCGGGCATCTTGCCCGCCGTCTCCCCCTGTAACGCGGGCGTCTCGCCCGCCCCCGCCACCGCGTCCAGCACCGTGTTCGCCTGCCCCGACATATATGTAGTCTCCGATGGCCGCCCCGCCATCGCCCCCGCCCCAACCGCCCCCGTCGACGCCAAACTGTTCCGAAACGCCCGCTGATACGCCCCCTTCGCCGCCATCTTGTCCCGAAACACGTTGTAGTACCCCATCCCCAAATTCCGCCACACCGTCGCAAACGCCCCATCCAGCTTCGCCGCCTTCTCCCACCACCCAATAGCCTCCTCCTTCCGCCTCTTGTCATACAATAAATTCCCCAAATAATAAGGCGCCCGCGCATCCTCGGGATTCTTATCAATCGCATCCAACAGAATCGCAATTTCTTCAAGCCGATGCGGGAAGCAGTAATCGGGGGATGCGGCCGCTGCCGCACGCAGGTAATTGACTTGAGCGCGCTGCGCTCGGTCCTGCTCATGTTTGCCCTTACCCCAAATTCCCCAGATATAGGCGGCCAGATACCACACCATGGGTGTGGAACCTAACTCTACTTCTCCTCCAATGGGCGGAGGTTCACGCCATTGGCCAATTGGGTGACCGAGTTCGCCCGACTTATTTGCTTGTGGCAATCCCGATCGCAACATCAGTATGTATGCTTCCTGTCTTCGCCCCTCCCTTAGGAAGTCGTAAGCTGTATCAAGAATGATTTGCCAACCGCAAACCGGTTCCCATTGCCCGCCAAAATCCAGCGGATCGAGCGCCCGTGTTTCTTTATAAAGCGCGATTGCTTCCTCCCCGCCATTACCGAGCAGAGCAACTTTCAAGTGCCGTGCCTGCAAGTGGTCAGGCTGCGCCTGAAGCGTTCTGTTAACGTGCTTGAGGGCTTCCGTCCGATTCTGCTTTGACCAATCCATCTGCGCCATCGCAAACCACGCCGCCCCCTGCCACGCCTCATTCCACGCCGCCTTCCCCAACGCATCATATGCCTCCTCCACCCGCCCCAAATACCGCAGCGCAATCCCCAGGTTATAAAACACCTCCCCCTCCCGCGGATTCGGATTAAACTTCGTCAACGTCCCAATCGCCGTCTGGAAGCACCCCACCGCCTTGCCAAACTCCCCCCGCCGCAGATGCCACAACCCCAGCGCATTGTTGCACCGCGCATCCCCTGGCTCCCGCCGCAGCGCCTCCCGCCAATAATCCTCCGCCCGCCGCGTCGCATGCCGGTACTGCTCCAAGTGTACCCCCACCAAATACAAATCCTCCACCGATGCAATCTCCCCCGGCAGCCCCGGCTCCCGCGCCGCCGCCGGCACCTCCTTCCTCTCCAACTCCACCGCCTGATACCCAATCACCTCCCGCGCCCCCGCCTCCGCCGATGCATACAACGATAACCGCAAATCCGTCACCTTCGTCCCACTATCCACCGCCACCTCTCGCACCACCGGAGCATCCGGCCCAATCTCACACGTCTCCTCAAACACCACCTCATCCCCCCGCCGCAAAACCACCCGACACTTCTCCATCGCCGAAGTCACCCCCACCCCAATCCTCACCACTGCTCCCATGCCACTGTCTCCCCCTCTCCTTGTCTCCTTGTCTCCTTGTCTCCGTGTCATCCCGAGCGACACCGCCGCCTCCACATTCGCCGCCTGCGCCACCCCGATCTCCCGTATCGGATACCAATACTGCGAAAACGCCCGCGTCTCCCCCGGCATCAGCCACGAAAAGTCCGGCTGATTGTCCGTATACACCCCCGCCATCAATTCAATATATGGCCCCGGATAATTCCGTCGATACGGCCCATCCACATCTTTATCTTTATCTTTTTCTTTCTCTTTATCTTCTTCGTGCGTCTTCGTGTACTTCGTGTTCTTCGTGGTTACGTCCGCGTCCGTCAGATTCCCATCCCACGCATATCCGAACGGATGATTCCCCCACGTCCACAATTTCTTCCCCGGCGCGATCCGGTGATCCGCCACGTGTACAAACCCCGCCCCCGCATAATGGTCATACCCCCCGAAAAAATCCTCCTTCGACCCCATCGCCATATAACTCGTCGGCACCGGTATGTTCGCATACCAGCTCAAATCGTTCGGCGCATAACCAGGCCATTTTGTGGTGCCGGCATGGTGCGCGGGTGCCGCGGCAGACGGTTTTGGTGGCTCGGACATGGTGCCGCATGCGGGGAAGCGCTGTTTTACGTCGCGCAAAATGCTCTCATTGACGCGCCTTCGCGCCGCATAATCCACGCCGTAATACGAACCTTCACACAACGGAAACCGGCTCATCGCCCGCTTCGCATGGTCCGCCACATACTGCACATCCGGCGGAAAAAAAGCCTGGTAAAATTCATGTACCCGCGCCCCCACATTCGCCCACCACAAAAACGTCTGCGGCAGTTCCGTCCGGTTATAAAGCCTTGCCTTCACTTCAATTAGCGACGACCCCGGCCGCAGGCAAATCCCCTGCATCCCCTTCATCCGCGTCATCGGCTCATGTTCCGCACACCACACCGTCACCGCCCCATCCCCATGCTCCTCAATCTCCGTCTCCACCGCCATAAATGTCGATGGCCTATGATGTTGCGGCCAATTGAACTCCACCCCCCCCGATATCCACGGCCCCGCCAACCCCACCAAAGCCGGCTTGATCACATTCTGCCGGTAGAAAAAATCGTACCCGTTCGTCCGATCTAAACCCACATGTATTCTTCCCCCAAGTTCAGGCAGGATCATGAGTTGCAGATACTCGTTCTGCATGTGAATCGCCTGCCACGCCCGGTCTTTTTTCGTCTCCGCTATCCGCTCCACAAACGGCAGCGGATACACCTTCCCCGACGACCCCTGATACACCCGTTTCTCAAGAAACATGGGGTTTTTATCCGCCGGCATCGGCTCATACGTCGGTATCACCACCGGCGCACGCCACACCTTCACCGGTTTTCCCGCCAGTTCCGCAGGTGCCTCAGGTAACGTAAATCCCGCCATGGCCGCATCTTATACGCAACTCTCCGGCGGCGTCAAAACCGCGCGCTGTCCGCAGGCCATTTTATTGCTATACTTTCAAAAATTATGGCGTTCCCAGCTTAAAAAAGGAGTTATTTATGAAATCCTTCCGCGCGTCTTGCCACATGGCCGCAGCCCTGGCCGTTCTCGGCCTGGCCGCATGCACCGGCACGGATTCAAATGTGCCGCCGCCCGCGCCGGCCGCCGACGCGCAACTCCTTCACCGGTACTCATTTATGAACGGCGCCCAGGATTCCGCGGGAAAAATCGACGGCCTCCTCAAAGGCTCCGCCAAGGTCCAGAACGGCAAACTCATCCTCGACAACGGCACCAAAGGCAGCCCCGACGAAACCCTCGCCTACCTCGAATTCGCCTCCTCCGTACTCCCCAAAAGCGGTAGCGTGAGCATCGTGTTCTGGTTCTCCGCCCAAGATACGCAGGCTTTCGCCCGCATCGTCGATTTTGGCGACCGCGAAGGCACCGAAGGCCGGGCTTTTATCTATTTTTCGCCCCGCATCGACAGCGACCTGGCGCGTGCGGCAACCTCGGCGACCGACACCTCCGCAAAAACGTTCATTGACACCGACAAACTCGACGACGGCAAAACGCACATGGTGGCGCTCGTCATCAGCGACCAGGACAAAAAGCTGCACCTGTACGTGGACGGCAAAGAGCCCGTGGCCGCGGAGGATCTGGGCGAAAACACGCTGGACAAGGTCCGGCCGACCCATTGCTGGCTGGGGCGGTCCGCGTTTGACAATGACGGGGGCATGTCGGCGGTGATTGATGAAGTGCGGGTGTACGGCGTGGCGCTCTCCAAGGATGCCGCGGCGGCCCTGGCGGCGGCCGGTCCGGATAAGCTGGTGCCCGCCAAATAGGGCCTTTTGGTTTTCGTCGAGTATGATTCTGCCAGGCGTCCGTAACTCAACTGGATAGAGTATCGGTCTTCGAAACCGAAGGTTACAGGTTCGAGCCCTGTCGGACGCATGCGGAGATTGAATCATTTAGTCATTTAGTCATTTAGACATTGGGTTATTGAGCATGGGCAAGACGGTGGTCATTACCGGGGCTTCTTCGGGGATTGGGGCGGCGACGGCCCGGGCTTTGGCCCGGGAAGGGGCCAATCTCGTGCTCGGGGCGCGGCGGAGGGAACGGCTGGAGGCGGTGGCGGCGGAATGCCGGCAGTTGTGTGTGGGGCGTGGACAGACGCTGGCGCTGCCCTGCGATGTCACCCGGCGCGGCGACGTCGAGCAGTTGGCGGCCGCGGCGGTCGAGCAGTTCGGGCGGCTGGATGTGATGATCGCCAATGCCGGCTATGGGCTGCTGGCCAACGTACACGAAACCACGGAAGAACAGTTTGACGACCTCGTGCGGACCAACGTGAAAGGCACGTGGTACGCCATGCAGGCGGCGGCGAACATCATGCTCCAGCAGACACCGGCGGGAACCGGCAAAACGCGGCGGGGGCACATTGTTGTCGTGTCGTCCGGGGCCGCGCGCCGGGGGCTGCCGCTGTACGGGGTATATGCGATGACCAAGGCCGCGCAGTTGTCATTGTGCGAGGCCATGCGCGTCGAACTGGCCCGGCACGGCGTGTATGTCAGCAGCGTACACCCGCTGACCACCGCGACGGAGTTCTTCGACGTGGCCTCCAGCAAGTCGCGGCTCCGCAGCACGGGCCTGGGCCACGCCCAGTCGGTGGAGGTGGTGGCGCGGAAAATCGCCCGCCTGATCCACCGCCCGCGCCCGGAACTCTGGCCGGTGGCGGGCAGCGCCTGGCTCCTGGCCGTGGCGGCGGCATTGCCCCGGATGGCCGATTGGGCGATGGCCCGGACCGTGGGCAACCGGACGCGGTGAGGCGGGAACAGACGAAAGACGAAATTGTTATTCCCCGGAAGCGCCGGTCCAGAGGTAGAGGAATTCAGCCTGGCCCCTCGGGATCAGGTCGCCCAGGTCCACGTTGAGGTTGAGGAGGTTGACCTGGGACGGGGTGTTGCCCGCGCCGGGGGCGGCGGCATAGATGCTGCCGGTGGTGTCGTCGGAGCGTTTGTAGACGATGATTTTAGCCCGGTCAATGTGGGCGAGGGCCTTGGCCTTGTTGATGGCCGCGTCCAGGTCGCCCACTTGGTCGATCAGCCCGTAGCCCACGGCGTCCTTGCCGGTGACCACGCGGCCGTCGGTGAGCATGGTCCAGTTTTTCTCCTCGATGTGGTTGGGCGAGGCCTTCACGACATCCTTGAAACCCGCATAGAACTGGTCCACGATCTCCTGCAAGAGTTTGCGGTCGTTTTCCGTGAGGGGATGGTCCAAATCGGAGGCGGGCTTGAAGGGCGAGCCCATGTCCTTGTTGGCGGCGCTCTTGACGGCCTCGGTCGCCACCCCGATCTTCCGCAGCGTGTTGTTGATGTTGACGGTTTCCATAATCACGCCGATCGAGCCGGTGATGGTGGTGGGGTAGGCGATGCGGTAGTCGCTGGCGCAGCTCAGGTAATACCCGCCGCTGGCGCACAGGTCCATCATGCAGGTGACGACGGGCTTGCCGGTTTTCTTTTTGAAGGCGAGCAAATCCTGATACATCATGGCGCTGGCGGTGACGGTGCCGCCGGGGGAATTGATCCGGAGGACGACGGCCCGGACGTTTTTGTCGCGGGCGACGGCGTCGAGGGCCTCGCGGAAATCGGAGACGGGGTTGGCGCCCGAGGCGAGGATGCCCGACGACTTGCCGTTGGTGATCATCCCCGACACCGTGAGCATGGCCACCTTGTCGGAGGTGAACCAATCGGCGTCGGCGGACTCGATGACCTGGGGGATGAGACGCTCTTCGACGGGCACAAAATCGAGGCGGATCGTCCGGTTGCCGCAGCCGACGGCCAGGGAAGCGGCCAAAATCAACAGACCGGTCATCATCGTTTTCATGCAGGTCTCCAAAAAAGCCCCGAAACGTGGCGTACCAATGTGCTGTAACAATAGGCTGCACATCCGGATTCATCAAATGAACGACCTACAACCTGTAGCCACCTTACCGCGGCTCCAGCAATACGCGGATGCAGTAATACACCAACTGCAGGATGGCGGCGGTGATGAGCGCGCTGATGCCCACCCCGATAAACGCCAAGGGTCCATCCCCGTGTTGAAAGTTTTCCATGGCCACGGACACCGCCGACACCACCTGGGCGCCCAGGAACATGCTATGGAGGCTGGAGACGGCCAGGGCCACAATCACCGACACGTGCCCCCCAGCCCGGATGTTGAGGCCGCAAAAGAGGTAGGTCGTCGCGACCAACAGTATGCCGGCGGCATAGATCATCAACGCCGCGCCCACCAGCCCGAAGGGCATGTTGGCAGCCGCCTGGGCGCCTCCCGGATGAACATTCCCAGCCGCGGGGGCGGCCCCCATGGCCAGCATCCCCGCCACTCCGAAGCACGTGCCGCCCAGGTAGAGCAGGACCGAAAGAACAATGCAGATGCGCCCGGCGAGCATGCGGGCTTTCGAAAATTCCTCGTAACGCCGGTACGATGGCGGCGGCATGCGTCTGGGGGCTGGTCCGGCCACCACCGTGGTGCGGGCGGTCTCACCCGTCCGCTGGTTGAAGCCGCAGCTCACGCAGATGGCCGCGCCCGCGGGCAGCGCGGCCCCGCAATTGCGGCAGCCGTACAGATCGCCATCGGGGACCGCGAATGCCGGCTCATCGTCATCGAGGACGTCCATGGCCGTCAGCATTTCCTCCGCCGGGGGCTCGTCAATCACGTCCAGTTCCGTCAGGATTTCCTCTTCCGCGGGGGGGAACTGAATTTTCGCCCCACACTTGCACTTGGCGCGTTTGCCCGCCAGTTCCGGCTTGCAGGCGTATTGACGTTTACATGCGGGACAGGAAATGGCCTGAGGCATCGTGGGCTCTCCCTAAAAATTCGTGGCTTGCCGGAATCTTACAAAGCGTTGCTCCGCCATCCACCACTTCACAATCCGCCTCTGACAGCCCTCATCGTTGTCGCGTGTTGCGGCTCAGTTAATACGCGGGTGAGGTGATACACGAGGAACAAGACGACAACGGCAACAAGCATGTGGAAACCCACGCCAGTTAAGGCGACAAGCCCTACTTGTTCAGAGCGCAAGTAGGCCACGACAACATCCTCCCGCACCAGTTCGAGAAGGAACAAGCCATGCAGGCCCGCGAGCACCAGGGCCACAATCGATGAAACATACCCCCCCGCGCGAATAATGATGCCGCAGATAAGGTAGACCGTCGCGAGAATAAAAATAATGGCGGCATAGATCAGCCCGATCGGACCCCCGAGCCCGAAGGGCAAAATGGAAGCCGCAAGTTCGCCCGGCTGATGCCGAGCGTTTCCCATGGCCGACATTCCGGCTATACCGATGCCCATGCCGCCGAGGTAGAGCAGGACCGCCAGAAGGATGCTGATGCGTCCCGCCGACAACCGTACCGGTGAAAATTTCCTGTCACGCTGGATGGATACGGAATCATCATCGGCCACATCCATCGCCGTGAGCACTTCCTCCTCGGCCGCCGCGGGAAACTGAGGCATCGTTTCTCCATCACTCGGGATCGTGCCGGGCAGCGGCGGAGGCGCCACCACCCTGGGTGCAGGCGTGTTGACATAAGCCGCGGCAGGGTTCAACCCCGCGGAGGCAACGGGGGATGCTGCGGACGCCACGGCTTGCGGCGCGGCTTCCAGCAAATCCGCCTCCCTCAACACCTGCGCGGGAAATTTAATTCGCCCCCCGCACTTGCACTTGGCGCGTTTGCCCGCCAGTTCCGGCTTATTGGCATATTGACGTTTACAGGCGGGACAGGTAACGGCCTGGGGCATTGAAGTCTCTCCCTAAAATAGCGTTGAAAGCATAATCTTGGCCGGATTCTTACAGAGCGTTGCGATTCCCCTTCAATTCCCGCTCGCCGCCTGCGCCAGACCCTTGAAGAACATGATGGCGCCCCAGATCACCGGCCCATAGAACACGTAGTATCTTCCGCCGCTTTCGCTGGCCGCCGAGTACGTGCCGATGGTCACGGCCAGGCCCACGACCACCAGCACTCCGCCGATGAGCATATTGCGCACACCGCTGCCGCCGCTCTCGCCGCCGCCGGAGGAGGACGAGGCGCTGACGGGCCGGGGGGCGGGGAGGGGCCGGGCGGCGGCGGCAATCGTCGTCCGCATCATGGCCCCCGTCTGCTGATTCATGCCGCAACTCATGCACAAGACCGCCCCGGCCCCCAATGCCGCGCCGCACCCGCGGCAGGCCATGCCCGCGCTTTCCGGCAAGGGCGGGGGAACCGCCCCCTGGGGCGCGCCGGCGATCGCGTAGGGATCGGCCTGTTCCAACTGATCAAACGCGGCGCTCGACACCACCGCGGATGCCGGCGTCACGGCATCCAGCAGGTCCGCCTCGGTCAGCACCTCGGCGGGGAATTCGATCCGCCCGCCGCACTTGCATTTGGCGCGCTTGCCCGCGAGGGCAGGCTTGACGGCATATTGGCGATTACACGTCGGACACGTCACTGTCTGGGCCATGATGCCTCTCCCTGTAAAGGAGCATTCATTCCACAACGTCAGATTTGACGCCTACTTGCGGCGCGGCCATTATGTTAATCATGGAGCCACCAGTCCACAACCCCTCCGCGACCCCTGTGCCGGCACCCTTGCCCGAGCAGATTTTCCGCGACTTTCTCCGCCCGCGCCGCCTGAAGTTTACGGTGGAGCGCTCGGCGATTCTCCAGGCGGTGCAGAAATTCGGCCGGCCTTTTGAGGCCGAGGAGCTGCTTTTGGAGCTGCGGGAGGGGGCGTATCGCATTTCCAAGGCGACGGTGTACCGCACGCTGAAACATTTGCGCGACGCGGGGCTGCTGAACCAGGTGCCGCCGCCGCCTTATGGCGGGGGCAAGCAGGCGCATTATGATTTTGTGAACCGTGCGAACGCGCACGATCATTTGGTGGATCTGGAGACGGGCAAGATGATCCCGTTCTCGTCGGAGCTGGTGATAAAGTTGCGGGAAGAAATTGCCCGGAAGATGGGGTTTGTGGCGGTGTCGCACCGGTTTCAGATTATCGCGAGGAAGAGGGGGTAGGGGGTAGGGGGGTAGGACCGGTTAGCACATGGCGGCGAAAAACAGCAGCGTGAGCAGCGCGAGTTTGATCTCGCGCGGCGTAGCGAGTTGGGTGATGACGATTGCCATGTCGATTCCTCCGAACGGTTGGGCTAAGAGGAGTAATAGCAAACGCAGTGCTTAACACCCCAGTTGGGTGAGGATCTAAAAATCATCCATAACTACATTTGCCGCAAGCGGTTACGACAAGCGACTTAAACCGCTCCTGGTGCCGCCCGTAGGGGCATGATGCAAAAAGCACACAACCGACCAGGTAAGCGTTTTTTGTGTGGCGTGGCGGCAACGCGTCCGATAAGCGGCGGGGCGCGACGATAGAGGGTCGCGCGGTCGCTTCCTGACGGTCGCGGCGCTGTTGGGGTTACAGGGCGGAGGCGACGAGGTCGCCGACCTGGGTGGTGGAGAAGCCCATTTTGCCGGCGGCTTGGGATTTCATCTTGGGGGTGGTGGCGATGATAGCGGCTTCCACGCGTTCGCCGGCGGCAACGAGTTTGGCGTCTTTTTTGTTGTTGCCGGTCTCACGGAGCAGCATGCCCATGGCACCGATGGCGGCCATGGGATTGATGACGTTCTGGCCGGTGTATTTGGGGGCGCTGCCGCCCATGGGTTCGTACATGCTCACGCCGCCGGGGTTGATGTTGCCGCCGGCGGCGACGCCCAGGCCGCCCTGGATGACGGCGGCGAGGTCGGTGATGATGTCCCCGAAAATGTTGTCCGTCACGATCACGTCGTAGAACTCCGGATTCTTCACAAACCACATGCAGCAGGCGTCCACGTGGTTGTAGTCGCGCTTGATGTCGGGGTAATCCTGGGCGCCGATCTCGTGGAAGGCGCGGAACCAGGTGTCGCCGGCGAACGTCAGCACGTTGGTCTTGTGGACGAGGGTGAGCATCTTCTTTTTGCTGTTGCGGCGGCGGCAGAGGTCGAAGGCGTAGCGGATGGCGCGTTCGGCGCCGAAGCGGGTGGTGCAGTTGATCTGCGTGGAGACTTCCTGGGGGGTGCCTTTGTATTGCACGCCGCCCATGCCGGTGTAGATGCCTTCGGTGTTTTCGCGGACGACGATGAAGTCGATGTCGGCGGGGCCTTTGTCCTTCAGGGGGGTGTCCACGCCGGGGTAGAGCCGCACGGGCCGGAGGTTGATATACTGGTCGAGTTCGAAGCGCAGGCGGAGGAGGACGCCTTTTTCGAGGATGCCCGGGGCGATCTTGGGGTGGCCGACCGCGCCGAGGTAGATGGCGTCGAAGGTGCGGAGTTCGGCGATTTCGGCCTCATTGATGACGGGGACGGTTTGCTTGTTGGGGTCGCCGCCCTGGGCGAGGTAGCGGTCGCCGGAGATGTCAAAGTTCTTCAGCGTGTACTCAAAGCCAGCCTTCGCGGCCACGGCCTTGAGCACCTTGAGGCCCTCGAGGACAACTTCCGGCCCGGTTCCATCTCCACCAATGACTGCGATACGCATATGCGGCAACCTTTCTAAGTACAAGTCTCGATACGGCAATAGCCCGGTAAGTTTAACCGGCCCGCCCCCGGCGGAAAAGCTCTCGGACAAAAAAAGTCATCTCGGCTTTGCCTTGACCACGCCCACCACCCGCACGCCCTTTGCCGCCGCGGGGCCTTCGCCGGCTTGCGCCCGAAGCACTACGCGCTCCCAGGGCAAATCTGCCGGCAGCGTGAAGCGCGCCTCAAATTCCTCCGCCACCACTGTCGTGGGGGCTTCCAGGAGGAGCACGCGATTGGCTGTCGCCCAATTCTTCACCAGTGCGGCATCGCGCTGGGCGCCACTGGCGGGCACGGGGACCAAACCCAGGGGCGGGTCGCAAAGCACGCGTTCGACCGTCACTCGCAACTTACCCGCCCCCTTGGGCAGAGTTCCCCGCACCGTCACCAGTTGCCCGGCGATGAGTTTATCCGCCGGCAGTTTCCAGGTGATTTCCTCCCGCACTGCCGACAAGCGCATGGCCGGATCGCCGAGCAGGGTCCACATCTCGAGGTGTTCTTTCCGCTGTTCGGCCAGCGGCACTTGGCCGGATGTGCCGTCGGACGCATCGAGCATGCGGAACATCAGCGCGTTCATGGGCGCTTCGGCGATTCCCCGTTTGACCGCGGCGTAGAGCCCGCCCAGCCGCGCGGGAAACCCGGGGCGTTCAAATTCCGTCAGCATGCCGTCAAAGGCCAACTGCCCCGCCGCCGCGTAGCTCTCGCCGGTGGCCCCGATCACCGCGACGGGTCCGCGCGGATTGCGGATGGCGGCCACGCCGTAGCCCTCGCCTTTCTGCGTTGCCGAGTCGGCATATTGGCACGTCCAGCAGCCGCAGGAGACGAAGATCGTCTGGCCGGCATCGACGGCAGACCAGTCCTCGCGCGACATCATCACATCGCGATCGGAGTACATGGCATCCGAACTGGAGTGGCCGGCGAAGACGATGAAGCCCGGGTTGATTAACTTGTTAACGGTTTGCCTCATCCCCCCCGCCCCGCCCACCGGCAGGCAGAAGGGCGAGCCGTCCACCTGCACCACGGCGGAGAGCGCCCACATCGGATTCACCCGCTGGGCCATCAACTGGAACGAACCGGTGACGGCGATGCCGGCCAGAATTCGTTCGGAGACGGTGTTGCCGCCCGGATCGGCAACCAGCAGCGCGGCGGCAAGGGGCACTTTGCCCGCGGCCGCGGCCTGGTCGTAGGCGATGATGCGTTTGACGGCCGCGGCGGCTTCGGCGGCGGTCTTCACAGGCAGCCGCCCGAGGGCCACGCTGGGGAGCAGGCCGGTGGGATCGTTGGGCACTTTGTCCACCTGGCCCAGCGGGTTGTCGGTGGGCTGGCGGAGCATGCGAAGCTGGCTGCCGGTGCCCATGGGGACGCCGATCTTGGGGGCGTCCGGCCCGGGCAGCGGGGTGCCCAGGAGCAGGACGAAACTGTCCTGGGTGCCGCGGCAAGCGGCGGCGATTTGGGCGCGGAGTTTGGCGGCGTCGCCTTTTTGCAACTCAGCGGGGGTGAGGAAGTCCGTGGTGGTGAGGAGCGTGACCTCCATGCCGTCGGCGGTGCGGTGCTGCGCGAGTTCGGCGGCGGCATCCTTGAAGGCGGGGGCGGTGATGACGATCCAGCGGGGGCGGTCGGCGGCGCGGGCGGGGAGGGAGAAGGCGAGAAGGAAGAGGATGAGGAGAAGGTGACGCATGCGATGGGGCTTTCCGGATGACGCCTGGTCCACAACCATTGAGGACCAACTGGAACCAGTGTATCGCATCAACCGCCTCCGGCAAGCGGAATTCTTGCGCCTGGCAGCGGCGCCGGAAGTTCATTGAAAACGCCGGCTATCCATCGTATCCTTCGCCATCATGAGCAAGCGCCCCTCCACGTTACTCGACACCCGCGTGATCTATTGCGGCGACAATATCGAGCAACTTAAAAAGTTCCCCGACGCCTGCGTGGATTTGGTCTACATCGACCCGCCGTTCAACTCCAACCGCAATTACGAGGTGTTCTGGGGCGAGACCAAGGAAAAACGCGCGTTCGAGGATCGCCACGCCTCCACCGCCGCCTACATCGACTACATGCGCCCG
Organism: uncultured Phycisphaerales bacterium; assembly: GCA_903868035.1. The sequence continues at coordinate 13,228 of CAIPTQ010000263.1, forward strand.
CGCTGCGTCGAACTGGCCCGCGTGCTCAAGAAGACCGGCAGCTTCTACTACCATTGCGACTGGCATGCCTGCCACTACGTCAAGGTCATGCTCGACCAAATCTTCGGCGAAAACCAGTTCATCAACGAGATCATCTGGAAACGCCAATCCGCCCACAACGATGCCAAGCAGGGAGCCAGGCATCTTGGCCGCATCCATGACACAATTTTCTTCTACTGCAACGGCGACAAATACACCTTTAAGCACGCCTACAAGCCCTACGATCAAACCTACCTTGACGATTTCTACGATAATATTGAGCCCGGCACCGGACGCAGATATTCGCTTGGCGATCTGGGCGCGCCCGGCGGCGCAGCGCCATCCAAGGGGAATCCGCATTACGAGTTCCTCGGCGTCACCAGGTACTGGCGCTTCAGCAAGAAACACATGCAGGAACTCTATGACAAGGGGGAGATCGTACAGACCAGGCCCGGTACGGTTCCCCGACAAAAACGTTACCTCGACGAGGGCAAAGGCACGCCCGTCGGCACCGTCTGGGACGACATCAATCCCGTGCAAGGCGAAGAGAGCCTCGGGTATCCGACGCAAAAACCCTACAAACTCCTGGAGCGCATTCTCCAAATCTCATCCAGCCCCAACGACATCGTCCTCGACGCCTTCTGCGGCTGCGGCACCGCCCTCGTTGCCGCCGAAAACCTTAAACGCCAATGGATCGGCATCGATATCTCCCCCACCGCCTGCCGCGTCATGGCCAAGCGCCTGCGCGACGTCTGCCTCATCCGGGAGGATGAAAAACTCTGGCGCATCGGACGTGGTTTTGTCGTCCGCGACCTCCCCTGGACTGAGAAACAACTGCGCGCGCTCCCGCCCTTCGAATTTGAGAACTGGGCCGTCATCGCCCTCGGCGGCATCCCCAACAAGGCCCAGGTCGGCGACATGGGCATCGACGGCCGCATCTTCCCCGTCTCCGCCACGCCCAAGAAGAAAGCCAATCAACTCGCCTTCATGGGCGACTGGTATCCAATTCAGGTCAAGCAAAAGGACAAAGCCGGCCGCCCCGACATCGACGCCTTCGAGGCCGTCATGATGCGCGAGGACCGGGAGAAAGGCTTCTTTGTCGCCTTCGACTTCTCCGGCGATGCCATGATCGAAATCGACGCCTTCTTCCGCAAACAACACAAGGTCATCATTCCCCTCACCGTCACAGACATTCTCAATGAGCAGTTGGCCAAAAAGTTGGCGTAGGCCGTCCGCATTGATCGGAGGATTCCCATGCATATCCACAATTTCCTGGCGACCATGCTCGCCCTGGCGGGACTGGCCGTGATGCTGGCTGCCGCGCCGGGGGGGGCCGCCGCACCGGCCACAACGCTCCCCACCACCACCGGCCCGACGGGAGTTCCGCGGATGAAGCTTTGGGACAAGGCCCCGGGCGCGGTCGCGGGTGCGGATACGGACGTCAATCCCGCGGAGCCGACCCTCGACATTTACCTGCCGCCGACCGACAAGGCCAACGGCACGGCCGTGGTCATTCTCCCCGGCGGCGCGTACTCCAATCTCTCCATGACCAACGAAGGCTCCGACGAGGCCAAGTTCTTCGTCCGCAACAACATCGCGGCCTTCGTGCTGCGCTACCGCCACGCCCCGCGTTACCGCTACCCCATACCGCTGCTGGACGCCCAGCGCGCCCTGCGCGTGGTCCGCGCCCAGGCCGCCGAATATCACGTCGATCCCAAGAAGGTCGGGATCATGGGCTTCTCCGCCGGCGGCCACCTCGCCGCCATGGCCACCACGCTTTTTGACAACAAGCTCACCCCCGACGCCCCCTACACCCCCGATGCCGCCGACGGCTTGAGCGCCCGGCCCGATTTTTCCATCCTCATGTATCCAGTGATCGACCTGACCGACGACGCCGTCACACACCGCGGCTCGCGCACGGCACTCACGCAGGACAACGCGCAGTTGTTCGAGCCGCTCTCGCCGCAAAAACACGTCACCAAGGATACGCCCCCCGTGTTCCTCGTCCACGGCACCAATGACCGCACCGTGCCGGTGATGAACTCCATCCTGTTCTACGAAGCGTGCCTGAAGGCCGGCGTCCCCGTGGAAATGCACATCCTGGAAAACGGCCCGCATGGTTTCGGCATGGCCCTCACTGGGGCGAATTCCACGGATGAGGGAATCCGGAGTTGGCCGGATCAGGCGCTGCGGTGGATGGGTCGCCACAAGCTGTTGACAAAGTGATGTTCGCAGTGCCGTATTAGGCGGTCGGAGACGCGTAGGCCGATGGAAACTCCGCCTTGCACCCGTGGGGAGGGTGTGGGAAAATTCCGGGAACCAAACACCTTCTCGTGCGTCAAAGAAATCATGTGTCGGTCCCAGGTTCGCCTGCGCGGCGTCATGCCGGGGGGCGAGCGTCCTTGCAGTGCTAAATTTTGAGGTAATAATCATGGCCCAAAAGAATCACATCGGTAAGCTCTCCCTGACGGCTTTGGCGCTGGCGGCCGCGGGTGCGGCACCCATGCCCCCCGTTCCGGCACCGGCTACCGCACCGGCCCCCAAGGTGGGCCTGTCCACGAGCAAGGATCTCGGTGGCACGGATCGCTTCCTCTCCTATGTGGCGACGGACAAGCCGATCTATCGGGCCAATGACAAGGTGTATGTGCGAGCGGTGCTGCTGAATGCCGCCACGCATCAGCCGCTGGCGGACAATGCGCAGGCCCAGGCGACGGTGACAATTTTAGGGCCGCGGGGCGAGACAGTGGCCTCCGGCGGGGCGCAGAGCCAGGACAGCGTGGTGGGGTTTGCCTGGACCGTGCCGGAGGGGGCGTCGGGGGGCGAGTACACGTTCAAGATTACGTATCCGTATCAGGGGTATGCGCCGTCGGAGCGGAAGTTTGATGTGCGGATTTATCGCGCGCCGCGCCTGCGGAATCAGGTGTTATTCGCGCGGGATGGGTATGGGGCGGGCGACAAGGTGACCGCAACGGTGCATTCGGAACGTGCCGAGGGCGGGTTCCCGGCGGGCGCGAAGGTGACGGTGACGGCACGCGTGGATGACATGCAGGTCTACACCGGGCCGGCGACGGTGGATGCCAAGGGCGACTGCACGGCAACGTTCGATCTGCCCAAGTTGATGGAGCGCGGCGAGGGGACGCTGGCCTTCGCCATTGAGGACGGCGGTGTGGTCGAGACGGCCGCTAAAACGATCCCGATCCTGTTGCAGACGCTCGATCTGACAATCTATCCCGAAGGCGGCGATCCCGTGGCGGGCGTGGACAACCGGTACTATATGGAAGCCAAGACCCCGGCGAAAAAGCCGGCGGATGTGGTGGGTGTGGTGGTGGATTCGCAGGGCAAGGCGATGGCCACGGTGCGGACGGAGCATGAGGGCCGGGCGCGGTTTGATTTCACCCCGGTGAAGGGTGAGACGTACACGCTGCGGCTGTCCGAGCCTACGGGGATCACCAAAACGTGGAACCTGCCGGCGGCCAAGGATCATGGCGTGGCGCTGCAGAGCGTGGGGGACATCGTGCTCAAGGAGGCCCCGGTCAATCTGAAACTGTTCGCCACCGATGCGGGCACATACAAGGTGACGCTCTCGAAGCGCGAGTCCACCGTTGTCGAGGCGGTCAACATGACGCTCGCGGCCGGGGCGACGGGGGCCGTGAAGTTCAGCCCCAAGGCGGAAGTCGATGGCGTGCTGACGGCCACCGTGTGGAACGACAAGGGCGAGCCGCTCGCCGAACGGCTGATCTATCGCCAGCCGCTGCATGAAGTGAAAGTGACGGTGACGCCCAGCCAGAGCACCTACACGCCGGGCGGCAAGGCGTCGCTGAACATTTTGACGACCGATGAGACGGGCAAGGCGATCAGCGCGACGGTGGGGTTGACGGTGACGGATGACACGATTCAGGAAATGATCGAGAAGCGCGAACAGGCCCCGCGGCTGCCGGTGATGGTGCTGCTGGAAGGCGAAGTCAAGGGTCTGGCCGATGCGCATGTGTATCTGGACCCCAAGAATCCCAAGGCGGAGCTGGCGACGGATTTGCTGCTGGGGACGCAGGGGTGGCGGCGGTTCGCCACGTACAACGCCGATGAGTTCATGACCAAGTACGGCGACGACGCCAAGCGGGTGCTGGCGTTTGTGAAGCCCGAGCCGCCTAGACCCACGGGCATGGCCGGCGGGTTTGGTGGCGGCGGACGCGCCGGCGGTGCCGGTGGCGCCATGCCCATGCGGGCGGCCGCCGGCATGGCGATGAACGGGGCAGTGGCCGAAGCGATGCCCGTGCCCGCGGCGATGCCGATGCCGATGGATGCGTTGAAGAAAGACGAAATGCTCCTGGACGACCGCAAAGCACTTCCGCCGGCAGCGCCCCAGGCGAAGGTCGCCGCGGATCAGGCGCAAGGAATGATGGCGCCGGCGATGCCGATCGCTCCCGGCGGCGGCGGCGGTGCTGGCCGACGCGGTGGGGTCGCGCTTCGACCCATGGGCGGCGGGCCGGGCGCTCTGCTCATCGTGCGCGAATACGCCCACGCCCTGCGGCCCAACTGGACGCCCACCGACCGCTCCGACTTCACCGAAACCGTCTACTGGAACGCCGGCATCAAGACCGACGACACCGGCAAGGGGACCGCGTCGTTCGCCCTGGCCGATTCGGTCACCACGTTCCGCGTCTTTGCCGACGCGTTTGGGAAGACCGGCGCGCTGGGTTCGTCGTCCAGCACTATTCAGGCGGACAAGCCGTTCTCTATCGAGCCCAAGATTCCCCTGGAGGTGACGGCGGGCGACGTGATTGAGCTGCCGATCTCCGCGGTCAACAATACGCCCAATGCGTTCAAGGATTTCACGCTCACGGTCGCGGCGTCGGGCAACCTCAAAATCGAGGCCCCCAAGCCCGCGCCCGATCTGGCCGCCGCCGGACGCGTCCGGCAGGTCTACAAGATCACCGTCGGCGACAAGGTCGGCGACATCGATCTGACCATCAACGCCGCCGCCGGCGAGTTTGTCGATAAAGTCACCAAGCAACTGCGCGTCCGGCCCAAGGGCTTCCCCACGCAATTCGCCTTCGGCGGGCTGGTGGACGCTGCCTCCCCGGCCAAAAAGCAAATCCTGGTGCCCAACAGCCTGGTGCCCAATTCCATGACGACTTTCGCCACGGTCTACCCCTCGCCGATGGCCAACCTCACCGATGCCGTGGCGGCACTCATGCGCGAACCCAACGGCTGCTTCGAGCAAACCAGCTCGTCGAATTATCCGCTGGCCATGGCCCAGACCTACATCATCAACCACCAGGGCATCGATCCCAAGCTGGCGGCCCGGGGCCAGGAACTCCTCGGCAAGGGCTACCAGAAACTCATCGCCTTCGAGTGCAAGGACAAGGGCTATGAATGGTTCGGCGGCAGCACCCCCGGCCACGAGGCCCTGACCGCCTACGGCCTGATGGAATTCCGTGACATGCAGACCGCCGGCCTGGCCGTGGTCGATGACAAAATGGTGGAACGCACCCGCACCTGGCTCATCTCCCGCGAGGACGGCAAGGGCGGCTTCCAGCGCAATGCCAAGGCGATCGATTCCTTCGGCGGCGCGCCGGAACTGACCACCAACGCCTACATCGTCTGGGCGCTCATGCAGGCCGGGCAAACCGGCCTGGACCGCGAAATCACCGCCGTGCGCGACGCGTCCAAGACTTCCACCGACAGCTACGTGCTGGCCCTGGCCGCCAACATCTGCGCCCTGTCCAAGGACGCCGACAACGGCAAATTCTTCATGAACGCCCTGGCCAAAAAGCAGAACAATGACGGCGGCGTCGATGGCGCCGTCACCAGCATCACCCGCAGCGGCGGCCAGGCCCTGGCCATCGAAACCACCGCCCTGGCCACCCTGGCGTGGATGAGCGAAAAGGATTTCGCCGGCAATAACCAGAACGCCATCAAGTTCCTCGCCGATTCCTGCAAGGGCGGCCGCTTCGGCTCCACCCAGTCCACCATCCTGGCCCTCAAGGCCATCGTCGCCAACGACAAGGCCCAGGCCCATCCCAAGGCCCCGGGCAGCCTCGCCCTGTTCATCGACAACAAGCAGTTCGGCGAGCCGGTGGCGTTCACCGCCGAATCCAAGGGCGCCATGACCTTCGACAACTTCGCCTCCAACCTACCCCCCGGACCGCACAATGTGGATATCCGCATGACCGACGGCAGCGAAATGCCCTTCTCCCTGGGCGTCAATTTCAACTCCCTCACCCCCGCCACCGACAAGCAATGCAAGCTCGACCTGGTGACGGTCCTCAAGGACGCCCAGATCGCCGAGGGCGGCATCACCGAAACCCGCGTCGCGGTCGCCAACAACACCACCAAGGATGCCGCCAGCCCCGTGGCCATCGTCGGCATCCCCGGCGGCCTGCTGGTGCGCCATGACCAGCTCAAGGAACTGGTCAAGGCCGGCAAGATCGACGCCTATGAAGTGAACGGCCGCGAGGTGGTGCTCTACTGGCGGCAGATCAAGGCCGGCGTGAAGAACGAGGTCTCGATCTCGCTGATCGCCGATGTGCCCGGCGTGTACACCGCCCCGGCGAGCCGCACCTATGAGTATTACACCGATGAGTTCAAGCAGTGGGCCGAGGGCAACCGGGTGACCATCACGGCCAACAACACGGCCAAGTAGTTCGTAGTAGTTCGTAGCAGTTCGTAGCAGTTCGTAGTACAGCCTTTAGGCTGTCCATATGAGGTGCCATACCGTTGCCCGCGGTTTCAATTCGGCGCTGCACGATGAGGTATATTGTCGGAAGTTGGCGGGCGCTTACCGGTAATACATGTTGATTGGTGCGCTTACGGTGCCGGGGCATTGGGCCGGGTCGCCGGGGCGGTGGCGGCAGGTGCGGGACGCGACGCGGGGGCGTTGTTGACGATGAAGGCCGGGCCGCCGTTGGGAAGGGTGATTTTCAGGCCCGAGGTGTCGAGGTTGGCGGTGTTGGTGAGGCGCACGGCACTGCCGGAAGTGAAGTTGCAGTCCTGGAAGAGGATGTTGGTAATCGGGGAATCGGGCAGGCCGGAGATGCCGCCGCCGCCGCTGGCGTTGCCGGTGACGTTGATGACGTAGACGTTGCGGACGATGGTGGGCATGCGCGGGCCGGAGGAGGAGGCGCGGGTCCAGTTGAGGTTCATGTCGAAGATGGAGCGGACGTTGTCGATCTTGATGTTGCGGTAGACGATATTTTCGACGATGCCGCCGCGGGTGAAGTTGGATTTGAAGCGGATGGGGGCCCAGTTGCCGGTGTCCATGAGGGTGTCGCGGGTTTCGACGTTGCGGATGCCGCCGGAGACTTCCGAGCCCATGTCCACGCCGCCGTGGCCGTAGGCCATGTGGGAGTTGACGACGAGGATGTCCTCGCTGGGCCGATTGACACGGCGGCCGTCGGCATCCTTGCCGGACTTGATGGAGATGCAGTCGTCGTTGACGTCGATGGTGGTTTTTTCCACACGCACGCGGCGCGAGGAGTCGATGTCGATGCCGTCGGAGGAGGGCACGCGGCGGGTGGGGTCCTTGATATCGACGTTGTAGACGAGGAAATCGGTGCAATAGAGGATGTGCAGGCACCAGACGGCCTGGTTCTGGAGGTGGATGTCCTTGACGGCGCAGTTGGTGCAGTTGGTGAACACTACGAGGCGCGGGCGTCCACCGCCGCCCATGGCGGCAAAGGCGGGATCGGGCGGATTGTCGGGCGTGGGGGTGAGGACGCCCTTGAGCGGCGGGAAGGTGGTCTGCGGGCGGCGGGCGACTTCGGGCGCCGGGCCGCGGGCGGGGGCCGGCGCGGTGGCGGGCGATGAGGCCGGGCCGCGAGCTGTGGCGGGGCCGCGGGCAGGGGCCAGGATGCGGCCGCCGAACTGGTCGCCGGAGCCGTCGATGGTGCCTTCGCCGGAGATGGTGATGCCGTCGACATTGTTGGCGTTGATGAAACCGGCGGAGAAGGGGCGTTCGATGCCTTCAAAGCGGGAATCGACGATGGGGTAGTCGGCGGGGTCGGTGGAGCCTTTGAGGGTGGTGTCCTTATCGACGCGGAGATGGACGCCTTTCCTGAGCAGGATGGCGCCGGAACGGAAGGTGCCGCCGGCGGCGGTTTTGGCGACCACGACGGTGCCCCCGCCCTGGGCCGAGCACGTGTCGATGGCTTTTTGGATGGCGTCGGTGTTGAGGGTAGTGCCGTCGGGGACGGCGCCAAAATCGGTGATGGGGAAATCCTTGCCGGGGGGGAGGAGCTTGGGCAAGGGGAAATCGAGGGGTTTGGGGACGGGCGGAATGGCCGAGGGAGCCGTGGCGGCACGCGGGCCGGCAGGCGCGGCGGCGAGGCCGATGGAAGCCAGGAACAGCGCCAGGATAGCGGACGCGATGCGGGTGCGCATGAAGATACCTCATGGGAAAGGAACAATAATAAGAACAATGGCGGACGGCGCGGGATATTGCCTGGCAAAGCCGTGGCGTGGGCGCGTGCCAATTTGAGCTTTCGGAGAACAGCGTGCCGAGCAAAAGTTACGAGTACGCCTTCATGTACGCGGCGATGCCCGGGCCGATGGAGGTGTATTGGGGAACATAGTTCAGGGCGCGGGTGGTTTCCGCGATATCAGCCTGGGTGCGGTTTTGGAAGAAGGGGTAGGGGTTGTCGAAGTAGTCGGGGGGGAGGTTGGTGCCCAGTACGTCGTTGAGGGCGTTGATGACGTCGTTGAAGGAGTGGGCGATGCCGCTGCCGACATTGTAGACGGGGGCGAGCAGGGAGTGGTCGGGGGTGGTGGGATGATCGGGGTGGGGGGCGGACATGGCCAGGAGGTTGGCGGCGATGACGTCTTGGATGGAGACGAAGTCGCGTTTTTGGGTGCCGGGGGTGAAGACGCGGGGGCGTTTGCCGGCTTTCATCTGGAGGGCGAGCTGCCAGATCATGGAGGCGAACTTGCCCTTGTGGGCTTCGCCGGGACCGTAGACGTTGAAGTACCGCAGGCCGATGATGGGGAGCTTGGGGTGTTCGAGGGCCCAGAGGCGGGCGAGGCGTTCCATGGCGAGTTTGGAGTAGCCGTAGACGTTGAGCGGGCGGGGGGTGTCGGTGAGTTTGTTGGGGGCGGGGAGGTTGCCGTAGACGGCGGCGGAGGAGGCCCAGACGACGCGGGCGCCCCATTTGGCGGCCCAGCCGAGGACGTGGCGGAAGCCCTCGACGTTGTTCTGCATCATGTGGAGCTGGTCGGTGACGGTGGTGTCGGTGATGGAGGCCTGGTGGAAGATGACGTCGCAGCGGTGGCAGGGTTCGGCGAGGTCGCAGCCGGCGGCGATGACGTTGCCGTGGAAGTCGATGAGGTTGGGGAAGTCGCCGTTGGAGAAGTTGTCGAGGACGGTGATTTCGTGGTTGGCGGGGTCGCGCTGGAGGCGGAGGGCGAGGTTGGAACCGATGAAGCCGGCGCCGCCGGTGATGAGAATGCGCATACGTGCTCCTCAAAATGAGAGGGTGAGAATGATGAATTATGAATTATGAATGATGAAATGGGAAGCGCGGCGATTGGCGAGCGCGTTAGTTGGCGGATTAATTAGCGGGTTTGGTGGCAGTGGCCGGGGCGGTGGCGGGACCGGGGGCGCGGACTACTTTGGGGTCGGCGGGTTCGAGTTTTTTGCCGGCGTCGGAGAGGGTGTCGTTGAGCTTGAGGTCTTTGAGGGCGCGGATGCCCATGACGACGGATTCGGCATTGAGGAGCGCGCCGGCGGGGGTGGTGTGGGTGCCGTCGCTCATGAAGTATTTGGATGAGGCGGTCTGCTGGCCTTCCTTGTCCATGCGGGAGGAGGATATTTCGCACAAGTCGATGTAGGGGGCGTTTTCCTTGAGGGCGACATCGGAGGACCATTTGTCAAAGGAGGTGACTTCGCCGCGGCGGATTTTGGGCGGGGTGGAGGTGTCCCAGCGGTTGTGGGGGACGGGGTTGAGCATGATGGGGGTGGCTTTTTTGGCCTGGGTGTCCTTGACGTAGACATCCATATACCAGCCGAAGGTGTGGACGGTTTCTTCCAGGCCGCCCATGGAGGCGATGCCGGTGGTGGTTTCATCGCCGATGCCGGGGAGGTCGGGGCGGCCCTTGGAAGTGGCGGATTTGGGGTCGCCGCCGTCGTTGGTGCCGAACTGCATGAGGACGTAATCGCCGGGCTTGAGGGCGTTTTTGACTTCATCCCAGAGTTTTTCGGAGTAGTAGGAGCGCGCGGAGCGGCCGCCGCGGGCCTTGTTCTGGACGGTGATCTTGGCGGGGTCGAAGAGCTTCCCGATGGCGGCGGGCGCGCCCCAGCCGAGGGCGCCGCCGGCGGTGTTGTTGATGGTGGAGTCGCCGATGATCCAGAGTGTGGGCAGGGCGCTGGTGGCCGTTGCCGGCGCGGGGGCGGTTTGGGCGTGGGTGAGCATGGCGGCGAGGGTAAGGGTCAGGGCGGCGGCGAGCAGGGGGAGTTTGGGCATGGGAGGCCTCGCGAAAAGGTGGTGTGGCGTCCGGGACGCGGACGGGTATGGGTGGGA
>CAIPTQ010000264.1 GCA_903868035.1 uncultured Phycisphaerales bacterium
AAATGCGGCAGTAGAGAGCACTCTCGGACGACAGTTGTGCCTGCCCGCCCTCGGGCCCGCACTCGACCGGATAGGGCACGTCTTCGCCCAGCAGCCGGCGGCGGGTAAAGGCCTCCAGGTAGCGCAGGCCGGTGGCAGTTTCGCCCGCCTGGAAGACGCCGCGGAAACCGTAGAGGGTCGAGCGGTCCCAGAAGACCGGGTCGCCGGCCTGCGTTGCCAGGCCCTCTGGGGTCCACAGGCGTGGAGAGAAGAGAGCGGCGATGGTGCCGGCACGTCGCTCCCTCAGGCCCATGCACAACGGCAGGCAGATCCAGGAGCGTAGCACGGTGTTGGTGTCGTAGTAGCGGTAAGTTGCGAAGCCCTCGAGAGTGCCGCCGAAGTAGGATTCAATGGCCTTGGCGAGCGCATCGGCCTGCCGGTCGTATTTGCGGGCCTCCTTCGCATGGCCCAGGGCCCGCCCTAGCTCGGCGGCCGAGCGCAGGCCACCGTAGTGCAGTGCGGAGGTGGAGAGGTTAGCCTTCCCGGAGGGCAGGCGGCCCTCCAGTTCGTCCGTGTCGGAGGCGATGACTCCTTCAGGTATGGTTCGGCGCCGGCCGTATTCCAGGCCCCAGGCGATGGCGGGCCACAGCTCTTCGGCGATCGCCTTGTCGCCGCGCGCCAGACAGAATCGGGAACAGCCGTAGGCATACATCGCCGCATCGCCCCGGTCGCCGGCCCCAGCCCAGGTGTCCACGCCCTCGGCGATGATCGACGAGGGGATCTTCTGGTAATCCGGTTTCATAAAGCGCCGGTAAATGCGGTAGGTGTCGAGGGACGCCTGATTGCCGTAGGCATCGCCGAGGAAAGGAAAGAAAGGCCCCGCGTATTCCACGTTGTCGTTGCACCACACCGCCGCGTAGTAGGTTAGCCCGCCCGGAGCGAGCATCATGCCGCCACGGGTGGCGTTGATGGCCTCGGCAACGCGCAATTTGCAGAAGGCGAAGGCGCGATCGAACTCGGGAACGGGCGTTTCCAGGCGCAAGTCGCGCTGAAGGGCGGCGACATGGGCGCGGCGGCCCGCCTCGTCAGCGGCGGCATCGACCGCATCCACAGGCTCGCCGTCGAGCCAGGCACGGAACAGCACGGCGAAGGACAACTCCTGCCCCGGGGCGAGCGTGGTCGAGGCCGGTGCGGTGCAGGTGACCTCGCAGTGATTGGTTCCATAGGGGCCGGGCACGTCCCGGCGCAGCGCCAGCGGAGCCACCGTCAGCGCCCTGCTCTTCGTCCCAGTGTTGCGCAGCGTCCAATGGTCGATGGCGCAGCGGCGTTCCGGACTGGGGAAGGTGCAGCGCGTCACGGCCAGATCGGTGCCCGCCCGGCCCAGGATGGTCAGGGTGCCATCGAGCAGTACCCGCTCCACGACGACAGGGCCGAGGGGCGCGCCATCGACGCTCACCGCCGGTTCCGCCTCGGAACCATAGTGGCGGATAAGGCTGCCAGTGGTGTCGTTAGGGATGATGCGCAGACAGGGCCACACCACGCCGCGTTTCATGCTGAGCCGGCGCTCGCTGTCAACGTGGTACTCGACCACCTGCCCGCAGCGCAGGCCACCCTGTTCGATGAAATCGCCATGAGGCAGGTTCGTATCCGTGTTCACCGGCCAGACGGTGGTCATTCCTTCGCCCAGGGTCCAACGCGGCGGTGGCAACGGCCGGGCCGCCACAGTCGGGAGATCGGCCGATGCGACAGCTAGCACACACAAAACCGCCCACGTGCTAAGCGCAGATTTCATTTTCACACCTTTCATGGAGGGTTTTTGGGAGATTGGCGGAGGATTTCGATGGTGGAGATGCTCAGGGATGGGACAGAGATGGACCCAGTGCGTAGGTTGACGGGCAACTGTTCGACAAACACCGGAGATGTCTGGGTTCCGCTGAGTCGAAAGACCCGGGCGGACCCGAAGAAATCCAGGCCCTCGAAACGAACCTCCTGAGAATCCTTGGAACGATTGAT
>CAIPTQ010000265.1 GCA_903868035.1 uncultured Phycisphaerales bacterium
CCCCGCGAACGCGACCCCCTCGCCGTCTGCTTCATCACCTTCGGCTGCCAGATGAACAAACTCGACTCCGAGCTCGCCGCCGCCGAATTCCTCCGACGCGGCCTCACCATCACCCCCGAACCCGACGACGCCGGCACCATCATCATCAACACCTGCAGCGTCCGCGAACACGCCGAACAACGAGCCCTCTCCAACCTCGGCCGCCTCCGCCGTGCCAAAGAACGTTCCCCCAACCTCGTCATCGCCATCATGGGCTGCATGGCCCAGAAAGCCGGACAACAACTCCTCGCCGACGTCCCACACCTCGACATCGTCTGCGGCACCTCTCAATTCCTCCGCCTCCCAGAACTCGTCGACAAAGCCCGCACCGAACGCGTCCGCATCGTCGCCACCGACGACACCGACCTCCAACTCCAGCGCCTCCCCACCGCCCGCACCGACCGCCACCGCGCCTTCGTCTCCATCCTCCGCGGCTGCAACTCATTCTGCTCCTACTGCGTCGTCCCCTACGTCCGCGGCCGCGAAACCAGCCGCCCGCCCGCCGACATCGAAACCGAAATCCGCACACTCCTCGACGACGCCTGTGTCGAAATCACACTCCTCGGCCAAAACGTCGACGCCTACCACTCCGGCCCCACCGACCTCGCCGCACTCCTCCGCCGCCTCACCGCCAACATCCCCACACTCCGCCGACTCCGCTTCGTCACCTCACACCCCAAAGACATTTCCAAAGACCTCCTCCAAGCCATCGCCGAACTCCCACCCGTCTGCGAACACCTCCACATGCCCGCCCAGTCCGGCTCCACCTCCATCCTCACCGCCATGAACCGCGGCTACACCGCCGACCACTACCGCCGGATCATCGCCGACGCCCGCACCATCGTCCCCGACATCGAAATCGCCAGCGACTTCATCGTCGGCTTCCCCGGCGAGACCGACGCCGACTTCGACGCCACCGTCCAACTCATCCGCGACTGCCAATTCAACCAGTCCTTCATCTTCAAATACTCCCCCCGCGAAGGCACCCGCGCCGCCCGCCTGCCCGACGACGTCCCCCGCCACGTCAAAGAACAGCGCAACCAAGTCCTCCTCGCCGTCCAGCAGGAAGTCTCCCTCGCCCGCCAGCAGACCAAAATCGGCCGCACCTGCGAAGTCATGATCGACGGCCCCAGCAAGCGCGACCCCTCCCGCCTCACCGGCCGCACCCGCGGCAAAGACATCGTCGTCTTCCCCGCCCCGACCAGTTCCACACCATCCCATTCTTCAAATGAAAAGACCGGCCGCCCCCTCGCCCCCGGCACCCTCCTCCCCATTCGTATCACCTCCGCCACCCCCCTCACCCTCTTCGGCGAAATCTGACAAACCCTTTGCCCTGGCGTGCCCCAGTCTGGCAATATCCCAGCCAACCCCTCTCCCTTGAGGGAGAGGCGCGGCGTCCTCGCCGGGTGAGGGGGAAGCGCCCGAATCATCCCCCGCTAAATATTCTTGCCTGCCCCCACCGCCCTTCACGCCGTAGGGGCACGGCACCGCCGTGCCCGTCCCCGTGCCCACAGCCCCCATTTCCCCCGTACCCGCTTGCCCGCCCAGAAAACATGCCGTAGAATTGCTGCATCTGGAGTGGCACATGCAGACGCTGATAATACAGGGAGGAAATTCATGACCAAAACATCCTGCCGCTTGGTTTTGATCATTCTCTTTCTTCTCCTTCCTTTCCCCGGCTGTTCGACTCCTGAGCGCAAAGTCACGCCGATCCAGCTAAGTGTCTGCTATCCGATCCAGCTCTTTGGCGATAAGTATGATGTGGACGGAGTGCGCCTGAATCTCCTCCTTGCAAAGAATCAAGACGTGCGAGGCATCGACGCCTCACTCGCACTTAGTGAATCCAGGAATGCAACCGGCCTTCAGATATCGGGGCTCGGTTCAGTCGCCGAAGAGCACGTGTATGGCATCCAGCTATCGGGGCTGATGTCCGGCACAATGGGCCACATATACGGAATGCAGATCGCACCGTTTGGCATGACCATGGGTCGAGTGAATGGCGTTCATTTCTGTCCTATCCTGGCGCTCGCCGGGGAGGTAAATGGCGCTGATATCAGCCTCTTTTCCGGAGTGGCCCGACTCAACGGTCTCCAAATCAGTGCGATAAGTTGGCCATTGGATGACGAGGTTCAGAGCTTAAACGAGATCAACGGCCTCCAGATCGCCTTGTTCGCAAACATGAGCGGCCCCGTCCATGGCGTTCAGTTGGCTGGAATTGGAAATAGCTGCCGCAGCGACATGAAAGGCTCGGAGTTAGCCATTCTCTTCAACTCAATTCAACCACAGAGAGCAGAAGCCCCCGCGCCCCTTCAAG
>CAIPTQ010000266.1 GCA_903868035.1 uncultured Phycisphaerales bacterium
CCAACGCAAAAACTACGGGTTTCAAGCGGGATTTGGTCATCATGCAGTCGCGCTTAAACGCGGCGTATGAAGATCCAAAAATGTTCCAATATCGCCTTCCGGTGGTAAGTAACCAAGGCGGCGGGGTTTATGCGATGAGCGGAAGGGACGCATCGGTATCGGTCTTCCACCACGCCCCCGGCTTGCCGTCGGCATTCCACGGGTAGGCCAGCGAATAACTCAACTGCTTGCCGTCCTGAAAGTTGTTGTACGGCTTCCCCGCCGCGTCCGTGAGCGCCGCCGGTCCATTGCTAAACGGATCCGACTTGCACAGATATTGCTTCGGCGCAGCCTGGCCATTAGACGCCAATATCCACAGGCACGCCTGCACGCTGCCCGCCTGCGGACTGGTGGTCGTGGACACCCCCTTGGCGGCATTGGGAACACTCGCATAAGGCGCAAAGGGCACAATCGGATAGATGTCGCCTTCGCCGGCATAAACGTTCATCGCCTGCGTGATGCCACGCAAATTGGCCGCGCAGACGGAACGGTATGACAACTCCCGTGAATGTTCCGGCATGTTCAGTATGATGAACATCAACACCCCCACCACCGCCGCCCACCCGCTCACGCGCACCGCCATCGAAGCCAACCGATGCCCACGCTCATCCCGCCCCGGCGCTATCCGGTCCCGCACGAACGCCGCCGCCAACATGCATAAAACCGCCGGTATCACCAGAAAGAACCCCAACGCCGTCACCAGCGCCGCCCAAAACACCACAATCGCCGCCCGGCTTGTGCCCGTGGGTTGCTGATATTCCAACACCGGTTCATCATGGCTCATCATAGAACCTCCCACCCTCCATACGTCCCCCCCGCCATTTGGTTCAACCCCTCCTGAAAATAGTAGACACCAACCCCATCTTCCGTCATGCTTCCCCCGTCCCTTTCTGGAGGTGCTTGCATGTTCACCCGTCGCGATGTTCTCGGAATCCTCTCCGCCGCCGGCGCCCTCGCCGCGCTCCCCGCCACCCCCGCCTCCGCCGCCGACGCCCCCACCACCGGCCCGGCTTCCACCGACACCCCCAAAAAGCCCGACCGCTTCGCCACCCTCGCCCGCCACAACCCCCACGTCCAGGCCCTCACCCTCGATGCCGTCCTCTCCGTCGGCAACGGCAACTTCGCCTTCAACGTCGATTGCACCGGCCTCCAGTCCCTGCCCACGGCCTACACGATGATCCCGCTGGCCACGCTCTCCCACTGGGCCTGGCACTCCAAACCCCTCCCCGCGGGCATTACCCCCGCCGCCTTCACCTACAAGCAATACCCCTTCCACGGCCGCAACGTCGGCTATGCCACCTCCTCCACCGGCCAAACCCCGCTCTTCAACTACCTCCGCGAAAACCCCCACCGCCTCAACCTTGGCCGCGTCGGCCTCCTCCTCGACGGCAAGGAACTCACCCCCGCCCAGCTCGCCAACATCGACCAGAAACTCGACCTGGCCACCGGCATCATCACCTCCCGCTTCGATCTCGCCGGCGCCAAGGTCGAAGTCGTCACCTGCGCCCATTCCGATTACGACGGCATCGCCGTCCGCATCGCCTCCATGCTGCTGGCCACCGGCCGCCTCACCCTCCAGGTCGCGTTCGCCTACGCCAGCTCCGCCTGGGCGGGCGACGGCGGCGACTGGTCCCCCGCCTCCAACGCCCTCCACCAAACCGTCCCCTTCCTCGAACCCCGCGCCCCCGGCCAGGTCACCTACAACCGCACCGTGGACGCCACCCGCTACGGCGTGCGCGTCGGCTTCGCCCGTGCCGCCGGCCAGCCCAAGGAAATCGCACAGGGGGGGGGGCATCGCTACCAGCTTGCGGCCGCCTCCGGCAGCGACACCCTCGAAACCTCCATCGCCTTCGATGCCGAGCAATTCAAGGCCACGCCGCTGTACACGTTTGCCGAGACGCAAACCGCCAGCGAAAAAATGTGGCGCCGGTACTGGACCACCGGCGCCGCCATCGACTTCTCCGACTGCACCGACCCCCGCGCCCCGGAACTCGAACGCCGCGTCGTCCTCTCCCAATACCTCACGGCCATCCACTGCTCCGGCCAATACCCCTCCCAGGAAACCGGCCTCCTCTGCAACTCCTGGTACGGCAAGTTCCACCTCGAAATGCACTGGTGGCACTCGGCGCACTTCTCCTACTGGAACCGCCACAGCCATTTCGCCCGCACCATGTTCTTCTACTACCGCTTCATTGACTCCGCCCGGGCCCGCGCCAAGCGCCAGGGCTTCGCGGGCGCCCGCTGGCCCAAGATGGTCGGCCCGGATGGCGAGGACTCCCCCTCCACCGTCGGCCCGCTGCTGATCTGGGAGCAGCCGCATCCGATTTACTATGCCGAGCTCTGCTATCGCGACGACCCCACCCTGGACACGCTCAAGCGCTGGCGCGAGATCGTCGTCGAGACCGCCAACTTCATGGCTTCCTACGCGTGGCTCGACCCCGCCCGCGGCAAGTACATCCTGGGCCCCTCCCTGCGCACGGTCTCCGAAAACAACGACGACACCGCCATCAACCCCACCTGGGAACTCACGGCCTGGCGCTTCGGCCTGTCCACCGCCCAGAAATGGCTGGAGCGCATGGGCCAGCCGCGCAACCCGGACTGGGACAAAGTCCTGCAAAACCTCGCCCCCCCCACCGTCAAGGACGGCCTCTACATGATGCACGAAGGCCAGGACACCTTCACCACCCAGTGGGCCTGGGAACACCCCGCCATGCTCGGGGCTTTGGGCGTCCTCCCCGGCGACGGCATCGACGCGGCCATCATGACCGCCACCGTTAAAAAGCTCCGCGCCACCTGGGACTTCGCCCGCATCTGGGGCTGGGACTACCCCACCGCCGCGATGTGCGCCGCCCGCACCCTCCAGCCCGAACTGGCCATCGACTTCCTCACCATGGCCGCCCCCACCAACCGCTTCCTGGCCAACGGCGCCAACTTCCAGCGCGAGGGGAGCAATGCCGTCCCCTGCTACTACCCCGGCAACGGCGCCCTCCTGGCCGCCATCGCCCTGATGGCCGGCGGCTGGGACAACGGCCCCACCAAAGCGGCCGGCCCCGTGCCGGGCTTCCCCAAGGACGGCAAGTGGAACGTCCGCGCCGAAGGCTTCCGGCGGTTTATTTAGGAATATTTATCGCGATTTGATTTGCCCCCGGGACAATACGATAATGTCAATGGCATGAAATGGAGCGACGTTATGTCCCAGCTCGTCACTAGAAGCAAGAAGCGCCCACAAAAGCAGACGCGCATTCGCCGTATGGAAGCGGCTGGCCCCTCGGGTGAGAAGTTGCGGCAACTGGTCAAGAGGCATCCGGCTCCCCAGCAATGGTACGATGAGGAAAACGGACCCGGCGAGATGCGGAGAGCATAAATTGGCGGAAAACCGACCGGCGCTGCGCCGGGGGCGAATCATATGGGTTAGTACAGCGCCCCATAAGAGGGGTGCATAATATCATGCGGCCAGTTTCAGTTCACATTTGGCCATGACTTTAGCGACGGACTTGGTGGTCCAGTTGAAGGGGTGGGCGTGCTGGTTCCACTGGGCGATGAAAGCCATCAAGCGCTCCGCCAGGGCCGCTTTGTCGGCGAAGTCCGCGATGGCCAGCCGCTTGCGTTGGAGAATCCCAAACCACTGCTCCACCTGGTTCATCCACGAACAATGCACCGGCGGGTGATGGAAGACAAAACGTGGATGTTGGGCCAGCCATGCCCTGACCAACTTGCCTTTGTGCATCCGCAGGTTGTCCAGCACGATATGCACGGTGGTCTTTTCCGGCGGCAGATCGCGGTCCAACTGCTCCAGGAACGCGAGGAACTCCACCTGGCGTTTGCGTTCGGCGGTCTGGCCGTAGACTTTG
Organism: uncultured Phycisphaerales bacterium; assembly: GCA_903868035.1. Next base: position 3,891 of record CAIPTQ010000266.1, read on the forward strand.
CCGGTACGCGTGTCGAAAGCGGCGAAGAGATTCAGCGCCCCCTTGCGTTGGTATTCGTGCTCGACCCGCACCGGCTGGTCCGGCTGGGCCGGCAGCGTGGGACTCAGCCGCGTGCGCGGCTGCAAACTGGTCTTCTCGTCCACGCACAAAACCATCTCCCACGGCAGCAGCGTGCGCGTGTAGAGATCGCAGATCTCCTGGACCTGGGCCGCGAAGACCGCGTCCCGCGGCACCTTGGGACTCAGCCACAGGTGATGCCGCCAGGGTTTGAGCCGATGGCTGTTGAGGATGCGTCCGACGGTCTGCGGCGAGATGCGGTCCACCACGCCGTCGGCCACCAACTTGCGGGCCAGTTCCACGCAGTCCCATTGGGCGAGCGAACAGCCGAGCCTATCCGGCGCTTCGCAGGCCATTTTGACCAGATGCATGGCGACTTCGGGGGGAAAAGACCGGGGGACGCCCCGGCCGCTGGCCATCGAACAGTCCGCGCGTGCCATCCCGCGCGAAGCGCAGGGCCCATTTGCGCACATGCCGCTGGGCCATCCCCACCTGCCGCCCGGCCCCGGCGAATCCGAGTCCGTCGGCCACCAGCAGCATCGCCCAGGCCCGTTTGGCCAACCCCACCGGGGTCTTCTGGGCCCGCAACCACGCCAGTAATTCCGTCCGCGTCGGTTCATCCAGAACCACCCGCAACGCCGATTTGCGTCCACGCAGCATAGGCAACCTCCATGTCACCTGGTCCTTGCTTCTTCATCGGCATCCGCCGAAAATCCCCGATAACTTTATTCGACACCCTACTTGCGGGGCGCTGTAGTTAGTGTTGCCGATCACCGTGGAAACAGGAAGCTTCGGCCCGTCATCGTATTGACTCCAACGGTTGAAATCATTCCCGGCCAGCCCATGGCAGTCATGGCGATTACTACCAGCTACCCCGAGCCTCCGCCACCCATGCATATCGAACTTCCATGGAACCATAACCCGCGAAACGTTGGCACCCATCTCGGCAAGCGCAGCGCGGCGGTGATCAATTGGCTGCGTTTTGTCGACGTGGAGGAGGTCGTTGAATTCGCCGGTGATGTGCCGCCGAAACTATTGCAAGAGATCCTCGGCCAGTTGGATGAGTTCTCCTGAATCCAAAACAATTTTAGAATTCGCTCCCTGCCACCAGATATAACCCGAAATCCACATGTTTCCTGTATGAAATGTCATGCTTTTGACGCCTACAGTGACGCTGGGGGGGCCTCACCGACGATGTGAATTTCTGATCGCATGTCCGACGACTCCGACTTTTTCCGTAGGAGAGGATGGAACGCAAATCTCCTGATTTGCCGTGAGGGGGGGGCGGCGGGGGTGGCGGGGCGTTGGATTGCGGATTGGGGAGGCGGGGATTATCGTGGGCGGCATGGCGTACAAGAGGGCAAATCAATGGTTCCCATAGCTTCCCCGAAAATGCGACTGTATCCGCTGGCATTGGTCTGTTTGGTTCTCGGTGCCTGTTCGCCGAACACCCTCGACGAGGCGGCCGTCAAGCGGGTGGTCAAGGCGAAAGCCGAGACGATTGCCAGCGCCACCATCTCGGGGGATTATGCCGCGATCGCCGACGCGACGCATCCCAAAGTCATCGAGATGGGGGGCGGGCGGGCGCGGATGATCGCCGCGATGAAAACCGCCTTTGACCAGATGCGCACCGCCGGGTATGGCGTGGCGGATGTCCGCGTCGAGGCGCCCGCGGACCTGGTGCGCGCGGGCAATACGCTGTATGCGGTGGTGCCGATGATGCTGGAGATGAAAACGCCGCAGGGCGTCATGGAACAGCGGGGGTTCGTGGTGGGCGTGTCTTCGGACCTGGGTAAAAGCTGGAGCTTCGTGGACGGCAGCGTGGGCCCGGAAAAAATCAAGCAGGTGCTGCCGGACCTGCCGGCGCAGTTGACGCTGCCGGAAATGCAGCCGATGAAGTTGAAGCGGTGAGGATCTCCAGTGGTGCCGACGCCCCCCCGCAACATCATGTAATTATATATCTACTTGTTTAATACGACGGGTGCCATGCTTTTGACGCCGTGAGGGCGGGTGGCTTTCCACGCACACGTTCGAGCCCGCCCGCCGCCCCGCCTGCAATATCTGCGTCAAAAGCATGCCTGCGGGGCGTGGATTGGAGGATCGGGAGGGAGGGAGTGAGGGAAAGGGAACGCAAATCTCCCGATTTGCCGTTGGCTGCGCGGCGGCGGGGCGTAGGGTTCCCTCAACAAATCTCGGCCGCCCCTGCCGCTCCCGACACGCCAGATATTCCGCAACCGTCATCGGCGGTTTCTTGAGACGCGCACGCAACCCTCAATACCCCATCCCCAATTCCTGCGCCTGTTCCACCAGGTCATCCATCGCCTTCCCCTGCGTCGGCAAACGCGCCTGCTCGTTCACCCTCACGCCTATCGCCTTAAGCTGCTCCCTCAAATCCTCAATCTTCAGCAGGTCCTCTTCGACCTGATGCCGCTTGAGCAATCCATTGGCCTCATCGCGCGACAGGCCCAAGGCCTGGCTGAACTGGGAATGCGTGAGCCGGCCCTGGCGATACATTTCCACCAGCATCGCCTCCTTGGCGGCTTGATTGAGTTTGCCTTCCGATGCACGCAGCAACGCTTCGATGTCGGAAGGGAGATCGGACATGTTCCACTCCTGAAAGGCGATGACAATTATACCCTGCAACAACTATTCCACTTGAAGTTCTCGTTGGAACCCACGGGTCTGCCCGCACGAAATGGCCGTCAAGCGCGGTAGAAGCGTACGAACACATGTCAGAGCGCGGGATCGGTTTTGTGGAAATCACGTTCAAATCGGGATACATCTTCTAGAGTTGCCTTTGCCTGGGCATTATTTGGGTCAATTATCAACGATTCCTCAATTTTGGATCGAGCCATTTTCAGAATTTGAGCGCGCTCGCGAGGGTCAGAATTGAGTTTAGCTTCGTCAAGGATTGCCTCGCCCCATTGCCATATTATATTTGCATTTCGACCACCATGCTTTTCGGCGAGCGCAAATTTTTCGTATGAATCTGCAAAGAGCCGTGTGGCGTCTTGCCCAGTCTTCTTTCTTCCGTGGAATTGTAATGCTCGAGCCCAACTCCAGACAGTGCTGACAACACCGTCGCCGAATTTGTCGGATTCGAGTGCCTTCTTGTAATTTGCGTATGCTTGTTCATAGAGGGCATCGGTCTCAGGACCGCCCTCGCGTTTTGTTGCCTGATCACGGTAGGTGTGCCCAATATTACGAAAATGCGAGACGGATTTCGCGTGCTCATCTGGAAAACGCTCAGAAAGATTTCTGGCTGCTTCGAACAATCGATCTGATTCGGGCGGGACCTGCTTCGCGGCGTGGCGCGAAATGGAAATGATATGCGAATTTATAATTTCATGCGATTGCGGCTTGAGCGATTCGGCAAACTCGAATTTGGTATTTGCAGCAGCGAAGAGTGCATCTGCCAACGGTCCCTGAATGCTGTCGGCATACCGACTCAACATCATCCCCCAGTTGACAAATATGGTTGAACGATCAAGTTTTTTTGAGAAAGACAAAGCTTCGTACATACTATCTGCCGCGATGATGTCTTCGGTGGTGTTGGGTGTCATATCCCCAGAATTGACGATTTGCTTTAGGAGCGATTCCCATACAACCTTGCTTTCTGGTCCACCTGGTACGGCACGAATCGCATCATTCACCGTCTGCGCATATGTCTCCAAAGGGGAATTATCTGATGCCTGACCTAAAGTCGTCTCGATGGCGTTGTCCCCTATGGGCAAAAATGAAACTGGCACTTCAACGTACCGCATTTTCCCCTCGGCAACTTCTTCCCGAGTCTTGTTTCGGGTAATTTGCCGACGAATTCCAAGTTGCTCAAGCACTCGCCTTTCGATCTGTCCAACCTCGTCATTGACAAGTTCCATCATAGCCACGGTTAAACGATGATATGCGCTGGCAAGGTACTCGCCAGGAAAATCACGCACAAAATTTGATTCAATTAGAGCCATATGTGGATGATAAGGGAGTTCCACACCAAAACGGCCAAAATACTCTTTTGCCAAAATCTCCCGTTCCTTCTTCAACTCATTTTCACCATAGGGCACAGGCGATAGAACAACAAGTGCCGGCTTTCCTTGGGCAACCGCATTGCTGAATGGGGCATTTTCGCTCGG
>CAIPTQ010000267.1 GCA_903868035.1 uncultured Phycisphaerales bacterium
CCAAGGCAACGACGTGAGAAACTTAATAAAACATCGCGTTACGCTTAAATCATCTGAGCAATTTCCAAAACACCGAACCATTTCCTATTAACTATGCCTGGAGAATACTGCCATGTTTGATTGTCCGTTCAAAGCAACCGTCTTACGCATCGGTACCATTTTTATGCTCGCCCTGTTGCCCCTCCCGTTCCAGGCGGCACCTGCCGCAACGAAAACAGACGTGGATTGGCTTAATGAATGGTTTATGGTCACCCCAACAACCATGACGGCCAAAGAGATCGTCCACCGCGCAAAATCACTGCCACCAAAGCAGCGGACGCTCTACACGGCGGTCGGTTTCGAATGCGGCGGCTATCATGACGAGACGATTGCCCTGCTCAAGCCCGTCATCAGCAATAAACGGCAGGCCGCCGCCGCCCAACCGGAACTGGCCTGCATCCTGGCGAATGCCTACGCGGCCACCGGCGATGCCGTCACCGCAGCAGCCGTCCTCAACCTGTTGCATGATGCCCAAAATTCCGATTTGACCAAGGCCGACCTCCTGTCGGCCCAAACCGCCATGCTGCTCGGCAAAAGTTCCCGGCCGGAAGCGCTGAAACTCATCAGCCAGGCGAAGCAAGCCTATCAGCAAGCCGTCCCCAGTGAGACTTATGTTTCCTGGCGCAGCAAACTGATTCAACGCCGCCTGCAGAAATTGGCGGCGCAAATTCCGCCACCGCCGAAGCCAGACCGGCCGAACCTTGACGCCACCTGCCGCGCCTGGCTGGAAGCCGACCGTTCTGGCAAAGCGGAAGCATACGCCTCCGTCCAGAAAACCTACCCTGACACCATCTACGCCGCCGCCGCCGCCCTGATGCTAGCGCAACGCTATTTCGATGACAATGACCCAAAAAACTGCCTGACAATCATCGCCGCTGAAAAATTGGACACCAGCACCACCCTGGCCGTCCCCGCCCTCATCCTCCACGGCGACGCCCTACTGCTCAAGGGGGCGCCTCCAGAGGACGCCGCCCGCCTCTACGACCTGGCCATCGAGAAATTGCTCTCCCTTCCGGAGCTTACCCACATCACCCCCGAAGCCCGGGCCGTGATTACCATCAAAGAGCCGCCGCACGACCTCGTCAACGATTACCCCACCTGGCGCAAACGCCCGATTGGCACTATTCCGGCCCCCACCTTGTCGCCTCACCTCGTCAATTATTACCGCTATCTCGCCGTTGTCCGCCGTTCCGCCCTCGCTTTTCAGGGCGGCAACAAAACCCTCGCCTGCGCACTGGCCAAGTCCCTGAACGTCTTCGATCCCATTGACCGCAAGTACGCCGCCGAAGAACAGGGGGCCGGCGGCATCGTCCTGAGTCACAGCTGGGAGCATGACAGTCTCTTCCGCGATACGACCCTCGCCCCCTTCAAAACTGCCCCGGACGCCGTCCGCCCGCTCCTCTTCATCGCCATCGCCTGCTACCAAACCTATCAATTCGCGGAAACTGTCCGCTGGCTCGAACTCGCCTTCCAGCGAAAAACGTTCCGCCAAGGCCCGGCCTGGGATGCCGCCATGACCCTTCTCGGTGGCGCGTATGAAGTGGTCGGCAACCACGAAAAAGCACGCGAAACCGTCCTGAAAGTCACCCTCGATCACGGCAAGAAACCCAACGACTA
>CAIPTQ010000268.1 GCA_903868035.1 uncultured Phycisphaerales bacterium
ATGTCGGGCGCCGGGACACGTGCTCACGTGCCCCGGCACGCCGGTGATCTGAAGCGGGGATGGTTCCAGCCGCGACCACCGGCTGCGCTACCCCCTCCCCAAAACCAGATGAATCAGCCGCGGCTCCGAAATGCATGTGCACCGAAATGCATTGCCTCCATGTGGCGAACGCTCTACTCTGGCGACGGCAATTCGATTGAGATCAACCAGACCCAAATCGCACAATACCATTCCCTGACCCCCTCCCCATGAAAACCACAACGGTTCAACGGCTCTCGCTCGCTGGCGCGATCATGGCCGCCACTCTCCTTTGTCCGATTTTCGCCAGGTCCGAAGGCGTGGATGCGCGGGAAGCGACACGGGATATTTGCGGGCTGCTCGGTGGCAGGTCTGATCGAAACTTTGCCGGTCGGCCCGGGAATCTCTACGCGGTGGTCGGCGCCAAGGCCCGGCTTATCTACATGGCGGGCGAACTGACGGCCAAGTCCAGCCTGCTCCGGGGCAAGATCGTGGAATGGCGGCCAGATTATGTGCAGCTTCAGCCCGACGCGCTCGCCGGCGTGGAGGGCCAGCCGGTGGAGGGAGTCGCGGCGGAAAAGTATTGCTGGATCGGTCCAGCCGACAGCGTCCTGATCGAGCATGTTTTCAAGAACTCCGCGACCGCCGAGCGAACGGTGCGGGTGAGCTTCGATCTGCCAGGGGTTACGGAGGTGAAATCGCTGGAGGGTAGGTTGACCTGCAAGATTGCCGGCGGCTACCCGCAATCGGTCGTCCCGCAGCTTTTCGGGGCGCTTGCGGCCACGCATCCCATGACGGCTTCCGAAGGCAAGTTGTGGGTGGATGTTTCCGTCCCTGCCGGGAAGACCGTGAGTTGCGTGGTAGCGTTGGCCATCGGAACGGACGCCGATAAAGCCGGACACGCCGCCCACCTGAGCGCGGACCCGCGCGGTGAAAGCACCGAGTATTGGAACCACCTGCTCACGGCCGAGATTCCGACCTTCGCCTGCAACGACCCCTACCTGGAGAAGCTCTACTATTTCCGCTGGTGGTCGCTCCTGACAAAGATGAACGTCGGCGGCTACGGCCACTGGAGCAAGCCGCTCGCGCGGGAAGGCACGGTCGGGTTCAACGCCCTGATCAGCTACTCTGGCGCGCCCAGCACGGTGGATCTCCGCTGGATGCGCTCGCCGGAATGGGCCTACGGAAACATCCAGTCCTTCTATGAGAATCTTCACGATGGAAAACTGGCCAATCACATTTACCCGGACGCGCTCGATGGCGACGGTGCCAACCGCGCGCCGGGCCTGAATGGATCGCCCATGGATTTTCCGTATCACAACTTTCTCGTCAAAGCCTTGGCCGATATCCATGCCCTGCACCCGGACCAAGCGATGCTCCGGCAGTTGTGGCCCGCCTTGCAGCAAGCCACCGGCCTCTACGACCGCGAATTGGACGCCGACCATGATGGCCTCTACGAGACCTACCCGTGGAGCAACATCACCGGGCAGGAATGGTGTACTCGTTTTCTCTACTTTCACCCCTTCGACAACCAGCTTGGCTACGACCGGACCTGGCGTCCGAAGGATGATGCCGACGCCGCAAGTTTGGCCGACAAAATCGAGAAGAGCGTCATGATGCGGCCCGGGACAGAGATTCCCCGCACCGCCGCGGAAATGGTCAAGCGGGTGGATCAGGACAGGCATTATCGGCAGGAAACAATAGACGAGAATTGTTACGCCTATGCCGACCTGCAGGCGATGGCCGCCATTGCGGAGATCCTCGGCGAGAAGGACGCGCGCAAACGCTGGCTGGCCGCGGCGCAACGCACCCGAGGGCTGGTGCTCAAACGGCTCTGGGATCCGGCCACCAGCTTCTTTTACGACCGCGACGGGGCGACCAAGCAATGGTCTCTGGTAAAATCGCCGACCGGCTTCTACCCCTTCTGGGCCGGGATCGGGGAAAAGGATCATCTCCCAATCTTTAAGCACCTCTTCAACCCCGCCGAGTTCTGGACGCCGTTTCCGTTGCCGACCATCTCGATGGATTACCCGACGCGCCAGGAGTTGCGGCGCATCGGGTGGGCCTATTGGAACTGGAGCAACTGGCCGATGACCACCTGCCACGTCGCTGATGCCGCGGCTCGTGCCGCCAAGGAACTCGACCCGTCGCTCGCTCCGGGCGCGGCGGAACTCCTCATGCGATACACCAAGGTGCATTTCATCGAGGGCGATCTGAAACGCCCCTGCGTCTCGGAATACTTCGACCCAATCACCGGCCAGCCCAACGCGCCGAACCTCGACTATGCTCATTCCTATTACATAGACCTCATCATGCGGCACGTCGTGGGAATCGAGGCCGATCCGCTTTCCGATGACATCCGCATCCACCCGCTCAACGTCGGCTTGGAGCGCTTCGAAGCGCGGAACATCCGGGTGAGAGGCCACGACCTGACCGTTACCTGGAGGACCGGCCGGTTCGCCGTGAGCGTGGATGGCAAGTCGGTCGCCACCGCTCCCAAGTTGAAACTGGTGAAACTCCGGCTAAATCACGCCCCGCTAAAATAGTCCAGTTCGCTCTGTTGTGAAGGTGAAGGTCTGTCAAACTCGGCCATCTGGCACGACCTGGGCCCCACCAAGGCCAATCGCACCGGCACCATGACCGACGACGACACCCCGCCAGGAAACGCGAGCATCCGCTTCTACCGGATTGTCTATCCGTGAAGCCCACGTGGCGCTTTGCACCCATGAACCGGCGAAATGGCGTGGGCACTCCCTCTCCCCACGCGCAGCGGGGGGAGAGGGGGGGATCCACCCAACCGCGTTCTGGTTCTTAAGTTTTCAGCCGAGCCGCCGATCATACCAGTACGCGACCCGTGATGAATCACGGATGTGGACATGTCCAAAATTTGGACATATTATTTAGACACGCCATTTTTAATTAAACCTAAACAAAAGTCTTGCAACCGCGTTACCATCCCTGTTATAGTGCATGTCAGTCATGTTAAGCGTTTGCTTCACTCAGATTGTGATCCAGCCCGTGGCGGTAGATGAACATGACGACAAAAACTGAATTAAGGCCAGACGCATTGCGCAGCATTCTCGGCGGGGATGATGCGGAGGGATGGCTGGCGCGTGCGTTGCCCCGAACGGAGAATCGGGGAAACGGAGAATCGGGGAAGGGGCGAATGGGGCCAACTCTCCCCGATCCTCTCCCCCGCTGGCGGCGGAGAGGGAGAGGGGGGGGGATACCCCGAAAACCACCCACATGGGGTATGGTATTACCCTGGGGGTTCTGGTAGAAGATTGTTTGTGCGAATCACATCTTGTCATTGGTCATGAAGAGCTTGCGGATACAGTTGTGGGCAGCAGGCCGGAGGCCCGCCCCACTGCTTTGGGCGTTCGGCCTGGTGGCGCTGGCTGCCAGCGCCCAGGTGCCCGGCATCCTGAGCCATCAGGGCCGGCTGACCGTGGCGGGCACGAACTTCACGGGCATCGGCGCCTTCAAGTTTGCCCTGGTCACCACCAACGCGGGCAACGTCCAGACTCTGTGGAGCCATGACAATACCAGCGTGGCGGGCCGCGAACCGACGGGGACGGCCGTGTCGCTGGCGGTCACGCGCGGCGTCTATTCGGTCAACCTGGGGGATGGGTCGCTGGCGGCCATGACCCAGGAAATCCCGGCCCGGCTCTTTACCAACGGCTCGGTGTACCTGCGCACCTGGGTGGACGATGGGGTCAATGGCTCGCAGCAGTTGGCGCCCGACCGCCGGATCACGGCGGTCGGTTATGCCCTGGTGGCGCGCACCGTCTTGGAACCTCCGGCCGCCGCCACCAATTTCAGCGGCCTGCTGGCGGGCGACGTGACGGGTCCCCAGGGCGCGACGGTGGTGGGCGCGGTCGGCGGGGTTCCCGCCGCCAACGTGGCCTCCGGCGCCAACGCCGCCAACGCCGCCACCAATGTCAATACTCCGGGCGCGCTGGTGCGGCGGGATGCCAGCGGCGCTTTCAGCGCCGGCCAGATGACCGGGGCCTTTGCGGGCGACGGGGCCCTCTTAACGAACGTGAACGCCACCCGGTTGGTGGGCACCGCGCCCGCCGCCACCAATTTCAGCGGCCCGCTGGCGGGCGACGTGAGCGGCCCCCAGGCCGGCACGGTGGTGGGAACGGTCGGGAGCCTGCCTGCGGCCGACGTGGCGTTCGGGGCGACCCGCGCCAACGCGGCCACGCCGACCAACCTGCTGGGGGCGATTGTCCGGCGCGATCCCTGCGATGCCTCGTTTGGGGCGGGCACCATCACCGCCCGGTTCGTGGGGGACGGCTCGGGCCTGACTAACCTGCCCACGACGCCGCCCTTTTACGCCGCCCCGGCGGGAGCGGTGCTGGTGTCGCTATTCTCTCCGGACACAGCGCTGGTGGCGGGTGGCTATCGGCAATTCATGAGCACGACCGTGCCGGCCTGGGCGAACGGCAGCACCGCCAACGCGCCCACGGCGCGCTCCGGGCACAGCACCGTCTGGAGCGGGCAGGCGATGATTGTCTGGGGCGGGACGCCCAGCGGCAGCACCTATCTTTGCTCGGGCGGGCTCTATGATCCGAGCCTGGACGGCTGGAGCGCGGTTTCCAGCGTGAGCGCGCCCACGGCCCGGGCCTACCACACGGCGGTGTGGGCCGGGACCCAGATGATCATCTGGGGAGGCAAGGGCTCCAGCGGCAATCTCGGAACTGGGGGGCGCTATAATCCCAGCGCCAACACCTGGGCGGCGGTGGCCACCAGCGGCGCG
>CAIPTQ010000269.1 GCA_903868035.1 uncultured Phycisphaerales bacterium
CCCGCCCCCGCCGCCCGGACCCCACCCCCCACCAAGAGGAGCGGGCGCGCCGCCTTCGCCAAGGCGGACAACACGTTCCGGACAAGGGCCCGGGACAGGGCCGGGGTTTGGGGGAGGATCAGGCCTGGGGCACATGCGCACGGGGTTTGGCTCACCTCCGACCGCTGCACATCCATGGGGATGTCCAGCAGAACCGGCCCGGGGCGCCCCTCTACGGCCAGCCGGAAGGCTGCATCCAGCATGGCCGGCAACGCCGCGGCATCCTCGACAATCCAAGCTCCCTTGGTGACGGGGCGCGCCATGCTCACAATGTCGGTTTCTTGAAACCCTTGCTGCCGGATATTCCTGGTCCCCCGCCGTTCGTTGCGGTTGACCTGCCCGGTGATAAACACCGCTGGGCTCGAATCGAAAAACGCTCCCGCAATGCCGGTCAGAAGATTGATTGCGCCCGGCCCGCTTGTCGCCATGGCCACGCCCGGTTTTCCGGTCAGGCGCCCGTAGACATCCGCGGCGACCGCCGCCGCCTGTTCATGCCGGAGCGAGACAATCTGAACCCGCCCGTCGCGGTACAAGGCGTCGAGCAGATGGGTGATCATCCCGCCGGTGACCTCGAACACACGTTCGATGCCGCGCCGGGAAAGTTCACCCGCAATGTATTCAGCAACCGTCATTGACGGAGAGGTTCCTGTTCCGCCAACCGCTCATGGTTTTCGGTCATGCCGGCCTGGTATTGTTGAAGTTGTCTGGCGGTACAAGTCCGCGGGTTGTTGCCGTTATGGACGGCATGATACCACTCAACCGTATGGCGGACGGTGTCGGCAAAGGACCAGGCGGGTTGCCAACCGAGCAGATGGAACGCTTTGTCAATGGCAAGGTTAAGGAGATGGGCTTCGTGCGGGGCATGGGGGTCGGACTGATCCAGCCACGCTCCGGGCCAGTGCCGCAGGACTTCCTCCACGAGGCGGTGGACCGGCTGGTTGGAGGGCAGGGCCGGGCCGAAGTTGAATCCGGAGCAGAGGGCGGCGAGCCGGTTTGGCGGTGTGACGGTGTGACGGTGTGACGGTGTAACGATGGAATCCTCAGGCGGTTGGACGGATGGTGCAACGGCCGGGAGGTAGGCGGTGACGAGGGCTTCGTGGAGGCGGGCGCCGAGCAGGAGATAGCCGCCCAGCGGTTCGAGAACATGCTGCCAGGGGCGGGTGGCGTGCGGATTGCGCACGGGAATGGGCTCGCCGCGCGCCAGGCACCGCATGCAATCCGGGACGATGCGGTCTTCGGCCCAGTCGCCGCCGCCGATCACATTGCCGGCGCGCGCGGAGGCGATCCCGACCAGGGGCGGGGTTTTGGCGGCGGGGTTGAAGAATGAATTCCGGAAGGAGGCGATGGCGAGTTCCGCGCAGCCCTTGCTGGAACTGTAGGGATCATATCCGCCCCTGGGGTCGTCTTCGCGGTAGCCGTTGAGTATGTTGCGGTTGGCATAGCACTTGTCGGTGGTGATGAAAACGGCGGCGCAGGGGCGTGGGGAGGGAGGGATGACCGATGTGACGGTGTGGCGGTGTGGCGGTGTGACGGGGGACTGTGGATGTGAAGGCCGGGAAGCGGCGTGGCCGGTGCGGCGGCGGTCTTGAAGTTCGCGCAGGGCATCCAGGAGATGAATGGTGCCCATGACGTTGGTCGCATAGGTTGCCACGGGTTCGC
>CAIPTQ010000270.1 GCA_903868035.1 uncultured Phycisphaerales bacterium
ATCCCGCGCCCGGTAAAACGGGGCGAACTCGGTGACCTGCTCGTTGCCGGCGCCAATGCCCACCACCTTCTGAATGTTGAACACCTCAAAATCGAGCGGGCGCGTGCGGTCGGGGATCACCTGGAACTCGGAGGCCTTCTCGGTCAGGTGGATGCGGTCGGCATTGGCGGGGAAGAGGTTCACGGCCGGGGCGCAGAAGAGCGCAAAGTTATTCGCCTCGAGGATGTTCTCCAGGTGCAGGTCCACCTGGTTGAGCAGCAGGATGAGATCGAGCTGGGTTTCCGGGCCGCGCTTGAAGGCCTTCTGCAGGCCCTCCTTGCCGCCGACATCAAAAAGGTAGAACCGCTGGGGGAAGGCGAAATATTCCTGGAGGAGGCGGTAGCCCTGGAAGCTGCGCGGGCCGTAGGGGAGCAGGGCCTCGTCATCTTCGAAGCCGAGCATGGTGACGGGGGTGTTGGGCCCCTGGGCGGTCTGGCCGGTGCCGATGATCTCGCGCCATTTGGCGGGGCGCGCGGTGGGCTGGATGACCGCGCCTACGGTGTGGCCGATGATCTGTTCGTAGAGCCGGGCCTGCACATCCTGGGTGCCGTTGAGGTAGATCGGGAGGCGGTCGAGGGCGATCTGGTTGAACTTGAGGCCGGCGGTGGTCTGGAGGCGGAGGCGGATGCCGGCCTTGACGCCGCTGGCGCTCAGGACGTTCTGGGGGATTTCGAGGGAGGCCAGCTCGCGGGTGTAGTATTTGGCCTCGGTGATCTTGAGGGGCCAGAGGGTGACGTCGTGGCCGGTGGTGTAGACGCAGGCGGTCTGGTCGCCCTTGCCGATGAGGGAGCGCACCTGGGTGAGGCGCGGAATCTTGTAGCCCTGGGCGAGGCCGGGCTGATCCAGGAGGGGCTGGAACTGGAGCATGACCATGGAGGGCGTGGGGGAGAGATAATGCGGATAGACGGTCTCAAGGAGGGATTGGGTGAAGCGGGGGAACTCGGCATCGAGCTTGAGGTGGACGCGCGCCGTGAGGAAGGCGAAGCCCTCCAGGAGGCGCTCGACGAAAGGGTCGGCGCAGTTCATCCCTTCCATGCCGAGGCGGCCGGCGATGCGCGGGAACTCGCGGGCGAACTCCACCCCCATGTTGCGCAGGTGCTGCAACTCCAGGTCGTAATAGCGCAGCAGTCGCCTATCCATTGGGACGGTCCTTCACATCAATCTGACCGGTCTCCAGGTCCACCGAGGTTTTCAGATACAGCGATTCGGGCAGGGGGTTGGCGATGACCTGCCCGCGAATCTCCAGCGCCAGGGTGTTGGGTCCGACGTCCTCCTCGGACAACATATGCACCGACACGGTGCGTTTTTCGAGGCGCGGCTCGAAGTTCTGGATCGCCCGGAGGATGTCGCGTTCCAGGGCGGTGGCCCCGACGCCGGAGGCCGTCGTGCCGGTGAGGTCGGGCACGCCGAAGTTGAGCACGGAGGAGGCGACATTGGGGAAATCGGCGATGCCCTCGCTGGCGATGGGGGCGGGGGTGTTGAGCAGGCGCGCCAAGTCCCGCAGGAGGGCGGTCTTAAGCTGCTGGGGCGACATGACGCTTTTTTCCCGGGATTCCTTGAGGGCGCCGGGCGTGTCATCCGTCAGCCGATCCAGCAGAAACGGCTGCAACCGGTCGCGCGGATTCAGGTCGGCCATGTCAGCCCTCCGCAGTCTGGGCCGCCGGGGCCGGCGCCGGGGCGGCGGTGTTGAGCGTGATCGTCCGCACCTCCAGCAGCGGCACTTCCGCGGCGTCGGTCGCCAGCAGGCGCTGGCCCACGCCCACGGTGATGTCCCCCCGCTCGACCCAGTCGGTCTTGCGCGCCAGGAGCGCCGGGCCGTCGCCGGTCTTCTCGGTGCCCGGATAGCGCACGGGCAGCAGGGCCACCTTTTGTGCCCCCGCCGACAGCGTGAGAACCGCCGGGAGCCACACGAGGTCGCGCAGGTCCGACGGGGGATCGATGGTGATCTGCTTAATGCGGCTGAAGGGCACCCAATAATATTTGCCATCGACGATGGCTTCGAGCATGGGGCCGAAGCGCTGGTCGGCGTCGGCGATCCATTCAAAGGGCTTGCCGTTGATGGCGCCGCCGGTCGCGGGCGCCGCGTCAAAGGCTTTCTGACGGAGTTCGGTGGCGGCGGCATACTGGCCGTCGGCGAAATGCTTGTTGGCCTGCACGAGCGTGCCGATCCATTCCTCCGGCTCGCCGAGGAGCAGGGGCGTGCGGGTGCCGGCGAAGATGTCGGCCCGCAGGTTTTCCGCCGCGAGCGCCGGGCCGCAGACCTGGGCCATGAGCAGGGTCTTGGGATCCTGGTCGTTGCAGACCTGGAGCTGGTTGGCGGCGCGTTCCCACTGGCCCATGACGGCGAGCAGTTGAAACAGGAAGACGCGGAGCTTGCCGTCGTTGGGCGCGGCGCGCACCTCATTGGTCAGGGCCGCCAGGGCCTCTTCGACTTTGCCTTGCTGGAGCAGTTCCTTGGCGGTCATCGTATTCCTTTCGTGGCATGCGGGGATCAGGTCAGGGTCGGCTTGGACATGGTGTTGGCGCCCGAATCATAAAAAGCCGTCAGCGCCGTGGCAAACGAACCATCCTGCTTCTGCTGGCGATAGGCGACCTCGATACCCGCGTAGGAAATCTTGATCGTGTCGTTGGTTTCCTCTTTCTCGCCGATCATCTTGAAGGAGACCAGCTTGGCGTCATGAAAACGCCATTGCAGATAGGTTTGTTCCTTGCCTTTGCCGCCGGCCTTGCGGCAGGTCAGCGTCGCGGTCTTGATGACGTCGTTGCTGCAGAGGGTGTGGAACAGGGGCGTGGTGGCGGTGCTGCTGGGAAACTCGAACTCCGCGTGTTCGAGCTGCACCCGCCCGGTGGACTGGTTGTCAAAATCGGTCGGCGCGGCCAGACCGATGGTGAATTTCGTCACATCGATCTGGTCGGGGCAGGCCTCCGAGAGGGTCTCGCCCTTGACCTTGCCCCCCTTTTTGGTAACGATTTCCAGGTAGAAATCAGCCGGCATGGCGCACCATCCTTCACTACGCGGTGTGGGTTACGGCGTGTCCCGAAAGACCGTTGACCGTACACGGGGAGTGTACGGTCAACGGGGCATTGACTTCGACGCGCGGGAGGCTTAGCTGCCGCCCCAGACCTTGTTGAGCTTGACATCCCAACCGCCCTTGAGGGCCGAGTCGAGCGAACCATCCGACTTCTGCGGCTTGTATTCGCAATAGATCCCGGTGTAAGCGAAGGCGATCTTTTCGACGATGTCATCGCTGCACGTGAGTTCGAACTTGGTGATCACCAGTTCCTTGAACTTCCAGACGTAGTAGTCCTGCGGGGTGCCGCCGGCCTTGCGGATGTAGAGCGTGGCGCTCTTGCAGTGGTGGCCATCGCAGCAGTGCTGGAAGAGGATGGGCGAGGCGGTCGAGTTGCTGACTTCAAATTCAAAATGCTTTCCGATGGCCTTGCCGGCGCCGAGGCCCGTGCCAATGGACGCGCTGGCGGCCATTTCCACGCCGAAGCTGAAATTCTGAATTTGAATCAGAGCGGCATGCTTGTCGTCCTTGGACTCGCCTTTGATGTCGCCGGACTGGTCCGTGATGAGGAGGAATGCGTCTACGTTACTGACGATGGCCATGAGTGATCTCCTTGAGATGGTTTTTTGTAAGCCCACAACACGTGAGCTTGATTTTAGCGGGTTCCGGGGTTCGTTCGTGCCGGGATACCTGAATAAGCGGCAGACGAACGCCGTCCCCGCAACGGATTTTCATCAGCCGGCCTTGGCCGACGGCAGCTTGGACACCAGCCGCAACGATACGGTTAAACCTTCGAGTTGATAGTGGGGCCGGAGGAAAAACTTGCTTGAGTAATACCCGGGATTCCCTTCGACTTCCTCGACCTTGATTTCGGCGGAGGCCAGCGGGCGGCGGGCCTTGGCTTCGTCGGAGGCGCGGGCGGGGTCCGGCTCGACATACTGGCTGATCCATGTGTTGAGGTATTTCTCCATGTCGCCGCGTTCCTTGAACGTCCCGATCTGGTCGCGCACCATGCACTTGAGATAGTGGGCGAAACGGCACGTCGCAAACAGATAAGGCAAGCGGGCCGCGAGGTTCGCATTCGCGGTGGCGTCCGGATCGGAGTATTCCTGGGGCTTCTGCAGGGACTGCGCGCCGATGAACACCGCCATATCCGTGCCTTTGCGATGCAGCAGGGGCATCAGGCCGTTCTTGGCCAGTTCCGCCTCGCGGCGGTCGGTGATGGCGATTTCGGTCGGGCACTTCATGTCCACGCCGCCGTCGTCGGTCGGGAACGTGTGGCAGGGGAGGCCTTCGACAACGCCGCCGGATTCCACGCCACGGATGCGGGTACACCAGCCGTACATTTTGTAGGAGCGGTTGACGTTCACCGCCATTGCGAAGGCTGCGTTGGTCCACACGTATTTGTTGTGGTCGGCATTGCCGGTGTCTTCTTCAAACGCGAAATCCTCGACCGGGTTGGTCTTGGAGCCGTAAGGAATACGGGCCAGATAGCGCGGCATGGCCAGGCCGATGTAGCGGGAATCTTCCGATTCGCGCAGGCTGCGCCAGGGGGCGTAGTCGGGCGTCTGGAAGATTTTGGTCAGATCGCGCGGATCGGACAGTTCGCGCCAGGAATCCATGTTCATCAGCTTAGGCGCGGCGCCCGAGATGAAGGGCGCGTGGGCGGCCGCGGCGATCTGGGCGATGCCTTGGAGGATTTCGACGTCCGGCGCGGTGTGGTCGAACGAGAAGTCGCCCACGAGGCAGCCGAAAGGTTCGCCGCCGATCGTGCCGAATTCAGATTCGTAGATCTGCTTGAAGAGCGGGCTTTGGTCCCAGGCGACGCCCTTGAACTTCTTGAGCGTCTTGCTGACGTCCTTTTTGGAGATGTTCATGACGCGAATCTTGAGCGTTTCGTCGGTCTCAGTGTTGTTGATCAGGTAGTTGAGCCCGCGCCAGGTGCCTTCGAGGGTGCGGAAGGCCTCATGGTGAAGAATCTCATTGACCTGCTCGGTGAGCTTGGCGTCAATGGCGGCGATGATCGCCTGGATGGTTTTGATCGCGTCATCCGACACCAGGGTCGTGCTGGCCAGGGCCTGCTCGGCCAGGGTGCGCACGGCGTTCTTGATGTCCTCGCGGGCGCCGTCGCCCTGCGGCTTGAAATCCCGTTCGAGGAGTTTTTCAAACTCGCTGATTTCCTCGGTTGCGCCCTGCGGCGCCTCCTGTTTGGCTTGTTCTGACATGTGTTATGCTCCTTGCTTGGGGGTGGAAGCCAGGGCTTGCAGCATCGTGGGATCCTGCAGCGCCTTGGCGATCAAATCTTCCGCTTTGGCCTTGCCGTCCATATAGGTCAGCAGGTTTGACAATTGCGTTCGGGCTTCGAGCAGTTTGCGCAGGGGTTCGACCTTCCGGGCCACGGCGGCCGGGGAGAAATCATCCATGCTCTCAAAGGTGATTTCGACGGGGAGGTTGCCCTGGCCGGTGAGCTTGTTGGGCACCTGGAAGGCGACGCGCGGCTTCATGCTCTTGAGGCGGTCGTCGAAGTTGTCGGCGTCGATCTCGAGGAACTTCCGCTGCTCCACGCCGGGCAGGGGCTCCTTGGGATTCCCCGACAGGTCCGCCATGACGCCCATGACGAAGGGGAGGTTGATTTTCTTCTGCGCGCCGTAGATTTCCACATCGTACTCGATTTGCACGCGTGGCGCTCGGTTGCGCGCAATGAACTTTTGACTGCTGGCTTTAGCCATAACGGCTCCTTGTAAAAAAACTCTGCGACCCATTAACGGAAATGCATGTGCGGTGGCACATGGTTGTACGTGGCTATTCTAGTTACGGTTTCCCACTTGAGCAACGAGAATTTCCCACACATTTTTTAATGGCGGCTCCGCCGGCCATTTCGGACGAAACCGTCCACTATTTATCCGGGGGTCCCTGTCGATCCGTCTCCGGGAGTCCCGGTGAACACGTCGATCCTGGCCATTGCCTCCGGCGCCAGATCCTTGATCAAATCCACAAAGTTCATCGTCACCAGACGCTTGGCCCGCTGCATGAAAATCGGCACCGGGCTGGTCGGCTCATACTGCGCGTAATACTCGCAAATCTTGTCCAGCACGCGGATTACATCCGAGCGGCTGGCGATTTCACCGGTCAGCGCCACCCCCCCGCCGGACCGCGCCGGACCGCCCCCGCCTCCGCCGGCTTCCGCCGCCGCCCCGTCCGCCGCGGCGGGCGCCTCCCCGATGCCCCGCTTGGCCAGTTGTTCCTGCACCACCCCCTGCAGCAGTTGCAGCACGTCCTTCAGGCCGGTCATGTCCGGACCCTGTCCGGCCCCGATTTTTTCCGTCAGGGCCGCGTCCACGCCGGTTAATAAATCAATAATCTCCCCCACGGTCGCCTGCAGCGCCTGGAGATGCTCCACGGCGGTGTCCTCGAATGCCGCCTCGATGAGCTTCATGTCCGGCGGCGGCGCGGCCTGCTGGCCTTCCTTGGCCGGGGGCGGCGGCACCTCGCCCTTGGCGATCTGAATATCGCGGTAGCTGAAGCGCCCCACCCGCTTGGAATCGGTGAGCACAGCCTCGCGCACGCGCAGCTTGAACTTGCAGATGTCCGCCGCCGAGCCGTCGCCGTCGAACCCCTTGAGGATGTTCACCCGGATCATCGGGTCGTTGTTGTCCGTCGGATCCAGCTTGGGATGGAACTGGTCCCAGAGCTGCGCGATGAACCCCTTGACCAGCGCCACGCCGTCGCGGAACCCGGCCAGGCCGTCCACCTTCAGCAGCGCCGTCGTCAGGATCATGGCCACCCGTAGGTCGCGGGTTTTTTCGAAAAGCTCCAGCGCGGCCTTTTTGACCTCGGGGAACTCCGGCTCCTCGCCGGGCTTGACCTCGTCGCCCATCACCGATTCGGGCGTGCCCTGCGCCAGTTTTTCGAGCGCAAAATAGGCCGGGTCGAACTCCACGTCCGCGCCCGCCGGCGCGTCGGCTGAAATCTCCTTCAGCAGGGCATCCACATCGATCACGCTCATGCGTCCTCCAATCCACGCCGGAGCCGGTTTATTTGGGCGCGGCCGCCGGCGGCGCCGGGGTGACGGCCACGTTGTTGACCGCGCGCGTGCTGGGGCCTTCAATCATCTGCGTGAAGGTGTCCACGGCAATGCTGGCGCGGAAGCGGGAAAGGATCATATTCCGCGAACCATTGTATTCGATCGACGTCAGCGTGAGCAGCTTGACCTGCTGGAGCAGGTCGCGAATCTGGTTCAGATAATCCAGCGCCTGGGCCAGCTTGGGATTATCCTTTTCATGGGCCTCGAGATAGCCGCGGAAGTCCGCCGGGGCGGCCTGGTTATTGGCCGCCCGATCGATCGCCCACGCCTCTTCGATCACCTTGGACACATCCATGTAAGCATATACTTTTTTGCCATTCTCCATCACGATATTGCCATTTTCATCGAGCTTGTACATCAGTTTCCGCGCCGCATCGAGCACCGACATAATCGGCGAATACGGCAGACGGTTGACGACCACCCTAAATTGTTCCGGGCCTGGATCCAGCGCCTGGGGCACATCGTCATACAGGCCCCGGCCCAGCAGCAGTTCCAGCAACTCGCTGGTATCCATGTCCCGGGCGTAAATCCCGATGTCTTTCAGGTATTCCAGCATCGCGCCCGAAATCGCCTGCCCCACCTCCGGCGCGTTGGGCGGCATGTCCATGTTCGGGGCGCGCTGGGGCACCGGGATGTTCCCGTTCACCAGGATGTCCCGCACGTTCCGCACCACCGTCAGCGGCGGCAACGGACTGCCCGGGTCCACAAACTCCGTCAGCGACGGCAGCGGACTCTGGCTCATAAACAACAAATCATTGGAAATGTTCGCCCCGGTGATGTTCGGGAACCACTGGGTGGCATGCGCCGCGTTAGGCACCCCGAACCGGAACTTCTGCGGGACATACCCCGCGGGCGGAGTCCCGGGGCCAACCACATGGATATACCCGAGGAACGAGACCGGATTCACCGTCGCATAGCCGGCCAGCGGCGCCGGCAGCACAAAGGTGCCCAGGCCCAGGGCGAAGATGTCCGCGCCCGTGTCCTGCGGCAGCGAACCTCCCGCCACCGCACCGGGGATCCGGTTCTGCAGCGTGATCGTGCCGCGGGGCGTCGTGCCCGCCACCACCACCAGGTGGCCTTCCGTGTTCACGTCGCCCAGCCGCACGGCCGTGGGCGCATTGCCCCCATTCTTGGCCCAGATCAGCAGCGAGGCCTGCGTGGTCGGATCGGCGAACGTCACGTCGTTCTTCGAGGCATCATAGACCGTCAGTTTTTCGTTCTCGGTGAACTCCACCGTGTTGTTGGCCACGATGATCAGGTCGCCGTTATTGATGACCGTCGCGTGGTCCGACAACGACCGCGTCCCATTGGCGGCGGACGCGAACCGCACGCTGTTGACGTACATCGTGCCGCCCAAAATCACCAGGCCGTCGGCACGGATCACCAGATCGCCAATCTCCGTCCCGTAAAATCCGACCGCCCCCACCTGGATGCTCGGCGACGTCACGTCGGACGCCGTCGCGGAGGAGATGAGCGTCAAATTCTGGCCGGCCCCGACGATGTTGGCCAGCATGATGCCCCCGGTGCCGGTCGTTTGCAGCGTCGTGCCGCCGGCCAATGTCAGGAGACCCGCAATCGAGATCGCCCCACCCGCCGTGGCATTGCCCGCCAGGCTGGCCGTGCCGGCGAACGTCAGGTTCGTGAGCGCCGACATGTTGCCGCTGACCGCGGCATTCCCCTGCACCAGCACGCCGCCGCCGGTGGACGCCATATTGCCCGTCAGGCTCAGCGGCCCGGTGAAGGTGATCGAGCCGCCAGCCAGCACATTGCCGTTGATGGCGGTCATGGCGGACCCGATCCCGCCGGACACAATGGTCGTGCCGGCATATAGGTTCCCGGTCATGTTCGCTCCGCCCGCCAGGGTGATCGACGACAACGTGCCCGCGGATAGATTGGCCCCGGAGGTCATGGTGACCGGTCCGGTGATCACAATCGACCCGGTGGCATTGATGCCGCCGCTGGCCGAGAAGCCGCCGCCCACCGTCACATTGCCCAGGGCTACTATGGACCCGATGCCACTGACGGTGCCCGTGACATTGATCGAACTGGTGGTGCTCGTGAACAGCGCGCCGAGGCTGGCACTGCCGTTAACCGTGGCGGCCCCCGTGATCGTGACCACCGCGGTCGTGGTCAGCCCGCTGGCCACCGTCAGCAAGGAGCCGGTCATCGCCCCATTGACATGGACATTCGCCGCCGTCAGCACGATCGCCGACGCGCTGGATGTGCCGTTGAACGTCAGATCACCCGTGTTGACCGTCAGCGTCAACGGGTTGTTATTGGTGTTGATTCCCGTCACGCTCAGCGCCGTGGCGTTGGTCAGCAGCAGCGAACCGGAAATGTTCGCCGACAGCGTGCCGACCTGATTCGCCGACGGCAGGGTGAATGTGCCGGTGCCCGCCAGCGTCAGCGTCCCCGCCGTCATAATGCCGCCGGTCTGATTGACGCCCGCGCCTGTCAGGCTGACCGAACCCGTGCCCGCGGCAATCGAGCTGGCCAGTGTTATCAAGCCATTGCTGTGATTGATCGTCACGCTGGCGTTCGACGTGGTGATCGGACTGCCCGTGCCCAGCGTAAACAACCCGTTGGATGAACTGAAGAACCCATTGGACGCATTCACCGGCGCCAGCAGCGACACCGCGCCCGTCCCGCCATTGATCGTCGCCGACA
>CAIPTQ010000271.1 GCA_903868035.1 uncultured Phycisphaerales bacterium
ACCGCGCCGGCCCGGGGCACCCCGGCGGTCTCAGCGCGGCCCACGCCGCCGCCGCCGCCGATCGTGGTCGTGGGCGTGCAATCGGCGAAGGATCCCGACACGCTGGAATTCTTCCGGGCGGAAGTGGTCTACGCCGCGCCGGAATATGACCCGCTGGATTTCGCGGTGCTCAAGATCGCGGCCAAGCCCGCGTACGGCGCGTTCCGCGCCCTGCCCCTGAACTACGGCAAGGCGGACCTGGGCGCCACCGTGGCGGCGATGGGTTTCCCGGCGGTGCAGGAAGACCACCCCTCGCTGTCGTTCACCAAGGGCACGGTCTCCACTTCCACCCGGAAAATCGACAACATCTCGTATTGCCAGACGGACACGACGGTGAATCCGGGCAATTCCGGCGGCCCGCTGCTGAACGTCGCCGGCGAAGGGCTGGGCATCATCACGGCCAAGAAGGCGGATCTCGACAACATCGGCTTTGCGCTGTATCTGAGCCAGGTGCAGACGACGGGGGACCGGGTCAGCAAGCCGGCAAACCTGGCGCTGAGCAAGCCCGAGCCGGGGCCGCTGGGCGCGACCAACAACCCCCTGCTGGACGTGGTGGAGGCCACGGCGGCGGGCTGGAAAGTCGAGGCGGGCACGGTCACCGAGAAAAAGCCGCTGATGCTGCTGAACAACAAGGGCGGCAACTACCTGCTGTCGAGCAAGCGCACGCTGCCGGCGTCGTTTCAACTCAACATCCCCTGCATGATCGCCGCGGTGACGGCGCCCGGCGGCTCGGTGCTGCAGCGGAATCAAATGGTGGTGCGTTTCGCGACCGACGATGCGGGCGTCGCGCCGCCCGCGCCCAAGGGTTATGAACTCCGCTGGTCGGACAGCGGCATCGCGCTGTTCCGCGAAGGCTCGGCCACCGCCGTGGCCCGGCAGATGCTCCCGCCGCCGGACGAAGGCATGATCATTTCGATCGTGAACCAGGACGGCTCGATCCTGGTGGCGGTGGATGAACTGCCGATCCTGACGTACAAGGATCCCAAGCCGCTGCCGACGAAGACAAAATTCTGCATCGGCGGGTATCAGTCGGAAATGCTCCTGGGGAAGGTGGATGTGGTGGACCTGGCGGGTGTGCCGCCGATCACCCTGCCGACAGTGGTGCTGCCGAAGGGTCTGCAGAACGTGGCGCGTCCGCCGCAGGTGGTGGTGATCCCGATGCCCACGCCCACGCCCGGGGCGGGCGCGGGGGGCACCGGAGGGCGGGGCGCGGGGGGCGCGGGGGGTACGGGAGGACGAGGCGCAGGGGGCGCGGGCGGAGTGATACCCGGGCAGCCGGTGATACCCGGGCAGCCGAATATACCGGGACAACCGGGATATCGCGGCGGTGCCGGGGGCGCTGGGGGCCGCGGCGGGTGAGTGGAGCGCGGGAAGCAGCGGGACGCGGAAAGCAGCGCCCTCGGCCCCAACAGCCCGGTGGAACACGCACATCAAGTCGTGTGCCGGGCGCTGGTTTTACGCCCGTACTTCCAACCCTGTACGCTTGGCCCGCTTCCCGGTACGCTATCCTCCATGACACACATTAAAACCATCTTCTTTCTCGTGGTGTGCCTGGCCGTGGGCGTGGGCATCGGCAAGACCTACCTGTGGTTGACCGCGCCGAAGCTCGGGTTTACGAAGAGCGAGGGTCCGCCCCTGATCACCGGCGTGGGCGATGCGCCGGCCCAACGGGGGTTTGCCGTGCGGGCGGGGCGGCCGCCCACGGAGGCCATGCTCAAGGAGTGGGAGGCGGCATATGCGACGACCCTGGGCATATCGTGCGACGCGGGCCTGACGGACAAGGCGCTCGCGGACGCGGTGAAGGTGGCGCAGGCGCATCATCTTCAAGTGGCGCTGCTGCCGCCGATGCTGGGCGCCGGGGCCGGGGGCGCGGAGGACCCATATCCGCAGGGACTGCACAAGGCGGCGGTCATGGCCCAGCAGGCCGGGGTGGAATACCTGTGCGCGTCGGACTGGGGCGCGGCGCCGGAAGCGGCCTATTGGCAGGCCCGGCTGGAGGACGCACGCCTGGTGTTCAAGGGCCGGATCATCCTGGCCGCCCGTCCGCAGGTGATCTTCGCGATCGACCTGTGGAAAATGGCGGACCTTGTGGGCGTCGTGGGGCCGTTGCCCCTGGCGCGGCGGCTGCCGGACGCCCCGGCGGATGTGACCGTGCATGATATGCGGGTGGCGTGGGATTGTTCGCTTACGTCGCTGGAGTCCCTGGCGAAGGTGAACGACAAAAAGCTGGCGCTGCTGCACATGAACGTGCCGGCGGAGGTGTCGGCGCGGCTGCCGGCGGCGGCGGGGAACGTGCCGCCGGCGAAGAATCCGGCGTTGCAGCGGATGATCTACGAGGCGCTGCTGTGGGAGACCAAGGGCCGCGCGGAGCGGACGGAAATGCTGCTGTTTAACTGGGGCGAGGCGGGCGAGGCCGATGCGCCGAATAATATAGCGGGGCTGCTGGGGAAGTTCGGCGAAGCGTGGGATCCCCAGAAGCTCCGGCCCGTGGAGATGGCGCCGGCGGAACCGGCGGCGGACGACGCGGATGCGGCGGCGGCGGCGACGGCGGGGAATTGACGGGGCGGCTATTCATCTCCCACCTCCGGAAATATATCCCCGGGGCCGCCTGCCACAAAAGAGGGCACACCCAAATCAGTTCACCGAGGGATCGGGCGGGATGAGGCGGGGATCAATCGCCGGGCGCAGGTGGCCGTGGAGCGCCCGCCGGGCGGCGTCCCGCAATTCCTCCCACAACCCCTGGGGCGTGGAGAGCAGCAGCGACGAATCGATCTCCGCCACCTGCCAGGCGCCTTCCGCCAGTTCGGTCTCCAACTGCATGCCCGTCCAGCCGGCATACCCCACGAAAAACTTCACCGGGTCCACCACCTCGTCCACAATCGCCTTGACGGCATCGGCATCCGTCGAAAGCCATATCCCATCCACAATCTCCATCTGCCCCTGGGCCGCGCTGCGGTGCAGCACGAGGAGCGGCCCTTCGCACGGGCCGCCCTGGTACAAGGGATCGTCATTCTGATAGGGCACGCTGGACACCTGCGACCAGGCCTCGCGCACGGTGGTCTCCAAAGCCCGGTTGATGATCAGCCCCATGGCGCCGTTTTCATCATGCTGGACGATGAGCACCACGGCATGCGCGAAGTTCGGGTCCAGCAGGTTCTCCGAGGCGATGAGAACTTTCCCTTCAGGGGTGATTCCATAAGCGGCCTTTCCACGGCTATCATACTCCACAAGCCCCCGGGAGTCCCGTGGCGTGGCGCCGCCTTGCCGCAGGCAAGCGGGGCGCAATCGACGGTTTGCGTACGAGGATGTTATGACCCAGGAACACCCGGCCCCACCCCGGAACCCCGATGACCATGCCCCGGGCGCGGTTCACGAGAAATTTGAGGGGTGGACTCCGGCCCTGGCGACGGAGGAGGAAGTGCGGGCGGCCATGGAGAAGGCCTTTGACTACCGCGGCGATGTGACCATCACCCAAAAGGACGGCACGGTGATTGAAGGGTACATCTTCGACCGCCGCGCCGGGGCGACGCTCGCCGAATGTGCCGTGCGGATTGTCCCCAAGGACCGGCGGGAAAAACTGCGCATCGCCTACGACCAGATCGCCGGATTGGCGTTCAGCGGCCGCGACACGGCGGCGGGCAGAAGCTGGGAGACGTGGCTGAAGAAGTACCACCAGAAGCGGGCGGCGGGGGAGAAGAACATCGGGCTGGAGGCGGAGGAGTTGGATTAGTCGGCGAATAAAAACTCAAATTTAGAGAAAGCTGAGATCGGCAACAGCATTCGGCGGCTGCGCTTCGACCATGGGGAGATGACGCAGGAGGAACTGGCGCGGCGGGTCGAGGTGACGCGGCAGACGATCATCGCGCTGGAGGCGGGGAAATACAGACCGTCGCTGGCGCTGGCGTTCCGCCTGGCGCGGGCGTTTGGGTGCCGGGTGGATGAGGTGTTTGAGTACCGGGAAAACGCGTGAATTGGATGGCTTGTGTGGTAATCGCAGGTAGGTCATGCGTAGGGCGTTTGTTTGATCTGTTGGATGAATGCGGTATCCTGCCTTGTATGAAGCGGCGTGGATTTACAATCATTCAACTCATGTTTGTGCTGGCGATTATCATCATCCTCATGGCCATTATTTTCGCCATAGGTGGAGGTCCACGACGGGGGCCGGCTGAAAGTCAGACGAGAGTGGAGTTAAAGGCACTTTGCGAGATGATGCGGGAATACGAGGCAGATGGAAATCCACCTATTACGACGGCCACCAATGCCGCCCCGGCGACGACATGGGTCCAGGCACTGCGGAATTGCCGGAAAACAGCAGCGCAGATAAACAAATTGAAATTGTCGGGAAGCGGGGATAATACCAAAGTCCTCGATGGCTTTGGCACGCCAATCGAGTTTGTTCCGGGCAATCCGCAGGCCCAGACGCCGGGCCATTTTCGAAGTGCCGGTGCTGACGGCCAAATGGGAACAGCGGACGATATTTGGAGTGAATAATGGCGTCATTCACCCATATTTTGACACCGCCCAACTACGAGGGACATTGAAATGGGATTTGGGGATCACGGTGGTCGCGTATGGACCCATGCTGGTGGGCGCGGGGCTGATACTGCGCGGACTGATGACCTTGGTGATCAATGCCATTCGCAGCCTGATAGCAAGGTCTCGGGGCGCATAAACCGTGCCGCCACGAGAATGTATGGTTCCGAATTTGGTCATCGTGCGTGGCGGGGGAATGGAGATGGTACGGCAAGGTGCGGTTCCCGCGCCGCTACCGCGGCTTGACACAATGCGGGGCGAACAAACCCATGACGGCGCCTGCGGGCTTGTCATGGGCTACTTTCGCGCCGCCGCTTCCGCGGCTCCATTTACCGCATTTACCGCGGTTCCATTTACCGCGGGTTCGTTACCTGAATCGGAGCGGGCAGCCGTTGCCGCGGTTCCATCTACCGCGGTTCCATCTACCGCGGCTCCATCTCACCACGGGGTATTGGGATTGTTGTCCGCGCCGCCGGGGCCGCGGCCGGAAGTGCCGCCGGTGGTGCCACGTCCTGGTGTTCCCGAGCCGGACGGACCGCGGCCGGGGTTGGGGGTGGCGCTGGGGGGCGGGAGGGTGATTACTTTTTTATCCGGCTGCGGGGTGACGACTTTCAGCGGATAGGCCAGGCCGGGCTTGGGATTATTGGGGACGAAGATGGTTCTGGTGTCCGGGGCGGGACCACGGCCGCCGCGGTCGGTGCCGCCCCGGTCGGGGGGGCCGCCGCGGTCGGGGGGAGGCGTCGGGCCGCCGCGATCAGGGGGACCGCCGCGCGGGTCGTCATGGCGGGGGATGCGCACCTCATGATCGCGCCAGTCCACATCGTTGAGGGCAAAGGAGAGCGAAAAACCACTGCCGCCGAAGGTGATCACGTTCCGGAGCGGGGGCTGTTGGGGGCGCGGGCGCACATAGACGACGGCGGGGTCATAGACGGGGACATAGACCACCTGGGTGCGGGCCGGCGGCTGGATCAGGATCACGGTGCCCTGCTGCATGACATCCTGCTGCTGGGTGCTGTAGAGGTAGCCGTTGGAGACGGCGGTGGCGCGCCAGCGCTGCACGGATTCAAAAAGGTTCTGCCGCTGATAGACAAAAGCGATGCCCACGGCCTGCGTCCAGTCGAGATGATTGATCATGAGGTCCAGGACGCTGGGATAGTGCATCATGGCCTTGACGGAATCATCCAGGGGCAGGCTGGCGATGGTGCGTTCGTCGGCGCCGGGATGCTGTTCCTGCCAGCGGTCGGCATAGGTGAGTTCCTCGATGTAGGTGGTGGAGGGGAACATGACCGCCAGGACCACGTCGGGATAGAGTGCGATGGAGGCGGTGAGGTCGGCCATCTGGGCTTCGGACAACTGCGGCACATACGACTGTTGCGGGGACGCAATGCGGACCAACTCGGGCTGTGCGGCCGGCAAGACGGAAGTCGGCTGGCCGATGAGGACGGGCTGGGGCTGGTAGATGGGCTGAGGCTGGATGGGTTGGGCTTGCGCGGGGACTTCCCAGGTGTAGCTGGGGGGTGTGGGACCGGTGGGGCCGAGCGGCCGGGTAGGCCCGGGGACGTAGGGGGTGGAGGGCGGGATGTATGTGCCGCCGGTGCCCGGGGTGTATTGGGCGTGGACGGCGAGGGCCAAGGTGAGGGTGGCGAGGGTTATGGAGAGGGGGATGATTTTCATAAAAGCACCTATGTGAGAATTCCCGCGTGGGATGACAATGGTAGTTGACGTAATCGCCAATTACCAATAAATCCCTTCCCTCATCCAGACACCTAAATACCGGCATGGCGAGCTTTGAATTCGAGCTGCTGCCGCAAGAGTTCATCACACCCTATGCCCGGTAACCTCCAAAGCCCCCCCGGCGATTTAGCCGACATAGGTATACAATGCTCTTTTCCCTCAAGGGGTCTTCATGGATATTGCCGTTATTGGTTGTGGCTACGTGGGTCTGGTCTCCGGCACGTGTCTGGCGGCGCTGGGGCACCGGGTTCTGGCCGTGGACGTGGACGTGGAGCGGGTGAAATCGCTGCGCCAGGGGATCGTGCCGATCTACGAGCCGGGGCTTTCGGAACTGATCAAGAACGAGGTGGCCAACGGGCGGCTTTCCTTTGACACCGATACGGCCAGAGCCACGCGCGAGGCCCAGACGGTGTTCATTGCCGTGGGCACGCCGCCGGCCAAGGAAGGCGGCTATGACCTCTCCTATCTTTTCGCCGCCGCCGAGATGTGCGCCCAGGCGGCCAACGGCCCCAAGACGCTGGTGGTCAAATCAACCGTGACGCCGGGGACAGGCTCGAAGGTGCAGGCGCTGGTGAGCCGGATCAGCATGCACCGGATCGAAGTGGTGAACAACCCGGAATTCCTCCGCGAAGGCACCGCCATCCAGGACTTCATGCAGCCGGACCGGATTGTGTTCGGCGCGGGCACCGACGACGGGCTGGCGACGCTACGGGAAATCTATCAGCCGCTGATCGACAAGGGGTACGAAATTTTCCAGATGTCGCGCGAGTCGGCGGAACTGACCAAATTCGCGGCCAACGCCATGCTGGCGATGCGGATCAGCTTCATCAATGAAATCTCGCTGCTGGCCCAGGCGATCGGGGCGGACATCGAATCGGTGCGGGTGGGCATCGGCACCGACCAGCGCATCGGGCCGGCGTTCCTCAAGGCCGGCGTGGGCTACGGCGGGTCGTGCTTCCCCAAGGATGTGCAGGCCCTGGTCCACCAGATGAAAACCATCGGCATCGAGCCGCTGCTGCTGGCGGGCATCGAAGCGGCGAACATCCGGCAGAAACGGGCCTTCGCCCAGCGCGTCATCGACGCGGTCAAGGAGACGGCCCATCCGGCCGTGGCGGTGTGGGGGCTGGCCTTCAAGAGCGACACGGACGACATCCGCGAGGCGGCGGCGCTGGAGGTCATCGGCGCGCTATTGGAGGCGGGCGTGGCGGTGCGTACGTTTGACCCCCAGGCCATGGACAACGCCCGCAAGTACCTGGGGGCCAGGGCGGCCAAGGTGATGTTCTGCAAATCGGTGCTGGAGGCGACGCAGGGGGTCGATGCGGTGGCCCTGGTGACGGAGTGGAATGAGTTCATCACGCAGGACTGGCACAAGATCGCCGCGGTGATGCGGGGCAAGCACATCTTTGACGGGCGGAATTGCCTGGCCTCCAAGAAAGTTTCGGACGCGGGGTTATACTATCACGCCATCGGCCGGCCGGAACTCAAGCCCGGGGAGGGCAAACCCGGCGCCATGGGCTCCCGTGCCGCCGGTTGATGTTGTTGCACTGGAGAGACCATGGGCCTGCGCGGCCATCGCCTGCTGGCAATCGTACTGGCGCTGAGCCTGGGCGCAGCGGCGCGGGGCGCGGAGGAGGCGTATCCGATCAAGGTTCACCGTGCGGCCCGCGCGGGGGAGGTGTTTGATGTGCATCTGGTATTCGAGCAGACCCGCACGGAGACAGCCATGCCGCTGACGACGGCGGCACGTGGGGGCACGGCGGCCGCGCCAGCGACGGCAGGTGCGCCGGCCACGGCATCGAGACCGGCAACGGGGGCAGCGCCGGCGGCGGTCGTCGGGGCAGTCAAAGAACAGACTATCAAGGCCGATCTCACCTGCCGGGTGGAAGTGGTCGAGGTCAACTATCGGGGCGAGACGGCCCTGTGGATCACCGTGGGCAAGTTCATCTCGCTGAAGGACACCCAGGAATTGGTGCCCGCGGGGAAGGTCATCGGGCTGCAAACCGACAGCATGGATGTATCCATGGCCGTCCGGGGCGGGGGCGAGATCAGCGAGGAGGCCCGGGTCGTACTCAAGCACGTACATCCGCTGGAGTACCAGCTCGACGAGGTCAGCCACGGCTCCAAGTCGCCGCGGAAGGCGGGGGAGACGTGGGCGGTGGATGCGGTGTCGGTGTCGCAGATTGATTCCAATGTCGCGTTTCGGGTGGATGCGGCGACGGTAAAGGGCAAGGTGACGCTGGTGGGCCGGGAGCAGGCGGGGACCGGGGAGGGGCTGCGGATGACGGTGGAGATGGCGTACGGCGGGCAGGATCGCTTGCGGAAAACCACCGGGGAGATGATCGAGCGGCAGAGTCTCACGACCCGGATGAGCCTGCTGTATCCGCTGGATGCGGCGCTGCCGCCGCGGGAGGAGGAGATGGTGGCCGACACGGTGGCGACGGAGACGCGGCGCGTGGCGGGCAAGGCGGAGGATGCGGCGTTTGCGGTCAAGACGCACACCGTAGAGAAGCAGACCATCACCACGGCGGCGAAGTAACGCGGCGAAGTGAACGCGGCTGGGCGCCCCATGGTATGATCGCCGGCGATTGCGGACCCAAGGAGACATGATGACAGCTAGCGCAACGGGACCGTCGGGCGAGGCCCAGGGGTCGCATTTTCAACCGCGCATCGACCTGCGGAAGTTTCCGCCGGGGACGTCGTTCCTGCGGATACTGGGGGTGGATTACGTACACGTGAGCATGGGGGACAAGGGGGATTTGTACCTGACGAATTACGGCGCGCCCTTTTCCCGGCATCTGCTGCCGGAGAACTGGTACGAGCAGCCGTGGCTGGGCCAGAAGCGCCAGCGCTTGCAGGGGACGGGGACGGTCTACCGGCTGCCGACCAAGCCGGTGCCGGGGCATCCGCGGCCGTCGATCGAGCTGTGCATCAAGTGGAGCCGGGTCGGGCTGGATGTGCCGCTGGACACGTTCACGCTCTACCAGAACATCAACGCGGACTTCAACTCGCCGTTCGAGGAATTCGCCCTGGTCGAGGAGCTGCGGCGGGGGGAGTACGGGCCGCACAATCTGCGCATCCGGACGCAGAAGCCGCTGGGCATCTACGTGCCCAGCGAACGGATGCAGTTGTGGCAGACGGGCCGGAGCCGGGACAAGGTGCTGGCGCGGATCGCCCGGCGGCCGGGGGTGGAGATCGACATTCTGCGGGCGTACATCCTGATTTATGGGTGGATCAACGGCCTGGATGTGATCACGGCATATGAACAGTGCAGCCCGGCCCCGGGGCAGAAAGAGCGCCTGGCGGAAGTCACGGCCATGGTGGAAACGGAACTCAAGACGAAGGGGTTCCGGGTCGTCGATCACAAGCCGGTGCATATCATTACGCGGGTCCGCGACGGGGCGGTGCGGCGGCGGCGGGACGGGAAGGTGGCGTATGCCATCGTGGACTACGAACTGCTGGAGCGGACCAGCGCGCATGAAGACGCGGTGAAGCGGGCGGCGCGGTCGGATTACCTGGTGCGCCAGCGCGACCGGTTCAAGCCCGAACAGGGGGGGGGGGGGGAATTTCCGCCCCATCTGCATCCGGCGCGGGTGCTGGGGGTGGACTATGTGTACGGACGGACGGAATCCACGGGCGGGGCGTTGTGGGTGGTGGGGAAGGATCCGGAGCTGTTCGCATATTTTCTGCCGGAGCGCTGGCGGGTGCGGCAGGTGGTGCTGTCGGACACGGGGCAGGCGTACTACGTGCAGACGAAGGATCGAATCCACCTGGTATGGAAGGTCAGCCGGGTGGGCGATGTGCCAACGTGCCGGCCGGGGCAGGAGGGCACAGCCGCGGCACGGGCGCAGATAGAGCATGGATACAACGCGCCGTTTGAGAAGGTGGCCTTGGCGCTGGAGATGGCGCGGAAGGGCGTGCGGACCTCGTATCCGCGGGCGGTCTACATGACCGGGCCGGGGCAGGCCGGCGAGGTGATCGCCGACCCGCGGCGCTTCGCGGCGTTCCAGGACTTGCGGGCGCCGGACGGCAAGCCGGTGCTGCCGCGGGACCACGACTACATCACGTTATATGGCTATTGGCGCGGGCGCGACGACGACGAGGCGGTGGAAGACATGATGCTCTGGACGCCCATCGACGTGGCGCAGGCGGCGGCCAAGGGCATCATCAGCGCGGGAAAAGCCGAGGAGCTGGTCGCAGGGCACCGGCAAAAGCTGCGGGCGGCGGGATATGTGGACCTGGACCTGAAGGCCGATCACATCCTGCTGTCGTACATTCCGGGCGGGGCGGTGAAAACGGAGGCTGATGGCGGCGCGGAATTGTTGCATTGCAATTTTGAACTGGTGGCGCGGGTGTAAGGGCAGGGGATAGGGGATAGGGGATAGGGGCCAAGCAATGGCGCCAAAGAAAAGGCTCCCTGGGCCGCGAGACCCAAGGAGCCTGATTTTTCTATTGCCTGAATGGGATCAGGCCTCGGATTTGGCGGTTTCGAGGGCGCGGGCTTCGGCCATGGCGGGCGAATTGAGGAGGGTGGACAATGAGAGGAGGCAGGGATAGAGGAAACCATAGGCGGCGGTCGCGAGGAAGCCGATCAGCGGGATGCTGAAGGAGAGGGCGACGCTGTGGTAGGTATCCCAGAGATAGCCCATTCCTATCGCCGCGATGGAGCCGGCGGCGCCGACGGCGATGACATGGAAGGAGGCGGCGACTTTGGTCCGCGGTCCG
This sequence comes from uncultured Phycisphaerales bacterium, assembly GCA_903868035.1. The sequence goes on from CAIPTQ010000271.1 coordinate 11,029, forward strand.
AGGTTGCGGATGCTCATGGCGAAGATGAAGGGGAACATGATGGACATGAAGAGGAAACTGAAGGGGAGGATTATCCAGGAAACATGCGGGATATTGGCCATGGCGAGCGCCAAGACGATGGAATTGAGGATCCCATACAGCACCAGCATGTGGTGAGGCTTCATCACGCGCGAGAGGGGCGCGCCGGTGAAGCGTCCAATCGTGTATAGGATCATGCCGAAAGTGATGACGTAAGCGGCCGCACCTTCGGGAGTGGCCGCATGGGTGACGCCCTGGAACCAGGCAAAGAGCGACGAGGTGGTTTCTTTGCCGTTTGCGTCTTTGA
>CAIPTQ010000272.1 GCA_903868035.1 uncultured Phycisphaerales bacterium
CAATTGGGGACGAACAAGTTCGGGGCCCAGGACTGTTTTTTGAGCAAGTTCGATCCCGAGGGTCAAATGCTCTGGACCCGGCAATGGGGAACCAGCTCGGATGACGTCGCCAACGCCCTGACGTTCGACGCGGCAGGCAACATTTTGGTGGCCGGCCAAACGGTCGGGAAACTCGGGAGCGCGAAGTTTGGCGATTGGGACATGTTCGTGAGCCGGATTGATTCGGCGGGGAATGTGCTGTGGAGCCAGCAATACGGCACCTCGGCCGCGGATGTGGCCATGTGTGTTTTGGTCGATGACGAGGCGAATATTTACCTCGGCGGTTCGACTTTGGGCAATATGGGTGGGGTGCAATTGGGCCAGGGCGATGCCGTGCTGGTGAAACTCTCCCCGACGGGCGCCGTCCTCTGGCAGCGCCAGTTCGGCACCAGCGGGTGGGATGGCGTCAAGGAAACGCTGCTGGCGCCCGGGGATCCCAAGGGCGTGATCGTGAGTGGCTGCGGCCGCTATCCGCAGTGCCTCGCTTTCGTGAGGAAATTCGATCTTCAGGGCACGGAGCTTTGGAAGAAAGAAATCATTCCCGCGCAGAGCGCTTGCGGGGGGAAGATCGCCATGGACGCCCGCGGGAACCTCTTTCAGTCCGGAGGCACGGTCGCTTCTCTCTATGGCGCGTATCAGGGCGGGGGTAATGACATCTTTCTCATAAAATATGCCATGAAAGAGGCGGGGGCGGACTTCCGCAAGATGACCAACGGGCCGGCCGGCGTGGGCAACTGCGGCGCGGGCGCCTGGGGCGACTTCAACCATGACGGCTGGCCGGACCTTTACGTGACGCCGTTGGCGGCGGGACCGGGTTTTCTCTTCGTCAACAATGGGGACGGCTCGTTCACGTCCCGGACGAATAGTCCGATGACCCAAGTTTCGGGCGCCTCCTATAGCTGCGCCTGGGGCGATTTTGACAACGATGGCGGGTTGGATTTGCTCAAGCTGGCGGACCCGGGCAATCCCCAGCTCTACCGCAATTTGGGTGATGGCGCTTTTGCCGACGTCACGACCGCCGCCTTCACCGGTGCGTCCCCGCGCGGGATCGACGCGGTCTTGGGCGATTATGACAACGACGGCAACCTGGACGCGTTTCTGGCCTGTCTGGCCACCGACCCGCAGGGCCTGCTGCTCCACAACCAAGGCGATGGCACTTTCCGTCCCGCCTCCGGGCTGACCTTGAGCCCCGGCGATTACATCGGCGCGGGGTGGGGGGACTACGATAACGACGGCTACCTCGACCTGGCCGTCGCGCGCTATCGGTTGTCGGGCACCAACGGCTCCAACCTGCTGTTCCATAACGAGCGCGATGGCACGTTCCGGGCGATGACCAATTCTCCGGTGGCCCAGGGGGCGGACGGGAATTCGGTGTGCTGGGGGGACTATGATAACGACGGGTATCCGGACTTGTTCATCGGCCGCAACGGGAACGCGCCTTGGCTCTACCATAACAATACCAACGGCACGTTTACGCGCGTCACCACCGGTCCCATCGCGACCACCGTGACGCATGCCATCGGCGCCGCTTGGGTCGATTACGATAACGATGGCTACCTGGACTTATACATCGCGGGATATCAGTCCGCGAGCA
>CAIPTQ010000273.1 GCA_903868035.1 uncultured Phycisphaerales bacterium
AGTTTGACCGCCAGGGCCGCCAACGACCCCGCGTCCCTGGTGGGCAAACCGGCGCCCGCCATCGCCCTGAAGACCATCGACGGCAAGGATCTCATCCTGGCCGACCAGAAGGGCAAGGTGGTGCTCATCGACACCTGGGCCACCTGGTGCCCCCCCTGCCGGCTGAGCCTGCCGCACGTGCAGAAGCTCAGCACCGACAAGACGCTGGGCGACAAGGGCCTGGTGGTGTGGGCCGTCAACGCCCAGGAAGCCAAGCCGGACGTGGATACATTTTTGAAACAGAACAACTACACCTTCACGGTGCTCATGGATGACAAAGGGACGGCGCTCAAGTCGTACTTCATCACCGGCATCCCCACCACCATCATCGTCGGCCGCGACGGCACGGTGAAAAACACTTTTGTCGGCTACGGCGGCGACGCGTCCGCCAAGGAGATTGACACCGCCCTGGACAAGGCCCTGGCGGAACCGGCGCCGAAGTAAGCAGTGGTAAGAAATCAGTGGTCAGTGGTCAGAGAGATAAGCCGAATGTGATGGCGGCTCAATGCCCCTTGGGCGTGAGGATCATGATCATCCGCTTGCCCTCGAGCTTGGGCTCGCGCTCGGGTTTGGACATTTCGGCCAGGTCGGCCTTGAACTGGTCCATCAATTTCCGCCCAATGTCCACATGCGCCATCTCGCGCCCGCGGAACATCAGGTTGAATTGCACCTTGTGCCCCTCGGCCAGGAACTTCTTGGCCTGGTTGAGTTTCGTGTTTTGATCGTTGGCGTCGATCCGCACCGACTTGATCCGCAACTCCTTGAGTTGCGTGACGTGGGCGGCATGGGCCTTCTGTTCCTTCTTCTTCTGTTTATATTTCCATTTGCCGTAGTCCATGATCCGGCAGACCGGCGGTTTTTCCATCGGCGAGACTTCGACCAGATCGAGGCCGGCCTCGCGCGCCAGGCGCAGGGCTTCCATGGTGGGGACGATGCCCACCTGCTCGTTCAAGTCGTTAATGAGGCGGACGGGGGAGAGACGAATTTGTTCGTTACAACGCAAACCGTGCTGGCTAATGGCGATAGCTCCTTTTTTAAACCCTGAAATGCGGACCGAGTATGGGAACTTTTACCTTATTGCGGGGCGCAGGTCAATTATGATTCAATATTTTCTCGGTTATTTTAGGTTATTTTCATGCATTTTCGTCATTTGGCGTTATTCGCCCTGATTCGGGCGGCGGAAATCATTGCCCGGCCCCGGTGGGAATTATTATACTGTGCTTTTAGGAAGTTGTAGATGCCCGACGCGACCACCACCCTCAGGCTGCTGGTTTTAACAGGCCCGGAAGACCGGGCGGCGCCCTCCCCGCTGCTGGAATTGCTCCAATCCCACCACGAAGTGGTCGTGGCCCGCACCATGGAGGAGGCGCTGCAGGAATTGCGCGCGGGGACCATTGACGCGGTGGTGTCGGACTCGGCCAACTTCCTGCCGCTGGAGCGGGCGCTGGCGTCGCAGCAGTCCGGGTTGATCCTCGACACGATCGGCGAGGGGATATGCATCACGGACGACCAGGGGCAGATACTGTGGTCCAACCGCCGCATCCGCCAATGGTCCCCGGCGGTGCGGGAGCGGATACAGAAAGTCTGCCACGAGGCGTGGCTGACGTTCACCACGCAGATGTCGCCGCCGCAGGGGGGGGCGCTGGTGGGCGGCGGGGTGGGGGAGGCGGCCAAGCCGATCGCCGCGGGGCGGTCGCGGAAATATTCGTTCAGCCTGGACGACAACCAGTATTACGAGGTGTTCTGCTCGCCGGTGGTGGACGGGCGCAAGCACATTTCGCAGGTGGTGGCGATCTGTTGGGATGCCACCGGGGGCCGGCGGTTGCAGCAGAAGATCGACGCCATCGACCAGGCGGGGCGGGCGCTGGCGTCGCTGGAAGGCGAGGCCATCGCCAAGCTGGACGTGGGCCAGCGGCTCAAGCTGCTGGAGGAAAAGATCATCAAGTTCTGCCGGCAGCTCATGCACTTCGATCATTTCGCGATCCGGCTGCTGGACCGCAAAACCAACAAGCTGGAGATCGTCATCTGCGTGGGCATGCCCACGGAGGCGATGGAGGTCGAGCTGTTCGCCGAGGCCGAGGGCAACGGCATCTCCGGCTACGTGGCCTCGACCAAGCGCAGCTACATCTGCGCGGACATCCTCAAGGATCCCCGATACGTGGTGGGCCTCAACCTCGCCCGCAGCAGCCTGACCGTGCCGCTGATGCTGGACGACAAGGTCATCGGCATCTTCAACATTGAATCGCAGAAGCCCGCGGCGTTCACGGAGGACGACCGGCAGTTCGCGGAAATCTTCGGCCGCTACGTGGCGGTGGCGCTGAACATCCTCAACCTGCTGGTGGTGGAGCGTTTCACGGCCTCGGGCCAACTGGCCAGCGACGTGAGCGCGGAAATCACCGGCCCGCTGAACGACATCACGTCCGAGGCGACGCTGCTGATGGATGATTACCTGGGCGACGAGGGGCTGCGGGGGCGGCTGCGCCAGATCGTGGAGAACGTGGGCAAGATACGCCAGAGCCTGCGCGACGTGGCCGAAGGCCCCAAGACGCTGCTGGGAACGGCCGCGCCGGACAAGGCCGACCCGATGCTGAACGGCAAGCGCGTGCTGGTGGCCGATGACGAGCCGAACATCCGCCAGACGATCGCCGACCTGCTGGGGCGGTACGGCTGCGTGGTGGACGTGGCGCGGGACGGGGCGGAGGCCTGCGCGTTTCTGGCGTCGAATCCGCGGTACGACCTGGTGATTTCCGACATCAAGATGCCCCACAAGGACGGGTATGAGATTTTTGCCGTCGCCCAGAAACTCGGCCACCATGCGCCGGTGATTTTGATGACGGGGTTCGGCTACGACCCGAGCCACTCCATCGTACGGGCGAGCCAGGAGGGTCTGGCGGCGGTGCTGTTCAAGCCCTTCAAGGTGGACCAGTTGATGACGGAGGTGCGGGGGGCGGTGGCCAGGGAGCGGGGGACGTAGTAGCACGTGCGGCAGACTGGAAAAAGGCGGGTTGCATAACCCGCCTCATTGACTCAACTGAGATCGTTTGCCTTATGGATTCGGCCGCGCCTGCGGAACCGGCGTGGGCGTTGGGGGGAGTGTCGGCGTGGGCACCGGCGTAATTTCTTTCACCGGGCGGCTTAGCGCAGGTTGCGTTGCGCCTGGCAGCGAATTCAGCATATCCTTGGTGCTCAAGCTGACGGGGGTGCCGCCGGCGGGGGCGTTCGCGGCATCATGCACGGTCAGGTCGGCATCGAAGACGCGCCACGCGGTGGCATTGGCCGGTTTGTACCAGAGAATCGCCCGGCCTTTGGCGCCGACGTCCGCGCCGCTCCCGGCGTAGCGCCAGTCCGAGCCCGAGGCGGGGTCGCCGATAAAGGCGATGCCGCGCGACAGGGGCATCATCTTGTTGATCATCTCGGAGGTCATCTTCTGGAGCCACTGGCTCTTCTGCTCGGGAGTCATGCCCGCGGTTTCGGCGGCTTGCCGCCGGGCCATATCCGCGGCGGAGAGTTGAACGTAGCCCGCGAAGGTCAGGGTCTCCGGGAACTTGCCGCCGTTGAGCTCGATCCAGGATGAGAGCATTTTCGGGACATCCGCTTCCGTGGGCTTGGAGGCATCCACGTTGGCATTGATCACCGCGTAATCCTTGGGAATCTCCCGCGAGATTTCCTCCGGCGTGACCGTGGGGTTCCAATCGAAGTCCGTGAAGGTGACATTCGTATCGGGCATGACGGGATTGGCGCCGGCGATTTCGATGCGCACCGGCAACTCCGTCTTGAGGTCCGCCCAGACTTTCATATGCTGGTTTCCCTGGGTGATTTCAAAACCCCGCGCGGGCTGGCCGTCGATCTGCCTATCGCCCAGCGGCGTGCTCGCCTGGGCGTCAAATTTCCGGAAGGAATCCAGGATGTTGACGACCGGCGCCGCGGCCGGGGCGTTCTTCTGGTTCATCACGAGCGCCTGTTTCGTCGCTTCCGTCAGTGTGATCATCTGGCTTTTTTCGTTGTCCACGATCATCTTCATGTTGGCCGTCCGCATGATCATCCAGGTCTGCGACATGATGATCGTGCCCGTCTGCGTCACCTTGCCCTGCCCGGTGTTGACCACATCGGTGCTTATCTTGCAGCGCAGCATCTTGGCGGCATTGACGCGCTCCACGACGTCCGCGAAGACCATGCGCCCGCCCATGCCGAAGATCATCCAGAACAAGGCGAGCGCCGCCGCCGCCAGCCCCGTACCCCATACCGTTCGTCGCACCATCTTCATCGTCCACCATCCTTTGTCAGCAGAACCCATATTCATTTCCCCGGCACCCACCCGTGCCATGGTCATTTTCAACAATGTTTCCGCCGGCCCCGCGGCGGGAGCGGATTGCCGCAACGCCGCCAGCGCGGCATCCAGGCGGTCATCCGAATGGGCATGATTATTCATGTGTCACCTCATCACGTTTTGCCACATGCAGCAGTTCCCGCAAGCGCTCTTTGGCGCGATGGAGCAGGACGCCCACCGCATTGGGCGTCACGCCCGTATGCGCCGCGATGTCTTCGTAACTCATATCCTCGACATGCCGCAGGCAGAAGGCCTCGGCCTGCTCCGCCGGCAGCCGCGTGAGGGCCGCCCGGAGTTCCTCGGCGAGTTCCTGCCGCTGGAGGGCCTGCTCCGGCGGCGCGTCCGCGCCCCGCAAATCCTCGACGGCGGAGTCACCGGCGAATCTCCCACGTTCGCGGATGCGCCGCCGGAGCAGGTCCAGCGCCTTGACCGTGGCGATCCGGCGGAGCATGGCCTCCCAATTCCGCACCGGCTCCTTCCCGGCGCCGCGCCGGGCCGCCTCCAGAGCCGCCACAAACACCTCCTGGAAGCAATCGGCAGCGTCCGCCTCGCGTCCCGGACCGGCCAGGCGGCAGACGGTCCGCCAGACCATGGGACCATGTCGCCGGATGATGTCGCGGGGCTGATCCATGAGCGGAATGTTCCTTGCGTGTCTGGACCAATAGCAGTCGCGTGAGCAGGCACATTCTTACAGAAATCCCGGAAAAATGCGGCGATATTTTACCTGCGGCCCGACCCCGGCGGCAGACGCCGGTGATTCCGCAGGTGGAAATCAAGGTTTATGGGTGGCCTAGGGATGATCGTTCTTGTCCGGCGCGGGATCTTTCTGAAAGTGCCCCCAGACGATGAAAAAAGCGAGCAGACCGGTGATCAGGCCGGAGAAGGCCAGGGCGGCCCAGTCGAGCGGGATTTGGGGCTGCTTGAGCTTGGTGTAGGAGATGTACATGGTGGCGGCGGCGACGAGGACGCCCGCGAGTGTGGCCAGAAGGTTGCCGAGGGTGCGTTTGCTCACGGGTACTCCAGGGAACCGGGCGGGGCGTCAGGCCGCCGCCCATGCCTTTGTTATCGGTCGATCCGCGCCGGGACTATAATAGGGGCGGACGCGGGTGTCGCCAAACCAGAAACGCCGGTTGCCCGCGCCGCTGCCGCGGGTGTGCGGCGCCTGCGGCGATGACGGCGGCGGGCGTTTGGCCACGGGTAACGGCCGACGGGGGCGTCGGCACCACTTGCCGGGGATGACCGGGGCACCACGAAGCATTATAATGCCACCACCGGCAAACTGGAGAGCATCGTGACCACGCGCGGCAGTACCATCATCGAGCAGGAGGATTACACTTATCCCGCCTCCGGCGCGCACATGGACCAAATCTCCCGCAAGCAGGTGACGCGCCTGCTGGACACTGCCGGCACCGAAACCTTCTACATCACCTACGCCTACGACGGCCAGAACCAACTCACGGCCATGTCCACCTACTCCGGCGTCTACGGCAGCACCGAGAGCCACACCACCCTGGCCAGCCAGACCTGGGCGTTCGACGCCCTGGGCAACCGCACCGACCTGACCACCAACATCATGAACGAGTACACCGCCGACGACAACAGCCACGCGCTGGCGTACGACGCCCGCGGCAATCTCACGCAGACCTACACCTTCGATTACACCTACGATTCGCTGGACCGCCTGACCTCCGCCGCGCCCACGGACCACGCCCGGTCCAAGTCCGTCTATACTTACGACTTCATGAGCCGCCGCACCGGAGAGGCGCTGTATTCGTGGAACACCACGATAAACAGTTGGGACGTGACGCCATTCCAGGTCACGCAATTCCTGTACGATGGCTGGAACATCATTGCCGAGGTTGACGCGGACACCGGCAAGATGACCAAGTCGTACCAGTGGGATCCCACGAAGTATCGCGGCGTTGGCGGGTTGTTGTCGATCACGACCTACAACGAGAACGGCACTGTCGATGCCGTCTACATCCCCTATTTCAACGCCCACAGTGACGTCGCCGGCCTCATCAATCAGGCCACGGGTGCCGTCACCGCGACCTACACCTACCAGGCCTACGGCCAGGTGACGATCACCGGCAACGGCCTCATCAACCCGTTCCGCTGGCAGACGGCGTACCAGTTGGACGCGACCGATGACTCCGGCACAACCATCAACGACGGCATCTACACCATTGGCCCTCGCACGACGCTGGGCGAACGCTGGATGCAACGCGACCCCAGCGGCGAACACGGCGGGCAAAATGCAGCGAAGGTGATTGACCACAACGATCCTGTGAACCGGTTTGATCCGGATGGATTGGATTCGATCAATATCCTCGACGACAAATTCAATGCCGAACCGGTTAATCAAGTCAATCCGACGGACATGGCGAATTATTCCATTGACATTAACACAATGATATTCAATAGCGTGTTTTCTACTTCTGTTGATCAATTACCTTCTTTCAGTAGCTTTATATCAATACTATTTTACCAATATCCAGAAGATACGATTATGCATGCTCTGCAATCGAATAGCTATACATTAAATAGACAAAGCATTTCTGAAGAAGAATTTGAAGGGCTCGGAGAATTTGTTGAATTTCAAGAGCTTGCATTCCAGGGCATGACATCGCATGCTATAATATATGTATGGAATTATGTGCCTTACAAGAATGCAGGCCATGCAGCAATGGAATACTCTGATGGTTTAGTATCGGGTTATGTGAGTTTTTGGCCTAATGGGAGTAGTGTAAAACCCTTTGCAGTACCCCATAATTACATGATGGATTGCGATGCGGAAGGCGGCAAACCAGGTCGGATAATAGCGATTTGGGGTGTGGATGCGAGTGCAATGGATAGAGAGTGGAAAGCAATACAAGCGGATATGCGTTCAGGCAAAGTATCATTTGACACATTCGGCAATAATTGCTCAACTGTTGTCGCAAAAGTATTATGGCACGGTTTGGATCACACAAAACCCAATGATAAATATTATTATATCGATGACAGGCATGTAAGTATACTTACTTCGGCATGGGAGGGGCCTGAAGAAATACCAGGAATAGATTGTCCAGTGTCACTACTTGATATGTTAGTGATACAATCGCCACACAATAACCATGAATGGTGGTATAGAAATATAACAATAACTACTGAGAATTATAGAGAATATCCTTAACATGGTGAATAATGTATAAACGTTATAAAAAGTATATTGCACTCTTTGCTGTCGCAACGATCACGATAGTTCTGTATATATGGTGTTGTGGGGACTCGTTGAGAATCGACGCCGAACACGTTATTAAAGTAGAATATGTCCAACGCTGGGGTGACGGAACTGAAGATTCTCCGGTTGAACTGTTAGATCCTATACGTGGGAAAGTATTGAAAGTGCTTTCAAAAGCTTCGGCGTCGCCTTTGGTATTGCTTTTTAAGAAACAGTATGCGATGAGCGGAGATCTGAAAATATATTATGGAAACGACAATATTGTTGTTCTGCATATTCGTAACCCTTCACACTTCTCAAGGCCCCGCAGGTAATAGCTGAGGCGTGGGGAGGCGTTTGAACGTGCAGGCGAGGCTCTGTGCGATGAATTGATAGGCCGAGCGCCCCTGGATGCGG
>CAIPTQ010000274.1 GCA_903868035.1 uncultured Phycisphaerales bacterium
AGTTCGACGGTCATGGCGTCCTGGTTGGTGATGAAGTTGGGGGTGAGGACGCCGCGGTCGAACTGCATGCCTTCGACGACGTTGACGTAGGTTTCGAGGGATTTGCCTTCTTCGACGGTGATGACGCCGTCCTTGCCGACCTTCTGGAAGGCGTCGGCCATGATGTTGCCGATGTCGCGGTCGTTGTTGGCGGAGACGGCGGCGACGTTGGCGATTTCGTTTTTGTCGGCGACGTTGAGGGGTTTGCTGAGCTTTTTGAGGTTTTCGACGACGGCGGCGACGGCCTGGTTGATGCCGCGGGCGAGGGCCATGGCGTCGGCCCCGGCGGCGAGGTTGCGGTAGCCCTCCTTATAGAGGGCCTCGGCGAGGACGGTGGCGGTGGTGGTGCCGTCGCCGGCGACGTCGGAGGTTTTGAAGGCGGCTTCCTTGACGAGTTGGGCACCGACGTTTTCAAATTTATCGGTGAGTTCGATTTCCTCGGCGACGGTGACGCCGTCCTTGGTGACGGTGGGGGCGCCCCAGCCTTTGTCGAGGACGGCATTGCGGCCGCGGGGCCCGAGGGTGGATTTGACGGCGGCGGAGAGCTTGGTGATGCCGGCGAGGAGGGATTTGCGAGCGGATTCATCGAACGTGATCTGCTTGACTGCCATGGACGTTGCTCCTTACGGATTCGACCTGAATGTGAAAAATCTGCGGTTCCGGGCCTTGGGCAGAAAGAAACTGCCGGTACCACCACCCGGGGGCGGGAGGGGAAGTGCAAGAAGCGCGCCACGAACGAGGATGGGGGTGGCATAGGTGTGTAAGATTTGTATGGGTAATGAGTTACGTTTTATTGGTGGAGGTTGATTGGGGTTGGTTGTCACTGCCGCGATGGCAGATTCGCATAAGTGATTGTCAAAAACGGCAGTCCGTAGTTAGGAAGGTTATTTACATTTTTGTGATATTGGAATGCATACTGAGCCTCGTCGCCAACACCACTGGCACCATGAAGGATCGCGCGCGGATTGATTCCCGCGCCCCAGAAACACCATGCCGATGCCATGCGCAGGCCACACGTCCGCCTACTAAAGGCGGAACGCCGAACGGCACATTGGGAATCTCCTGGGTATCGCTTTCCCCTGCGCGGGAATTACCTTATGTTATGGGGTTCCTGACAAAACCTCCGCGGAGTCATTCTCGTGAAAGAACTTTTCCGAAAACACGGCAAGATCATCATGACCATTATCAGCATCGGGCTGATGTTGTCGTTCGCCATGATGGGCAGCAACACGAAATCGCGCGACGAACAGCGGAAGACGGCCGCCGGGTATCTGGACGGCGCGAAGGTGACGATGGATGAAATTGACGGCTACAAGAGTGATTTGGGGCTGCTGCGTACGATGCGCATGCTGGAATACTACGGCATGACCTGGGTGGAACTGGGCAGCGGGGATGAAAGCCAGGCCGGGATGTATTGGTATGTGCTTTCGCAGGAGGCATCCCGCTACACGATGGTCAACCTGTCGCAGGAGGAGGCGTACCGGATGGCGGACGCGGCGGTGAAGGCCCTGGCCCGGAACAAAAGCGAGCTGTTCGATGTGGACGTGAAGCTCGAAGAGCTGAAGACCAACCGGGCGCGGCTGGTGGAGGCCGTGTCGCGGATGTTCACGGTGATTCATTACGTGAATTTTCTGCAGACCTTTGCGCAGCCGATTTCCATGAAGGAACTGCTGGCGGACCGGGAATTGCGGCATGTGCAGGTCAATTATGTGCCGGTGGACGCCGTGCGGGACTGGGCCAAGATACCGGCGGAGCAAATCACGGCCGAGCAGGTCACGGCGCAGTTTGAATTGTACAAGAATGTGATCCGGACGCCGATACTGCCGCCGGAGTACCCGCCGTATCTCCTGGACATCAACGTGGATGCGGACGGGAAGTATGCGTTGTTCGGCTATCCCGGCTACGTGGACGAGGCGGTGACGGTGCGGGTGGGGAAGAAGGTGCCATGGGACGGCAGCACGATCAAGCGCATCCTGTACCAGGGCGAGGCCTTCAAGGACGATCAGGGCCGGATACAAAGCTCGCCCATGACATGCGTGCAACTGAGCGGGGGCGGGCGGCAGTTCCAGACGCTGCTGACGCCGGGGTATGACCTGCACGGCAACGGGCTGCCGAAGCTGCCGGCGGAAATCAACGGGCATCGGTATCCGTTCGGGTACAAGCTGCCGGACCGGGTGAAGGTGGAATATCTGCTGTTCCCCCGCGCCCCGCTGCGGGGGCGGCTGGAGGCGACGGCGGCGGACGTGGAGGCGGCGATCAGGGCGTTCAAGGACGATCCGTACAAGTTCCGGGAGCGGCCAGCGGCTCCCGCGGCGGCGGCGGCGAACTCCCTGGCGGTGGCGGCACCCGGGGCCACGCAGCCGGCGACGGAGCCGGCCACGCAGGCGGCGAGCAAGCCGGCCACGCGGAGCGCGCAGGAGATATTGGCCGACTGGGACGATCCGGCGGTGAAGGCGCCGTACATCAACGAGCAACTGGATTTGCGGGCCACGGCGCTGCTGAGGAAACTGGTCGAGCAGGCGCGGACCAAGGCCGACATGCCGTGGCGGGCGACGACGCCGGAACGGGCCAACTGGGTGGATTATCAAAAGCTGGCGGAGGGTTTCGAGAAGGACACGACGCTGGGGACGGGCAGGATTCCCGGGTGGCAGCGGTGGATGCGGGGCCTGGGTTTCGGCAGTTACACGCCGGTGCGCGGGACGACGGGGACGGCGTTTTTGAGCGCCGGGGAATTGCTGAACCTGCCGGGGATCGGCCATGGCATTTCCACGACCACGCAGGGGATAATTTATGATTTTCCGACGCTGGCGACGAACATCCTCGAACTGGCCAAGCCGGGGATTGTCGAACGGCTGACGAAGGATCTGGGGCACGCGCCGACGGACGAGGATATCCTGCGGGAAGCGCGGACCCAGCCGCTGGGGCGGATGGGGTTGCAGTTGGGGCATGAGTGCCCGGAGGTGACGGATCCGGAGGGGAACATGTATCTGTTCCGGGTGACGGAGTGCGAGCCCAGCCGCGTGCCGGAGTCGGAGAACGAGGTGCGCGGGCAGGTGGTGGAGGACTGCCGGAAGCTGGCGGCGTATAACAAGACGCTGAGCGCGATTCAGGAGGCCCTGCCCAAGACGGGGGATCTGGAGGCGGTGGCGCAGCAGTATCAATCACGGGTGCGGAATCCGAAGGATTTCAACCGGGATGAAAACACGGCGCCGGTGGAAGTGATGTTGATCCGGGATTTTGTGAAGACGGCATTCGCGCTGCCGGACCCGGCGGGCGCCAAGGCACCGAGCACGGCGACGCTGGCGAATGAAAACCTGCTGAAGATATATCCGATGAAGGCGATCCGGATGCTGCCGACGAACGGCGAGGACTTCAAGGCGCAGCTCGACACCGGCTTTTTCAACCGGCAGCAGGATCCGGCGGTGGCGAACTTCGTGCGGCAATATTTGCAGATCGAGGCGATTGCGGGGCGGATCAAGTTCACGCTGCCCAGCGGGACCAAGTGGCCGAAGAAGGGTGGGGCTCCGTGAGGGGAAATTCATCACAAGACACCAAGCTCGCGGTGAAGCATCCGGATGACATGAGTGCGGCCGAATTGGCGGAGGCCACGCGGGAATTCGACGCGCCGCAGGCGTTGGCGAAGGGCCGGCGGATGACGGCGGGGGAACGCGCGGAGGAGCGTGTGCTGCGGCGGGGCCGGCCGCGGATCGGGCAGGGGGCCAGGAAGATCAGCATTTCGCTGGAGCGGGGCGTGTTGCGGGAGGCCGATGCGTTGGCGCGGAAGCGGGGCGTGAAACGGTCGGAGCTGATCGCGCGGTTTATGGTGGCGGGGTTGAAGCGCGCGGGGTGAAACGGAACCCAAGTGAAGCACACGCAGCATCAGAGCGCGCGCGTAGGCCCAGGGATTGTAATCCCTGGGCTTGAGGGCATTATTAGGGCGCCAGCTTGGGATGTTGGGCGCGTTCGCGTTTGATTATGGCCTGGCGGTGGAGGCGCCAGAGGAGGTAGAGGGCGATGAGGAGGTTCGCGGCGAAGAGGAGGCAGCGGGGCCAGGTGAGTTCGCGGCAGATTTCGTAGATTTCGAGGGGGAGGAACATGGTGGTGGTGACGACGACCATCCATTCGGCCCATTTTTTATCGAACATCAGGCCGAGGCCTTCGATGAGGTAGAGGGCGGAGTAGATGATGGAGCCGATGTGGAGGAGGCGCAGGGTGGCGGGGGTGATGCCGG
>CAIPTQ010000275.1 GCA_903868035.1 uncultured Phycisphaerales bacterium
ACCGCCGGGGGCGTGGGTGGAGCGGAAGGCGCCGCCAGTGCCGGAATTCGTGAGATTCCCGGAAACTCTTGAAAAATCACGTAAATCCGGCTCTGGGACGCACTTGGGAGCGTAAAAACCCGAAAAAATCAACAAAATCGGACCTAAACCCTTGCACATTGGCCAAAAAGCCTTATTTTATGGGATGTTCTGGCATGGATGCGGCACTTCTAAACCGGCTTGTGATCGCCGGACCGACGTCCATCCAATATTCCGCCATGTGTTAAAGGAGAATTTTCATGGCCAAGTCCCTCACGAAGTCCGCCACGATCGCCAAGGTAGCCGAGATTTCCGGCAAGGCCCTGGGCACCGACGTCTCCAAGAAACAGGCCGCGGCCATCATCGATGCGCTGGTCTGCCTGGCTTACAAGGAAGCCAAGAACAAGTTCACCTTGCCGGGTCTGGGCAAGATTGAGCTCAAGAACCGCAAGGCGCGTCTGGGGCGCAATCCCAAGACGGGCGAAGTGATCCAGATCAAGGCCAAGCGCGTGGTGAAGTTCCGCGTCGCCAAGGCCGCCAAGGATGCGATCCTCGGTGGATAAGCTGGTGTGCTGACAAAATCGCAGACGATCCGCGGCATCCGCAGGGGTGCCGCGGCTCTTTTTGCGCCTGGAAGCACTTGGGCGTTTCCACTGCGGCCAACTGTGAACAGTCTAGAAATTGTATTTATCAATGTTGTCGGCGGTGAAGACCGTCGGCTGGTCGGTGATGACGATGTTCTTGTCCTTGAAGGTGCGATCGCCCAGGGTGCCCGCCTTGAACGTCACCCCCGCGGCGGGCTTGAGCGTTTTATTGACCAACTGGCAGGCCACCTGACCCGCCAGATATCCCTGGTCAAACGGGCTCCACAGGCCGAACGCCTTGACCACCCCGTCCTTGACGAACCGGCGCATCTGGTTGGGCGTGCCCAGACCCGTCACCATCACTTTGTCTGCCTTATGGGCGGACTGCACGGCTTGGGCCGCGCCCACGATGCCCACCGTGGTCGGGGAGAGAATCCCCTTGAGATCCTGATATTTATTGAGCAGGGCCTCGCTTTCGGTCAGGCATTTCTGCGGGTCGTCGTTGCCATAGACAATGTCCACCAGTTGCATGTCCTTGTACTTGGGATTGGTTTTCAGGGTGTCTTTCATCACGGCGATCCACACGTTCTGATTGGGCGCGTCGGTGGTGGCGCTCAGGATGGCAAACTTACCGTTGTAGCCGATCAGCGAACCCATCAACTCCACCTGGCTCTCGCCCACCGCCTTGGCCTCCACCGCCCAGACCGCCGCATCGCGGTATTGCTCGTGGCCGGTCAGGTCGGCATCGAGCGTAATGACGATAATGCCCTTGTCCCGGGCTTCCTGGAGGGCGGCATTGAGCGTGTCGGGCGAGTTGGGGATGATCGCCAGCACCTGGATGCCGCGCTGTATCTGGTCCTTGATGATCGGGATTTGGCTGGTGGCGTCGCCTTTGGCGGGGGGAACATTGTTGAAATCGGCGTTGTATTCGCCGGCGGCCTTCTTGAAGCCTTCGGCAATTGTGTCGAAATAGGGGTTGCCGTCATTCTTGGGGATGAAGACGATGCGGGTTTTGCCCGAATCACGCCCGCAGCCGCTCAGGGTCAGCAGGCAGGACAGGAGGAGGATGAGCGTTAGCCACTTACCCATGTGCGATTCTCCTTGCTAGGGTTGCCGTTTTGTGTGGATGACCGTCAGCAGGCGGCATAGTACGACGGCGAAGATCAAAAGGGAACCGGTGACCGCCAGTTGGTATCCGGGGAGGATATTGGCCACGCCCATAGCGCGGCTGATGATGCCCAGGAGGAACACCGCGATCATCGTGCCGGGGATGGTGCCGCGTCCGCCGAAGATGTCCGTGCCCCCCAGCACGACGGCGGTGATCACCGCCAGTTCATCCCCGTCGGCGAGATTGTATTGGACGGCATTGAGCCGCGAGGCCATGAGCATTGAGGCCAGTCCGGCAAAGGCGCCAGCCATGGTAAACACGACCAGCTTGATGGCGTTGGTGCGGATGCCCGAGAAGCGCGCCGCCGGCTCATTGACGCCCAGGGCGTAGAGGCCCCGCCCGAAGGTGGTCTTGTGCAATACGATGCCGCAGAGGGCGGCGAGGGTGAGAAAAATGATGAGTGGCAGGGGCACCCAGCCGGCGACGCGGCGCTGGTCGATGTTGAGGAACCACTGAGGAAAGCCGCGCAGGGCATCATCGCCGATCAGCACCTGGGCCAGGCCGCGATAGAGCGCCAACGTGCCCAGGGTCACCGTTAGGGAAGGCAGGCGCAGGCGCGTGATCAACAGGCCGTTGAACAGGCCCAGCGCCGCGCCGATCAGCGGGGCCGCCAGGACGACCAGGGCCATGGGGACGTGGCAGCGGGTATACAGTTCGGCGCACAGGACGCCGGTCAGCGCGAGGTTAGCGGCGATGGACAGGTCGATGTTGCCGCTGATGATGACGAAGGTCATGGCCAGGGCCATGAGCGCGATTTCCATGTACAGCGAGGTGGAGTTGATGAGGTAACGGGCGTCGAGGAAATCCGGCACGAAGGCCCCGGCGACAAACGCCCCGAGCAGCAGCAGGACCGCGACGGCCTCGGGAGTGATCAGCAGCGCGACGGCCCGGCTTCCGCGGGCGCGCGCACTCGGCGCGTATGGCAAGGGGGTGGCGTGAGGCTGTTCCGGAAGCGTCATACGGCCTCCGCGGCAAGGCCGGAACGCCGCTGGATCAGCGTATCCGTGGTGGCGGCCAGCAGGATGGCCAGGCCGTAGACGGCCAACTGCCAGAACGTGGAGACGCCGATCATCGGCAGCGCCACATAGATCAGGCCCAGGAGCAGGCATCCAAGCACCGTACCCAGAACCGAGCCCGAGCCGCCGAAGACGTTGGTCCCGCCGATCACGACGGCGGAGATGACGATGAGTTCCATCGCCTTGGGCTCGTTGGGATTGACATAGCCGAAGCGGGACGCATACAGGATGCCGGCAAATCCGGAGCAGGCGCCGGTGATCGTGAAGACCAGCAGCAGGATGCGGCGGACGTTGATGCCCCGGAGTACGGCGGCCGGCGGGTTGGAGCCGACCGCGAAGATTTCGCGCCCGGTGCGCGTGTAGCGCAGCCACAGGGCGGTGATGACGGCGATCACGGCGGCGTAGATGACGATCCAGGGAATGCCCACCGGGGAGGTTTGGGAGAGTCGCACCAGGGCGGCGGGAATCTTGTCGGGATCGACTTGTTTGCCGTGGCTGTAGATGAAGATCAGCCCGCGGCAGGCCGTCAGGGTGCCCAAGGTGGCGATGATGGAGGGCATCCTTAAAAAGGCCACCAGCACGCCGTTGAACAAGCCCAGCGCCCCCCCGATGAGTGCCGCCAGCAGCGCGGCCACTACAAGGGGCATGTCCGGATAGGTGATGAACAGGTTCCCCACGACAATCGCGGCCAAGCCCAGCACCGATCCGACGGACAAGTCGATATTCCGCGTGACGATCACCATCATCTGGCCCATGGCGATAACGACGATCAACGGGATGTAGTTCAGCACGCTGCGGAGGCTCTCCGGCGAAAGAAAACGCGGCTCCATGATCGACGCGATCACAACCACCAATAGGACCACCACGGCAATCCCCAGTTCCCGGAAGCGCATCCATTTGGCGGCCGCCGAGGTGCCGGCCTTGCGGCGCGCCGAGGCCGGCGCCGCGGTCTGCCCCTGCCCGGTGGCCGCCGCCATGATGTTCTCCTGCGTGGCCTGCGCGCGGTCGAATTCTCCGGTGAGGCGGCCTTCGCGCATGACCAGGACGCGGTCGCTCATCGCCAGCACTTCCGGCAGGTCGGAGGAGATCATGAGGATGGCCTTGCCCTGGCGGGCGAGGTCGGCCATGAGGCGGTGGACCTCGGCCTTGGCGCCTACGTCAATGCCGCGGGTCGGCTCGTCGAGGATGAGCACTTCGGGGCCGGTTTGCAGCCATTTGGCGAGGACGACCTTCTGCTGATTGCCGCCGGAGAGTTCACGGGCGGGCTGCTCGACATGGCGCAGGCGGATGCCGAGTTTGTCGCGCCAGGTCTCCGCCAAATCATGCTGGCGCGTGGAGGAGAGCCAACTAAGGCGTGAGACACTTGGCAGGTCCGCCATGGCTATGTTGGCGGCGATGCTCATCGGCGGAAACAGGCCGTGCCGCTGCCGATCCTCCGGCACGTAGGCGATCTTGTATCCGGCGGCATCCTGCGGCGAGCGGATGTGGGCCGGGCGGCTGTTGCGCAAAATAATGCCCTGGTCGGCCGGAGCGATCCCGAAGAGCGCCTGGCCCACATCGGTGCGGCCCGCGCCGACCAATCCCGCCAGCCCGACGATTTCGCCGGCCCGGAGTTCAAACGAGATATCCTGGAAACAGCCCCGGCGCGAAAATCCCGCGACGCTCAACAGGGATTTGCCGGCCGGGACGGCGGCTCGTTCATAAAGCTGCCCCAGGTCGCGTCCAACCATCATGCGGATAATTTCCTCGGGCGTGGTTTGGCTCACCGTGCGCGTCCCCACGCATTGGCCGTCGCGCAGCACCGTGATGCGATCCGAGATGCCGAAGACTTCCGGCAGGCGGTGGCTGATGAAGACAATGGCGCATTGCTGGTCGCGCAACTGCCGCACGATGCGGAAGAGGTCCTCCACCTCGCGTGGCGTGAGCGCCGCGGTGGGCTCATCCATCAGCAGGATGCGCGCCTGCTGGGAGAGCGCCGCGGCCAGTTCCACCATCTGCTGGAGCGCCACCGACAGGCCGCGGACCTTGGCCTTGGGATCAAGATCGACGCCCAGCGCCGCGAGCAGTTCGCGCGCCCGGCGGTGCATGGTGGACCAATCCAGCAGCCCCGCGCGATTTTTGGGCATGCCCCGCCCGATGAAAATGTTCTCCGCCACCGACAGGTCCGGGAAACTCAGCGGTTCCTGGTGGATCAGGGCGATCCCTTGGCGCAGGGCGGCATGCGGCGAGGCGAGGCTGACGGCCTGGTCATCCAGCCAGATCGTCCCGCGGTCCGGCTGATGTACGCCGGCGATGATTTTCATGAGGGTGCTTTTGCCGGCACCGTTTTCGCCCATGAGGGTATGGACTTCCCCGCCGCGCAGGTCAAAGTCCACGGCATCGAGAACGCGAACGCCGGTGAAGGATTTTTCGAGCGATTGGATGCGCAGACTGACGCCCATCGCGGTTAGCGTAACGGTTGGGGTGAGAGTGGACAAGGCTTCATTGGGGGTTCTGGCATAGACGCCTTACCCCCGCGTCACGGGGCGATGGTCATCAGGAGTGCTGTCAGATCATCGCGCTGGTGGAGGGAGCCTTCCTGCTGGTCGAGGGCGGCGACCATGGCGGCGAAGCGGTCCTTGGGTTTGGCGCCGGCCAGGCGGGAGAATTCCAGGCGATAGCGGTCGTTAATGAGGCCGGCGGGGTCGGTGAAGGCGGATTCAAAGCCGTCGGAGTACATGAGGATCGAATCGCCGGGGGCGAGTTGCACGGTTTGCATGGGATATTTTTCGTCGGCAAAGACGCCCAGCAGCGCGCCGTCGGCCTCGATTTCCTCCGCCGTGCCGTTGGTTTTGAGCAGCAGGGGCGAGGGATGCCCCGCGCGCGACCACTGGAGCGTATGCGTCTTGGTGTTCAGGATCGCATAGACCATGGTGACGAACTGGCACTGCGAGAGCTTCTGGCCCACCAGCTCGTTGTTGAGGTGTTCCAGGGCCTCATCGGGGAGGATCAGGCGATAGCCATTTTTGGTGAGTTCCTTGGTCCGCAGGGTGCGCTTGAGGAAGATGGTCAGCAGTGCCGCGGGCATGCCATGACCGACGGCATCGGCGACGAAGAAGCCGACATGATCCTCATCGAGGCGCGCCACGTCGTAGATGTCGCCCGAGACGTAGGAGGCGGGGCGGAAGAAGATGCTGAAGGAGACGTTGTTCATTTCGGGAAGGACGCGGGGCAGGAAATCGACTTGCAGGCGCGCGGCGAGGCGCATCTCCTCGTCAATCTGGGTCATCTGGCGGCTGACGCCGGTTTCAAACCTGCGCAGCATGGCGTTTTCGCGCTGGAGTTGCTCGATGATCGGGCGGGCGGCGGCCAGGCCGGCGATGCGGCCCTGGAGTTCATCCGGATTGCACCCCAGCGGCACGGCCATCAGGCCGTCGGTGGTGCAGAGGCGCTGGGCGAGTTCCAGATCCTCGGGGTTGAAGGCCATCATGATGCCGCCAATGTGCCGGGTGACCAGTTCATCGAGCACGTGCGTCAGGTGTTTCTGGTGGCCGTTGAAGTAGGTGTGGGGCGTCAGGAGGATGGCGGCGGCGGGTTCATGGTGGGCGATCTTGGCCGGGGCGTCTTTCATCGAAGCGATGATGAAACGGTAGTCGGAACTGGCCAGCAGATGCCCCAGCCCCGAGGCTTCCTGCGGGGGGGGCGGTTCCTGATCGGCGATGACCAGAATGCGCGGCATGGTGGGGGGACAAGCGACCATATGCCTCTCTCTCAGTGTTGACGGCCCGCCTTGTATGGGACGGGCTGATGGCAGAGCGTTTTTGGAGAAACTCCGCCAACGCCCGAACGCGCAAAATTTGCTCGTTCCGGTTTACTTGTCGGGAGAGAAAGGGGTGGTCTTTAGTTCTTTATGTATTTCTTGGGAATTTCGACGATATCACCCTTCTGGAGGCCGATTTTACCGGCCATTCCCAGATTGAGTTCGATGACATAGAGGTTGGGCGAGGCGGGGCCGCGACCGGTTTCGTCCATCGGGATGCGGTTGTGGATTTCGAGCACTTTGCCCGATTTATCCAGGAAGATGATATCCAGGGGAATGCGTGTTTCATGCATCCAGAAATCCCAGATTTTTTCCTCGGGCATGACGAAGAGCATGCCGTGGTCTTCGGGGAGGGAATCGCGGTACATCAGGCCGCGGGCGGTTTGGGCTTCGGTTTGGGCGACCTCCATGGCGAAAGGTTTGCCTTTGAGGGTCATGGTGGTGGTGTCGAAGGTGACGGGGGCGGTGGCGGTGGGAAAAGCGGGCTTGGCGGGGGCCGGTTTGGAGGCCGGTGATGTGTCGGCGGTGCAGCCGGGGAGCAGGCAAAGGATCAATGACCAATGAACAATGACCAATGAAAAGCGGCGGAAGGGCGTGGGCATGGTTAGTCCTTTAGGAAGGAGGCGAGTTCGGATTGTACGAGAGGCATGGGGAGGCCGACAACCGTGGTACACTCGCCTTGGACCAGATCGACGAAGGGGTCGTACACCCCGCCTTCCGGATCCTGGATGCCGTAAGCGCCGGCCTTGCCTTGCCAGAGGCCCGAGTCAAGGTATTTTTCGAGCCAGGCGGGGGAGACATTTTTGATGCGGCAGAGGGCCTGGGCGGAGGCGAGGCGGATGCGCTCGCCCCGGAGCAGGCAAATCCCCGTGATGACGCGGTGGGTTTGGCCCAGGAGGGAGGTGAGCATGCGGCGGGCGTGGGCGCGGTCGCGGGCTTTGTTGAGGATGCGTTCATGCGGGGGGGTGCCGGCGACGACGATGGTGTCGGCGGCGAGGATGAGGGGATTTTCGATTTTCGATTTTCGATTTTCGATTTGAGCCTGAACGGCGGTGGCCTTCATGTAGGCCAGGCACATCGGCCAAAGCTCCACGGAAATGCCTGACGGCTTTTGTTCTAGTTCATGGGCGGGGGAGACGATGACCTGAAACGTAATGCCGGCGTCGCGGAGGAGCTGGGCGCGGCGCGGGGAGGCGGAGGCGAGGATGAGGGGGCAGGGGATTTTCGATTTTCGATTTTCGATTTTCGATTTCACTTTGTCTCCAGGTCTGCTGGTTTGCTGGCCGGCTGGTCCAGTTGCCGGGCGGTGCGTTCCCAGACCAACTCGACGGACAGGCCATTCATGCACGAGTGGTGGTCGCACTCGCGGCGGCGGCAGGGATAGCAGGGGACGTCGTGGCGGAGAACCTGATCGATGCGGCCGTAGGGGGCGGCATAGTCGATGGCGGTGGGGCCGTAGAGGGCGACGACGGGCTGGTCGAGGGCGGCGGCCAGATGGATGGGGCCGGAGTCGTGGCCGATGATGAGACGCGCGCGGGCCAGGAGGGCGATCATGGTGGCCAGATCGGTGCGGCCGGCGAGGTTGAGGAAAGTTTCGAGTTTCGAGTTTCGGGTTTCAAGTTGGGAGTGGATTTGGTCGCAGAGGGGTTTTTCGTCGGGGGAACCGAGCAGGACGACGTTGTGGCCGGAATCGAGGAGGTGCCCGACGAGTTGCGTGTAGCGGTCGATGGGCCAGCGTTTGGTGTTCCAGCGTGCGCCGGGGCAGACGGCGACGAAGGCCGAATGACGGATGGCGGAGGTTTCAAGGAATTGTTGGGCGGCCAGGACGGCGGCGGGCTGAAGCGGGAGGTGGAATTGCGCGGGGGCGTCGGGGTTCGTGCCCAGCGGGCGGCCGAGGCCGCGCATGCGATCGACGGAGAGCGTGCGGCGGCCCTTGTGGGGGAAATGGATTTTATGGGTGTAGGCCAAGGTGGAGCCTTCGCCGCCGTGGGCCCAGCCGATGCGCATTTTGGCACCGGTGATGCGGGTGAGAAAGCCGGTGCGGAGGAGCCCCTGGCCGTCGATGACGGCATCGTAGCGGTTGGCGCGGAGGGTGTGCAGCAGGCCGTGGAAGAGGGTGAAGGCGGAGGGCTTGTACCACCAGGGTCCGAGGCGTTTGCGGTCGAAGAGGAGGATATTGCTCAGCGCGTCATGGCCCTGGATGAGGGGGACGAAGGCGGGATGGATCAGCCAGTCGATGCGGGCGTCGGGCAGGGCGGCGCGCAGGTCGCACAGGAGGGGCAGGGTATTGGCGACGTCGCCGAGGGAGGAGGGTTTGATGATCAAAATGCGCGACACAATACGCCTTGTTTAACAGGAAAAGTTAAATCGCAGGTCCGGGCGAAAACTCCGCACATGTCCCAGCACGTCCGTCAGTTCCAGATCCAGGTCATCACAACTGATAGTGTATGTGCGTTCGTTTTTCAAATGCACAACAACAACCTCATGTGTCCACCTCCCTGAGCGTACGTTCTTCCGCTCGAGTGCTGAAATTTCAGACCAGGGGATTATGCCCGTTCCCCATCGCCGATGCTCGATTCCTTCCTCGCTGATGATGAGCACGGGTTTCGACACAAACAAGCGGCGGAGGATATCGAGAAGAACGCATACGAAAAGGAAACTTAAACACCAACCGTATGTGCGTAGTTTCCATGAGGAGGACGTCACGAAGTACACGGCGATGAAACCAAAAATAAACGTGCCCAAGGCGTATCCAACCAGTTTTCCCTTCGCGTAATGACCATAAATGGTCGGCTTTGACGGGAGAGTTCCGAGCATCCGTTGATTCATGGTGTCTGGCCCGCTCATCATCTTGATCCACACCTTGCGACTGACGACTGGCATTACTGTAACATGAGGCACACTATGGGAGAATCCCACGTGCCAAAATGTCGCGCCGTCACCTTCCCTCACCCCCGCGCGTATACTTCCTCGAACCGCACGTTGTACGCTTTGTTTTTTCCAGGGAGTTGTTCATGCTGAATCGCCGTCACACTTTCGCGGCATTATGTGCCGCCATCCTCCTGGCCGCCGGCACAATCCCATCGGCCCGTGCCCAGATCCTCGCCGACAAAGTCCCCGCCAACGCCCTCCTCTACGCCGGCTGGGCCGGCTCGGACGCCCTCGGCCCCGCCTACGACGGCTCGCACCTCAAAGCGTTCCTCAATGCGCTCAACCTGCCCAAGTTCGTCGGCGACCGCTTCAGCCAGGCCATGGCCAGAGAGACCGATCCGCAGAAAATCGAGCAGGCCAAATTCGCCCAGGAACTCCTCACGGCGGTCGCCAAGTCCCCCACGGCGGTGTACGTCGGGCCGCTGGATTTCGCGATCAACCCCGCCCAGCCCGTGCCGCGGATCGCCATTTTTTCCAAGATCGGCAAGGCCCAGGCCGGCCCGATGGCCACGCGCCTGAGCACGGCCATTGCGCTCAATCGCCAGCCCGGTCAGCCCCAGGCCGCCGCGGTTGCCGTCGGCGAGTTCCTGCTGTTGTACATAGGCGACGCCAACATCCAGGACCGCCTGGCGGGCGAACCGGCCGTCCTCCATTCCCTGGCCGAATCCGAAGCGTTCAAAAAAGCCTTCGCCCACCTGGGCCCCGCCGCCGGCAAGGCCGCGGCCAGCGTCTACTTTGATGGGCAGGCCACCGTGGAAATGATCGCCACCGCCGTGCAGGCCGGCACCAACGCCCAGGCCCGCCAGCTCTACCCGGCGCTGGCCGACGGCCTGGGGCTCAACAGCCTCCAGCAGTTCGCCTGGGCCGGCAGCTTCGACGGGGCCGACTGGCAGGCCGCCACGTTCCTGGGTATGCGCGACCGGCGGCCCGGGCTGCTGGCGTTCTTCGACAACAAGCCCCTGTCCCAGGAATCGCTCAAGCTCATCCCCAAGTCCGCCACCTCCGCCGGGGCGTTCCGCTTCGACGGCATGCGGCTCCTGGACGACATCACCAACACCGCCGCCAAAATCAACGACCAATATCCCAAGCAAATCGAAACCTTCCTCACCAACGTCTACATCTGGACCGGCATCGACCTGAAGCGCGAACTGCTGCCGGCCTTCGGCGATGAGTTCGTCTACTACGGCTCCCCCGCGGGCGCGGGCAACTCGCTCCGCGGCTTTGCGCTGGTCAACCGCCTGCGCGACGCCAAAAAGGCCAATGCCGCGGTCTCGGCCGTCGAAAACTTCGTCAACCTCATGATTGAGCAGAATAATCCCAACAGCAAGGTGCAGTTCAAGACCCAGGCCCTGCCGGCGCCCTGGGACAAGGTCACCGCCCACATCATGCCGCTGGACAACGTCACCCCCGCCTGGGCGATCCACGACGGCGTCTTCTTTTTCTCCCTGAGCCTGCCGGGCCTGCAGAGCGCCATGGAAATGACCGCCGGCACCAAGCCGTCCATCCTGGATAACCCGCAGTTTGTCGCATTGCGCAAGAAGCTGGGGCACGATTCCTTCGCCGCCTTTTCGTATGCGGACTTGGGCCGGAGCGCCCCGGAAACTTATGAACTGCTCAACCACGCCCTGACCACCGCCCTGGCGCGCAATCCCGATCCCCAGGCGTACATCCTGCCGCCGCTCGACAAGATCACGCCCGCGCTGGGGCCGTGCCTGAAGGTCAGTTGGACCGACAACGAAGGCTATCACGCCCAGGAAACCAGCCCCTTCCCGCTGGCGGGCTACCTGAGCCCCAGCCAGTACATCGGGCTGCTGTTCCTCGAGCAATACCAGCGGCGCCAGCAACCGCCGGCAACCACCCCAGCGCCCGGGATGCCCTGATAGCCTGTGGGCATTTTTCATGCGCGGGTAGCGGTTCATCGCGGAGTTTGTCGCTCCCTGACGGTCGCGGCTCCGATTATTCCGCTACCGACGAAATGCTTTTAGGGCATCGCCGCGCCGTCCACGAATCCTCCCGCGCGCAGCAGCGCCTTCACATCCACCTCGGCCTTGCCGGCCTTCTTGAGGGCGGCGTTGGTCGCCTCAAAAGCCGTCGGCATCCGCGTCCAGAGGATGAATTCTACGTGCCCGTCCCGGAACGCGACATTCAACCCGTCAGGCGTGCCGGCGTTGGACTTTTCGTAGGCCATGATCACGCCGGCGTCGAGATCTGATTTACCGTCCTTGCCCAGATAGACAAAGTCGCAGTGTGCCGCCACCTCCACCGAGAACTTCGCAAAATCATCCTTCGCCAGCTTCTCGAGCTCCGGCGTCAGCTCCAGCGGCGTGGTGCCCGCGCGGCGGCTCACCAGGCTCTTGGGCGAAATCATCCCGTCGGCCACCAGCCGCGCCAGATCGTCGGGCAGCGCCTCCTTGTGATCCGAGGCGTACACCAGCGACGACTGCGCCACGCCCCGCAGATTCGCCATGTCCACGTTGCGCGAAGCCACTGCGGGGCCGTTCATCGCCACCCGGGGAATCGTCATCATGCCGCCCACCGCCAGCCCGGTCACCAGCCCGGGGCCCAACTGCTGGCCGCCCAGTAGTTCGGCGCCCGGAAAGGCGGACTTGCCCGAGCTGTGAAAGCCGTCGGCCTCCGACCAGACAATCGTCGCCCCGGGCGGCATGAACTGGGCCACCCGGTCGCCCTCCGGCAGAAGCTCCATCGGCACGTCAAAGCCGGCCTGGCGGATCACCGGGAAAATTCCCAACGCCATGCGGCGCAGTTCCGGATACAGCTTCGCCGGATATGTGTAGGAAATCGAAACCGGTTTGACATTCTGCGGCAGGGCCGCGCGGGCGGCCTTGTAGCTCTCGTTCTCCACGACGGACGGCAGCTTGTTCTCCACCTGCTTGATCGCCCCGCCGATCCCGCCCAGCGACGAGATATACAGCATGTCGTTCTTCACGCCCCAGGCGACGCTGTATTGCAGGAACGCCAGCATCGAGACTTCCGTCTTGGCGGCGGTGACTTTTTCGATTTTGATGGGGACGTTGGGAATGGCGTTGAAGAGCGTCTCCAGTTTGGCGAGGGACTTGGCGAAGGTCGCGCCGTCCTTCAAATGCAGCACCAACGCCGGCGAATTGCCGCCTTCATCGGATATCGGGGCGCGATAGAAGATCCATTCATCCCCCAGCGGCGCCAGCAGATCCCGCTCCACTTCCAGCCCCAGGCTGGCGTTCACGGTGCCCACGCCCGCGTCAAAATCCTTCAGCGTCGGCGCATCGATCTTGCCGATGACCGTGCGCGCCTCCGTATACGCCTTGTGCAGATCCATTTTCCAGGCCCCGAACGCCGCCGCATCCTTGGGCACCACCGCCAGCGCGCCGTCCGACAGCGGCTCACTGGCCTGCAGGGTCATGATCCCCTTGCGCGGGCCATTGACCCCCAGATACGAATGCTCGCTCCACCCCTTGCCGTCGAAGCCGCTGACCATCGCCATCTGCGTGAGGCTGTTGAGTCCCAGCGCCTCCAGCGCGGCCGGAACCTTCTCCTTGACCACCGGCGGCGTGTTGGGAATTTTCGCCAAACCTTCATTGAGCGTCGCCAGGCCCTTGGTGAAATCGAGATACATGGTGAGCGCCGGCGCCGCCTGCTGGACCTTGCTCATCGCCGCCTGATACGCCGGCACCGCCGCCAGGCCGCCGCCTTTCCGCAGTTCCGCCAATGTGTCGGCCTTGCCGAACATCAGCATCACCGTCGCGCCCTCCTGCACGGCACGCATCGGAAGAAATGGATTCTGCGGCGCCGCGGCAATGGCTTCGTTGAGCAAGTCCATGACGGTCTTGGCGTCGGCACCGGCCTCGCAGATCACGCCGAAACGAAATCCGGGCATGGCCGCCGAGTAATCCAGCGGGCAGAAATAGAACGCCGTCGGATGCCGCCATGCCACGCCCAGGCCCTGCTGCAGTTTCGCGATCACCTTGGGGGCGTTGGGGTCGCGCGCCGCGGCCATTTCGACGAGCTTGGGCAGTTGCTTGTTGACGAAGTCGGCGATCGCCGAGGCGTCCAGAAGCCCCTTGAGATTCGACTGCGCATACTGGGGCCCCAGGGCCTCCGCCCCGGCCCAGCCGACATACAGAATGCTCTCCTGCGGCACCCGATCATCCAGCGCCCCGGCCCGCGCCGACGCCCCCGCGCCGACCATCAATGCCACCGCCACCAACCACGACCCGCGGGAAAACCGTTTCATGAAAATCTCCTTCTACATATGACAGAAACGCTGTCAGACATTCTGGAACCCTTACAACAAGAGGGTAAACAATACCCCTTTGGTAGTTCTACGACAACTGCGGGGTATAGGTTACAAACGGAACCCGTCGCGTCAGCAAGGGCGAGGACTGGGCAAAACGGAACCCGTCGCGTAAGCAAGGGTAAGCAAGGGTGACCAGCGTTCCAGGCGCTTGACCCCTGGCCCGTCGGCAACCCATCATGTGGGGCGAGGTGCTTATGCGGAATGATAAAAAAGCGGTGGTGCTGCTCTCCGGCGGGCTGGATTCCGCCACCGTCCTGGGCCTGGCCGCCGCCCAGGGGTTCCAGATTGCCGCCCTCTCCTTCGACTACGGCCAGCGCCACGCCCGCGAAATCGCCTGTGCCGCCGCCCTCGCCCGCCACTACCGCGTCCTCCGCCACGAAACCCTGACCATCGACCTCCGCGCCTTCGGCGGCAGCGCCCTGACCGCCAACATCCCCGTCCCCAAGGACGCCTTGGAGAATCCGGCCCATAAAAAATCAAAAATCAAAAATCATAAATCAAAAATCCCAGTCACCTACGTCCCCGCCCGCAATACCGTTTTCCTCTCCTTCGCCCTGGGCCTGGCGGAGGTGACGGGTGCGTTCGACATATTTATCGGCGTGAATGCGATTGATTTTTCGGGGTATCCGGATTGCCGGCCGGAGTTTATCGCGGCATTTGAGCGGGTGGCGAATCTGGCGACGCGGGCGGGCGTGGAGGGTGGGCGCTTTCGCATCCATGCGCCGCTAATTCAGATGAGCAAGGCCCAGATCATCCGGAAGGGGCTGCGCCTGGGCGTGCCGTATGAGCTGACGCACTCGTGCTATGATCCGAGTGCGGAGGGGAAGGCGTGCGGGCATTGTGATTCGTGTTTGCTGCGGCTGGCGGGGTTTCGGGAGGCGGGGGTGAGGGATCCGGTGGGGTATGCGTTATCCCCTTGAAGTCCGGCAGGTTGCTTCGTATGCTCTTGAAGAGGCTTTGAAAGGTGAAAGGTGAACCTATGACTACCGCGGAAATTCTCCCCCAGATCTTTCAATTGAGCAGTCCCGACCAAATCATGATCGTGGAGGCGATCCGCAACCATTTGGTGGGGGGACTGGCACCGGTGGACGAGGAGGAATTCAAGCGGGAACTGGAACGGCGCATGGCCGACGCGCGAGCCAATCCTCATGATCAATCGCCAATTGAGGACGTAATGCAGCGCTAACCGGAAACGATTCTGTGCATTCTGGATTGCAAACTCTACGCGGATCCAGGTTGGGTCGTTAACGAGTCTTGGACTTTGATCAGGGAGCGCTTGGTCCAGGTGACCAGAATGGTCAACAGAAGAAAACTGCCGCAGAGAACTCCAATCCAGAAGCCATCCGGGCGGCCATACGATTCAAAGATAAAGATGGAGAGGAGCAACACACCCGACCATAACGTGGCGAATAGGCCGAGAGCGGAGAGGATGGTAAACAGCGTGATAACAGGTTTAAGGCTTGAGAGTTCTCGCGTATGCAAGCCGTTTTACACGTGCATGCAATGCAAGCCCAGAGTGACGAAGAGATAGGTGCAGCCGCCATAGATCGCCAGGGCAATGGCCAAAAAAGACATGACCTGTTCCATACTGCGGTTTTCGCGAATCACGAGCACCAAGGCGAGCATTCCGAGCGCGGCGACTACCAAGGCCAGGAAGAAGTAGACGATGCACCAAACGAGAAGATGGATTCTTGCGCTGGCCACAGCCCGCAATTGTGGCGGCGAGGAAAGGTAATTGAGCGTTGGCATATCTTGCATCCTACGCAAGCATCATCACCCAATAAACTCCACCGGCGTACACCGCGGCACCATGCCGATGGTGGCACCTTCGTCCAGCAATTTGTTGACGGCTTGCCGGCCGATGGGTCCGTAATCCAGCGTCCACTTATTCACATACATC
Organism: uncultured Phycisphaerales bacterium; assembly: GCA_903868035.1. The sequence continues at coordinate 15,711 of CAIPTQ010000275.1, forward strand.
CCCACAAACTCATCCGCCAGCTCATGGTCCAGGTTCCGCCCGTATCGCAGCGCATATTTCACCGCCTCCTGCCGATGATCCAGCGAATACTGGATCGACTTCTTCAAAATCGCCGTGATCTCCAGCATCCGCTCCCTCCCCAAATCCCGCCGGATCACGTTCCCCCCCAACGGCAGCGGCAGCCGGTGCTTCTCCATCCACCACTTCCCCAAATCCAAACAGCAATGCAGCCCCTGCTTGGCGAACGTGAGCTGCCCCTCATGAATGATCAGCCCCGCGCCCGCATGCCCCGCCGCCACATATTCCAGAATCTGGTCGAACGGCTTGACCACGTTCCGAAACCCCTTCCCCAGTGCCAGCGACGCCGCCAGGTATGCCGTCGTCATCGTCCCGGGTATCGCGATCCGCTGGTCCCGCAACTCCTCCAGTGTGTACGGCTTCCTGGCCACCAGCATCGGCCCGTAGTTGTCGCCCATCGAGCAGCCGCATGCCGTCAGGGCGTAATTCTTCGCCACATACGGGTAGGCATGCAGCGAAATGGCCGTCACCTCCAGCTCCCCCCGCAGCGCCCGCTCGTTGAGCGTCTGGATGTCCTGCAGGATGTGTACAAAATGATACGGCCCCGCATCCAGCGCCCCGGTCGCCAGCCCGTAAAACATAAACGCGTCATCCGGATCGGGCGAGTGCCCCAGTTGAATCGTCATCTTCGCCGCCATGCGCTTCCTCTCATGAACACGACCCGCCAGTATACCCTCCCGCAACCAGCCTGGCGTGGCAACGCCCGGCCCGTTCGCCCGTTCGTTCGCAATTGCCAAACGGTTCCATCATACGTATAATCTTATTCACAGTATACGTACAAAGGGAGTCGCGCATGACCACCAAATTGACGCTCAGCGCCCGGCGGGACATCGTGAAAAAAGTCAAACACCTGGCCCGGGAACAGGGAACCAGCGTCTCCGCCATCTTCGACCGCTTCGCCCGCTCCATCACCAGCGCCCCCGAAAAAAACCGCCCCCTTGGGCGCATCACACGCCAAGCCACCGGCATCATCCGCTTGCCGAAAAACAAAACCGACCGCCAGTTGCTTGCCGAGGCCCTGCGCCAAAGGCACGGCCTGTGATGACCAACGTGCCGACCCGCGTGTTCGTCGATACCAACGTCCTCCTGGACGTCCTGGCCCAACGCCAGCCCTTCTATGCCGACGCCGCCGCAATCTGGACGTTGTGCGAAGAGGGCCAACTTCGCGGCCACATCTCCGTCATCAGTTTCAACAACATCTTCTACATCGTCCGCAAATTTGGCACCCGGAAGGCAACCTACGGCATGCTGGAGCTGCTCCGCGACGTTTTCACCCCCGTCGCGCTCGATGCCCAGATGATCAATCAGGCCCTGGGCGCGGGCATCGGCGATTTTGAGGACGCCATCCAATTCCACGCCGCGCTCCGCGCGGATGCCCAAGTCCTCATCACGCGCAATGTGAGCCATTTTCCCCAATCCCACCTGCTCATCCTCTCCCCCCGTGAATTCCTCGCCGCCCGCGCGGCACAATGACCCGCCTACTTCCCCCGCGCCGCCCGCGCGTAGATGTTCACCACCGCCGCCGCCACCGCGCGCCGCACCCCTTCATCCGGATCCTCGAGCATCTTGTCCAGCGCCACCGCCTCCCGGCTCGACAGCATCTCCCCCAGCGCCAGCGCCGCCAGCGCCCGCAGCCGCGGATCGGCGTTCTCCCGGTTGGTGATCGCCACCTCCGCGGCACGCTGGCTGTTGTACTTCATCTTCGCCAGCGACCGCGCGGCCACCAACTGCCGGCATGTCGTCAGATACTTCACCATCGCGGCATCGACATCCGGCGGCAACTTGGATGGCATGTCCTCCAGCCCCAGCAGCAGCGGACTGCTGCCCACGCTCTCCGGCAGGTCGGCGCACACCTCCATGCTGTTGTACTGGTCTTCCGCATATTTGTTCACGACTTCCGATACGATCACCTTGATCGCCGGCTCATCCCCCAGCCGCGCCAACGCCGCGGTCACCGCAAAACGCACCCGCACGTCCGGGTCGCTGCGATACCGCTGCAGGAGCACAATGCCCGTCTTGTCCGCCATCTTCCCCAGCACCAGGGCCGTGTTGGCGCGCACCTCCGAATCAGCCGCTTCAATCGCCGCCGCCAGGTCGTTCAGGTGCGTCTCATCCCCCAGCCGCCGCAGCGCGTAGACGCAGCCCACGCGCACGCTCAGGTTCGGATCATGCACCACCAGCGTGTTGAGCACCGGGCGCATGCCGGCGGCCTTGCGCTCCCCCGCCGCCATGGCCGCGGCGAAGCGCACCACCCACTCGCGGTCATGCAGCCCCTCTTCGATCGTCTCGAGCGCCCGCGGATCGCGGCTCACTTGCAGCGCCTCGAGGGACTGCGCCCGCGCCGCCGGATCGACGGCATGCGCCTGCGTCTGCAAAATCGCCAGCGCCTTCTCATAGGTCGGTGAAGACAACGGCTCGGGATTGTTCGCCGGAAGGCCGCAGCAGCTCAGCGCCAGCGGCAACAACAACAGCATCAAAACGCGGCGCTTCATGTGCTTGCCCTCAATGGATCGATAGTGGTGCCTCAGTGGGTGCCGACGCCCTCGTCGGCTTTGGTATTACGCGGATTCCGCCGTCCCGGATGGCGCGGCATGCGCCCCGGCGCGACGCGGCCGCACCAGGGTCCACCCCACCAACACCGTGGAGAGAATCCCGCATATTATCGGAAATAAATCCCCGATTCTGGAGAAAAACGTCACCCGCGAGTCGATCTCCATCACCCAGGACTCCGTCCCCACCGCGCCCATCGAATTCCCCCCCGCGCCCCGCACCAGTTTCACAATGCGCCCGTTGGAATCAACAAACCCCGAGTTCCCCGTATTCACCGACCGCGCGATGGCGACCCGATTCTCCACCGCCCGCAATTGGCACGCCTGCAAATGCTGATCCAGCTCCACCCAGTGGAACCACCCGTCGTTCGACACATTCACCAGGAAATCCGCCTTCGGCACCGCCTCCCCCCGCGCCCGCACCATCTCCCGCGCCGGCTCGGGCATCACATCCTCAAAACAGATCGGCGTCCCAAACTCATACATCCGCGTCGAACTGCTGATCTGCGTCCCCGCCGCGTCCATGCTCCGGCTGCCCACCGCCAGCCGAAACCGCGTCCACTCCGTCCCCGGCGTGTTCGAATAGTCATAATCCACCGGCGAAAACATCAGCATCAGCCGGTCCAGCACCGGCACCCCGCGAAAGGGTATGTACTCCCCAAACGGCACTAAATGCCGCTTGGAATACTCCCGCGCCGCGGTCCGCGTCAGACCGGCCTCGTCCCGGGCCTCCGGCATCAGCAGCAGCGTGCGGTTCTGGATCACCGCCGGCCGGTGTCCCTCCTGCGGAACAACTGCGGCATAGCCCAGCAGCAGTGCCACCCGATGCTGCGCCGCCTGATCGCCCAACGCCTTGTAGATGTTGACTATGCGGCTTTGCCATGCCGCATAACTCGCCAACTGTTCCTTCTCCTGGCGCAACTTCGGATCGGCGACCTTGGCGGCGGCCGCCAAATCATCCTGCTCCCGCGTCGCGATTGCCGAGAGCACCGTGCGCAAAGCCTCCACGCCCGCGAACTTCTCCGGCTGTGTTCCAAACCATTCCGGATTGATCGCCGCCGTCACCATGGTCTCCGGCCATGCCACCAGGTCCGGTTTCGGCGTTGCATTGGCCGCCGCTTCGGAGAGCTGCATATAACGCAGCAACGTCTGATCCGCCGCGCTGTCCTTGAGCGACTGCGGCACATTCTCCTGGATCACCGCCACCCGCGGCCCGGGCCGCGTCGTCGTCTCGCTCAGCCGAAACACCCCATACGCCACCCAGGCCGCCGTCAGCAGGCTCACCGCCGCCGTCAGCCGCCCGAGCACCGGCGAGAACCGCGGACGCTGCCCCTTCACCACCTGCCGCAGCGGCAGCCGCAGAAAATCCACCACGAACCCATTCAGCAGCGCCAGGAAAAACGTCAACCCCCACACCCCGAAAATGTCCGCCGCCTGGATCAGAACCGGCATCGGCGTCAGACAGTTCCCCAGCATAAACCACGGAAACCCGCCCTGAATAAAGGTCGTGCGGAAATACTCCACCCCCGTCCACACCAGCGGCACCGCCAGCGTCGCCGGCAGCCGCAACTGAATCACCAGCCGATGCACACCAAAAGCGAACACCGCAAAATACAACGCGACATACAACGACAGCCCAATGAACCCGCCCACCGTCACCGGCGCCAGCCAGAACAAGTTGGGCAAAAAGAACGCCACCCCTAGCAGGTAATACGCCAGCAAAAACCGCCACTGCAGCGGCCGCCGCACGATGCATACACAAAACGGCACCAATGCCACCGGGGCGAGAAAAAAACAGTAAAACGGCGGAAACACCAGCGGCAGCATGATCGCCGTACACGCCAGCATCAGCACCGTGGACGCCAGCTTGCGCTGCCCGGCGGCCCCTACCTTGGCGGGTTGGGCGGCACTGGCGGATTTGCGGCGGCGTGACACAGTAAACTCGCTCCAAGCACGCGAAAGAGGTCAGGGTAGTGGTCGCTCGTAGAATTGTCCACCGGGCCATTTGATAATCCAGAGAATATTGCATAACTAATTGTCATTTAATGATTTAGATTACTCGTCACGCATTCACCCAAAGGAATATTATTGCCGGAATCCGCGATTTCCCATGCCCAAACCACACCTTCGGGCTTCCCTGTTGTCTATGTTGAGTCTCCGGGGACTATCTCTGGAAGATTGTGTGTTTTTCATGGTGGTGAAGTGTTTAGCCCAACATATCCTTCTGTCAGCATCATCGTTCCGACCTTCAAGGAAGCCGATAATCTGCCGCTTCTGATTCCGCAGGTCGCCGCCGCATTGGCGTCGCGCGGGTGGATGTGGGAGATCATTGTTGTGGATGACAATTCCCCGGATCAGACCAGCCAGGTGCTCGACCAGCTTGCCACGCGCTACCCCCAGGTGCGCTACCTCATTCGCACCAAGGACCGCGGCCTGTCGTCGGCGGTGCTGGCGGGGTTGGAACTGGCCCAGAACGACTATGTCGTCGTGATGGATGCCGACCTGTCGCATCCGCCGGAATCGGTGCCCTCGCTGGTTGAGCCGCTGCTCAAGGGCAATGCCGACTTTGTCATCGGGTCGCGGAACGTGGCCGGGGGCCGGACGGAGAACTGGACGCGCCTGCGGTGGCTCAACTCGACGGGCGCGACGCTGCTGGCCAAGCCGCTGGTGGGCACGGTGAAGGATCCGATGGCGGGCTTTTTCGCCTTCCGCCGCGAATCGTTGCGGCAGGCCGATGAACTGAACCCCATCGGCTACAAAATCGGCCTGGAGCTGCTCGTCAAGACGCACATCCAACCGCGGCGCATCGCCGAAGTGCCCATCGTCTTCCGCAACCGCGTCCACGGCGAATCCAAGCTGACGATGAAGGAGCAGTTCCGGTATCTGGAACATCTCTCGCGGCTGTACGATTACCAATTTCCCAAAGGCTCTCCCCGGGCCAAGTTTTTGATTGCCGCGGGCGTGGGCATGGCCGCGTGCTATGCCACCCTTATGCCTTTGCACCTCGTCCGCCTGCCCCAGCCCATATCCATGGCCGCGGGATTGCTGGCGATGATCCTGGTGACGCTGGCCTTCTTCGCACGCTATGTGCGAACCCAGCGCGACTACATCCTGATGAAGGCCCCGTACACCGAATTCACCTGCATCGCGCTGGCGGAATTCCTGACCGGCTGGGGCGTCGGGTTTGCCACGCCGGCCAATCTCGTAGTGCAGACCGCGGCGGGACTGACGGCCTTGCTGGTGGTGCGCTACGCGCTGCGCAAGGTGTTTTTGCATGATCTGCGGGGGATACGCGGCGAGCCGCTGGCGCGGGCCTCGCTGCGGCTGACGTTGGCGCCCCGTACACATACAGCAGCGGCAGCGGCTTCGGCGTGATTTGGCCTATCAGAGCCGCGACCGTTAGGGAGCGACCTATTCCACCACGCGCAGGCGCACCAGATCCTGCACATCCACCAAACCCACGGGCCGGCCCGCATCATCCACCACGGGCAGTTCGTCGATCCGGAACTTGTTCAAGATCGCCAGCGCCTCGGAGGCCAGCGCCTCGATATGGATGCGCTTGGGATTGCGCGTCATGACGGCGGAGAGTTGCCTGTCCAGCAGCGCGGTGCCGCCCCCCCCCCCTCCGGCGCGCAGTTGCCGGCGCAGGTCGCCGTCGGTGAATACGCCCGATAGCAGTCCCGCGGCATCGACGACGATCACCGCCCCCGCGCGGCGGCCGGTCACCGGGTCGCGCGCCAGCACTTCACGCACAGTCATGGTTTCGGCCATGGCTTCGAGGTTCTCGCCAATCTTGAATTCCATGACCTGCGAGACCTTGACGAGTTTGCGCCCCAGCGCCCCGCCGGGATGAAACGCCGCGAAGTCCTCCCGCGAGAATTGGCGCAGGCTCATCACGCCCAGCACCAGCGCGTCGCCGACCGCCGAGATGCAGTTCACCGTGGTCGTCGGGGCCAGCCCGTGCGGGCAGACTTCCTCGATTTTCCCCAGCTCCACCGTGATGTCGGCAAATTTTCCCAGGGCGCTGGCGCGGGTGCTGGTCACCGCCACCATCGCCACCTGCTGGCGCTTCAGGAAGTCCAGCAGCCGGACCAGTTCATCGGTCTCGCCGGAATAGGAGAGCAGCAGGGCCACATCGTTGCGCCGCACGCGGCCCAGGTCGCCGTGGAGGGCGTCCACCGGGTTGAGGAAATGCGACGGCGTGCCGGTGGAGGCGAACGACGCGCTGATGCGCTGCCCCACGAGGCCCGCCTTGCCCACGCCCGTGACGGCCACAAAGCCGTGTTGCCCGCGCGCTTCATCGGTGCGCTCGAAGATCAGCCGGATGGCCCGCACGGCCGCCGCATCGAGCTTGTCGGCCACGCTGGCGATCGACGCCGCCTCGGAGCGCACAATCTCCCGCGCCGCCCGCAGTAGTTCCGCATCACCAAGTTCCGCCGCCATGAGCGCCCTTCACGTAAGACCATCCCGATCGCCGGCCACTTTACCACCAAACCCCGGCCAGCGAAAATCAAGCCCCCGAGTAATACCATTCACCACGAGGACGCGATGCGCACTAAGGGAATTATTGTCATTTTTAGTCGATATTGCGCGATTTTAAGCCAATTTTTACGTGGATTTAAGGGTGTGCAACACGCCCAATCATTACCGTAAAATTCGCACCGGCACGCAGGGGCAGGGGAGCGCTGGGGAAAGGCGGGCTTGAATTTCGGCGGCCTCCGGGGCCGTGGGGCACAGGCAAAAAAGAGTCGAGCCGCTGCCCGTCATGTGGACCGGGCGGCCCAGCGTCGCGGCAGCCAGGAGACGCAGGTCGGCAAGCCAAGGCGCCACGGCAAATGCCGCAGGTTCCAGGTCATTGATAAGCAAACCTGCGAGTTCATTGGCTGTGGCGCGGGCGCAGCGGGGCCAGTCGGTGGGGTCGCGCGGGGGGTGGCGATGGCCGGCGTCGAAGGCGTGGTAGACGTCCTTGGTGGAGCAGCCCTGCGGGGGGATGATGAGGACGGCGAAGAGGGGCTGGGCGG
>CAIPTQ010000276.1 GCA_903868035.1 uncultured Phycisphaerales bacterium
AAACTTGACTCATTTGAATTACAATCTCTTGGGTAAGGACTCTAGCGGCTCCGAGCCCCCTAGCAGAAGATTTTCCGCCTCTCGAGAGTGAGTTATTGGAGAGGCGCAGAGGAAGAGCGCACACAGGCGACGAACTGCGATCGCCTGCGCCACGCGATGCAGGCACTCCATGTTTGGCACGATTGTTGAGAAGAGCCGGCCTCCCCGGAGCTATAATGGCACCTCAGACGATCCCCGAGGGAGGACTTCGTGAAGACCTTGGCTGCGGCGACGATCGGATTTTTCCTTTTTACGGGAATGGTCACGGCGCAGGCGCCCACACCGGGGCCCGCACCAATTCTTTCGCCGGAAATCCTGCCGGATGGACGCGTGACGTTCCGATTGCTTGCACCGGAAGCGACCAGTGTCTCCGTGACAGGGGACTGGCCGGGCGGCATCTACAGTACCACCACTCCGATGGCGAAAGACGACAAAGGCGTGTGGTCGGCAACGGTCGGCCCGCTGAAGCCGGAGTTCTGGATTTACGCTTTCAGCGTGAACGGCGTGGCCATTCTGGATCCACGCAACATCAATACAAGGCGCAATACGGCCCGGATTGAAAACACGCTTCTCATTCCTGGGCCGGAATCGGCGGATTACATGGTGAATGCCGTTCCGCACGGCACGGTTTCGCTTCAGTGGTATGCCTCTCAAGCTGTCGCCGCGAATCGCCGCACGTACGTCTATACACCGGCCGGCTACGAAAGAGGGAATGAGCGGTATCCCGTTCTGTACCTGCTTCATGGCGGCAGCGGGGATGAGGATGCGTGGTTTTCCTGCGGGCGCGCCAGCCAGATTCTCGACAACTTGATCGCACAGGGCAAAGCGAAGCCGATGATCGTGGTGATGCCCAACGGCAATATCACCCGGATCGCCGCCCCCGATTATGTGACGGCTCCGCCTGCGCTCCCGGCAAATCAGGATCCGGGCCGGTTCACGCGTTTCCCGGAAAGCCTGGTCAAAGATCTGGTTCCGTTCATCGACAAGACGTATCGGACCAGGACGGACCGGGAAAACCGAGCCATTGCGGGGTTGTCGGTAGGAGGCGCCCAGACAATGTACTCTGCCTTTAACAACCTCGATCGGTTCGCGTGGGTGGCGGCATTCAGCGGAGGTTACCCCGTGATGCCGGATGTTGGGATCGATGTCCCGCCTCCTCCCAATGCCGCGAGTCTGAAAGGACCGGATATCGCCCGTTCGATCGATCCGGAAAAATTCGCCGCCCTTTTGCCGCAGCTCAATTCCAGCGCGAATGCCCGATTGCGGCTTTTGTACATTTCGATTGGCACAGCCGACACGCTGGCCGCGACGCACGCTGTCGTGAAACGGGTCCTGAAGGAAAAGGGGATGAAGTACACTCTCATGGAGTTCCCGGGATACATCCATGAGTGGCCGGTGTGGCGAGTGACACTGAAGGATTTGCTGCCGAGACTGTTCCAAGCGGCATCTAGATAGGAAACTGGTTCGATGGACCAACTGAGATAGAGGCTTTTCGAGGAGATTCATCATGAAGCTGATTCAAACGGTGGCGACACTAGTAGTTCTTTGTGGCACCATGCTCGCCCAGGAGCCGGCCGCAGTTTCGCCGGGTACCAGAGGCGGCCAAGCGCAGGCGGCGAAGGTCGTTTCCCCGGAGGTGCTCGCCGACGGCCGGGTTACATTCCGCCTCCTCGCGCCCGAAGCCACGAAAGTACTGGTGCAAGGGAATTGGAAGGGCGGTCAAGGCCTGGCGATGACCAAAGGCGCTTCCGGTCTCTGGTCCGTCACTACGTCCGCACTTCAGCCCGAGCTGTGGGCGTACACTTTCTCGGTGGACGGAGTTCGGACGTTGGATCCGAACAGTTACAACGTTGCGCGCGACGGTGTTGGATTCATGAATACGCTGCTGGTGCCCAGCGAAGCGTCGGCGGTGTTTCAGGCGCGGGCGGTGCCGCATGGAACCATGACGGCGATGTGGGCCCCGTCGACGGGCATGAAGACGCCGCGCCGCATGTTCGTTTACACCCCGCCAGGG
>CAIPTQ010000277.1 GCA_903868035.1 uncultured Phycisphaerales bacterium
ACGCCCCGCACCCAAAAAACTCCCCCCCAAGCCCCTCCCCCCGCCGCCAAGCCGGCGTCCAAAATGCCCGCCCCCCCGCGCGCCGGCCTCGACCTGGCCCCCGACCTCTTCCAATTCGCCGACGTTCGCTGGCTGCGCATGACCTCCCTCGGATTGCTGCTCCTGGCCGCCGGCATCGCCCTGCATGTGGCCGGGGCCGTGTTCAAAAAGTTGGATTCCCTCGAAGGCAAGGGCCTCTCCCACGCCGCCGGGGCCGGGCTCATCACCCTCGGCGTCTTCCTCGTGACGCGCCGGGAACCCGTGTCCCAGTTTCTCGCCAAATCCTCCGCCCTGACCTCCTGGGACGCCGCCGCGCGGGCCAAATCCTCCCCCCTGGCCCTGTGGATGCTGCTCTGCGCCCTGGCCGCCGCGGCACTCTGGTTCTACCTGTGCCTGATCGCCATGAGCGTGTGTGTCGTGCCGAGTACCAAGCCCTATGTGCTGCTGGTGCTGGTCATTCAGGCCGTTCTGGCCGTGCTTCTCGGGCAGCATGCCGCCGGCCTGGCCCGCCGCATCCCCGATGACGGGCTGCTGACGCACGCCCATTACGCCGGCTGGCTCACGGCCATCATGTGTACGGTCCTGTTTTTCCTCACCTGGCTGGATATGATGACGCCGTTGTATCTAAGTTTCTTCATGTGTTCCTATCCCATGGCCGCCGGCTTCCTCGTCATCGCGCTCTGGTCCATCATCACCCTCCTCCGCCTCGCCCTGGACATGCGCGTCTCCGCCCGAAGCTGATAACCACTTGGTGTCTTGGTGTCTTGGTGGTGAATTTCGTAGGCGCGTTCCGGTTTACTCCCCCTCCACCCGCCACCCCGCCGCCCAATTCGCCCCCGCCTCCCGCAGCACCCGCCGATACAGCGTATCCCGTTCCACCGGCACAAACCCCGCCTCCGCAATCACCCGCCTTATCGAATCCACCGTCTGTTCCTGATGCCGGTTCCCCGCGCCCCCCTCGCGCTTCGTGATGTCGTACCACACCACCGTCCCATCCAGGTCATCCACCCCCCAGCTCAGCGCCACCTGCGAGAGCTTCATCGACTGCATGATCCAGAACGCCTTCACATGCTCAAAGTTGTCCAGCATCAGCCGCGCGATCGCCAGCATCTTCAAATCCTCCAGCCCCGTGTTCCCCGGCAGATGCCCCAGCTCGCTCCCCTCCGGAATGAATGACAGCGGTATGATCGTCTGAAATCCCCCGCCCGCCGGCGCTTGCCGTTGCAATTCCCGCAACGCCAGCAAATGCCGGATTCGCTCCTCCCGCGTCTCGACATGCCCGTACAAGATCGTGGCGTTCGTGCGAATCCCCAGCTCATGCGCCGTCCGATGCACCGCCATCCACCCGTCCGCCCGCAGCTTCCCCTTGAACACCGCATCGTGTACCCGGTCGTCAAACACCTCCGCCCCGCCCCCGGGCATCGACCCCAGCCCCGCCTCCTTGAGCGCCACCAGCACCTCGCGCACCGATAGCCGTGCGAGCTTCGTAAAATGATCGATCTCGATCGCCGTGAACGCCTTGATGTGCAGCCGCGGATGCCGCTCCCGCAGCCCCCGCAGCAGCGCCAGATACCACTCCAGCGGCAGCCACGGATGCAGCCCCCCGACGATGTGTACCTCCGTCGCCCCGCCCGCCACCGCCTCGCCGGCGATGCGGAACATATCCTCATGCGTATACTCATACGCCCCCGCCTCCCCGCGCTTCCGCTGAAACTCGCAGAATTTGCACGACAACGCGCAGATGTTCGAATAATTGATGTGCCGGTTGATGTTGTAATACGCCCGCTTCCCATGCTTCCGCACGCGTACCAAGTTCGCCATCTCCCCCAGCGAAAAAATGTCCCGCGTCTCCCACAACGCCATCCCGTCGCCCAGCTCCAGCGGCACCCCCGCCAGCACCTTCTCCGCCACCCGCCGCAGCCCCGCATCGTCGAACCGGCCCGGATCCAAATGCCCCCCCGCCTCCGCCCCCGCCGCTGCGTCTCTTGCTGCGCCAACAATGGAAGTACCCGCAACCGTCATGCCCAACCTCAAAGCTGCCACGCCACCGCATCATAATAGCAGAGTTCCACAGTCGAAAAAATACCCCGTCCCCTTGTCACCTTGTCACCCCAGGGCGATTGCATTTAGCCAAGCACGAGGCGAGCAACGGCCTTGGCGCCAACGAAAAGGCGGGTGACAACACGGTCGCTCCCTTACGGTCGCGTCTCTGAAAGTCAAAGGCAATCGCCCTGCTTGTCACCCCGTCATCCCCGCTCGTTGGCGCTTCAGCAGCAAAATCACAATCACCGCCAACGCCAGCGCAATCAGCCCCAGCAAC
>CAIPTQ010000278.1 GCA_903868035.1 uncultured Phycisphaerales bacterium
GCCCCCCCGCCCCCCCCCGATGCCCCCGCCAATAAACGCAAGCACCCGCCCCTGTTGACCGTCCACCTCCGCGGCGATCCTTACGATTCCCCCATCATTGCCGTCCTCACCGGCCATCCCATTTTCTACATTCTTCCGACCGAAAAAGTCCGCCACCATCCCGATATCCAATCCCTCGGCCCCGATCCCCTGACCACCTCCACGTTTTACGATGAATTCCCCTACCGCCTGCGCCAGAACCCCGGCCGGACGCTTGCGGCTGCGCTGCTGGATCAGGAAGTCGTCGCGGGGCTGGGGAACATGCTCAAGTGCGAGATACTCTACGCCATGCGTTTCTCGCCCGCGCTCCGCGTCGGCGCACTATACGCCTCGCAGATCGACCACCTCGCGGGCACGATTGTGGGCCTGGCCGCCACCGCCACCACGTTTGCCGTCAAGGCCGAACCCTTCCCCTACCGCGTGTACGACCGTGCCGGGCTACCCTGCGGCATCTGCAACACGCCCATTACCGTGGACCGCTCGGCCCAGGACGGGCACCTCACGTGGTACTGCCCCGCGTGCCAGCCTGTGGGCCAGGAACCAAACCTATTTGAACCTACCGCGCGTTAGTCCCCCAGAGCAGCACCCCCAACAGCATCAACATAAACCCCGCCCCCACGGCCAACCACCCCCACACCCGCGGCCAAATCCCGCGCCCCGCCGCCCGCCGCGCACAGCGTATCCGCCAGCGCCCGAGCGCGATAAAAATGCACGCCAACGCAATCAGCGGCACGGAAATCATGCGCAGTCCAATCCGCCAAAGTTTTCACTTGCTAAGCGTTGCCTTCAACTCGATCGGCACCGCCGCCAGGGCCTGCGACACCGGGCACCCGGTTTTCGCCTTGTTGGCCGTTTCCAGAAATGCCGCCTCTTGAATTCCCGGCACGACCGCCTCGCACGTCAGCAGAATCCTGGTGATTTTGAAACCCTCACCCACCTTCTCCACCGTCACCGCCGCCTTGGTGCCGACTCGCGTGGGCACATGTCCGCCCAGGGAAAGCATGTGCGAGAGCGCCATCGAGAAGCACGCGGCATGGGCCGCGCCCAGCAGTTCCTCGGGGTTGGTGCCGGGGATATCCTCGAAGCGGTTGGAGAAGTTGTAAGGTTGATTGATGGAGCCGGTATCGGTCTTAACGCGGCCCTTGCCTTGGACAAGGTTGCCTTCCCAAGCGGCATAAGCGGAACGAGTGGGCATGAAAAGTCTCCTTAAAAATATACATGGGCATCACACCCGAGGCGACGGTCAAACGCAAGCCGCGCGCGGAATTCGGATGCCAATCAATCAAGCAACTGCGAAAACTCCTCCGGAGCCATACCCGCGTCTCGAATAAGCCCGCGTAGCAACCCACGATCAAGTTCCCGATGGTCCGGAATTGAAAGGTTGAAGGGAACCCCGTCTTTCACCAATACCATATGACTGCCGCGTTGCCTGTTGAAACGACACCCCGCGCGTTCAAAGGCCGCACGTGCCGCACGTCCACTGATTACAGGAAGCTTGGGCATGATTCAAACCGTCACAAGTTCTATGGACTGCGCGGTGGAAATGCGTTCAACTTTATCCTGCTCCACTTCCAGCCACGCCGTGATTGCCTCGCGGATATTCGCCATGGCATCGCCGCGCGTATCTCCCTGGGACCAACATCCACGTAATGCAGGGACATGGGCCACAAACCCTTTATCCTCACCCGGTTCGATGACAACTTTAAGAACCATGTTCACAGACTCCTCAAAACGCATGGTATTATACCCCGGATACCGATCCTCTGACCATGAATAAGGCCCACATCCTCCCAGATGTGGGCCGCGCGATTGTGCAGTTTCAAATTCCAGCAGTGTTGAGTGGGAGTAAAATTGTCCCTCATGAGATTCCAGAGACGTTTCCGCGTTTGCGGGATGCACGGGTCGCTCCCTAACGGTCGCGGCTCTGTTATTTTAGAGCCGCCAAAATTTCCGCCTGCACCCCCGCAGGCACCTGGGAGTAACTGTGCGGTTCCATGGTGTACGTCGCCCGGCCCTGCGTCATCGAGCGCAGGTCCGTCGAATAGCCGAACATGTTCGCCAGCGGCACGGTGGCGTCGATGACCTGGGTGTTGCCGCGCTGTTCGGCGTTTTCGATCATCGCCCGCCGGCTGGAGATGTCACCCTGCACCGGGCCGGCAAACTCAATGGGCGTGACGACTTGCAACTTCATGATCGGCTCGAGGAGGCAGGGGCGGGCCTTGCGCACGGCGATTTGCATGGCGAGGATGCCGGCGTGTTCGAAGGCCACCTGGCTGGAGTCCACGTCATGGTAGGAGCCGTCGAAGAGTTCGACCTTGACGTTGATCAGCGGGTAACCGGCGAGGACGCCGGTCTTGGCGGCCATGCGGATGCCGTCCTCGACGGGTTTGATGAATTCCTTGGGGATCGATCCGCCCTTGATTTCATTGGCGAAGAGAATGGTGTCCTCGGAATCGTCGCCTTCGACGGGCTGGTAGGGCTCGATGCGAATCCAGCAATCGCCGTATTGCCCGCGGCCGCCGGTCTGCTTGACGTGCTTGCCCTGGGCCTCGGCCTTGGCGGTGATGGTCTCCTTGTAGGCCACCTTGGGCTTGCCGACGACGACGTCCACCTTCATGTCGCGTTTGAGCTTGTTGGCGATGATTTCCAGGTGCAGTTCACCCATGCCGTGGATGATGGTCTGGCCGGTCTCGTTATCGAAATTCGACCGGAAGGTGGGATCCTCGCGGCGGAGGGTGGTGAGGGCCTCGCCGAGTTTGGTCTTGTCGTTGGAGCTCTTGGGCTCGATCGACATGGAGATCACGGGCTCGGGGAACTCCATTTTTTCGAGCAGGATCGGATGATCCTGGTCGCAGACGGTGTCGCCGGTGAGGCTGTACTTAAAGCCGTTGATGCCGACGATATCGCCGGCCTCGGCATACTCCAGGGGCTTCTGGTCGGCGGCGTGCATTTCCCAGATGCGCGAGGCCATTTCGCGCTTGTCGCGCGTGGTGTTCATCACGCGCGTGCCCGATTCGAGCTTGCCCGAGTAGACGCGCAGATAGCTCAAATCACCGTGTTGGCTCGACACAATCTTGAACACAATCCCGCAGAACGGCTCGGTATTGTCCGACTTGCGGATCAATTCCACATCCTTCTTGCGCGGATCGTGCCCGACGATGGGCGGCTTGTCCATCGGGCTGGGCAGATAGAACACAACGTTATTCAGCAAAAGCTGCACGCCCTTGTACTTCAATGCCGATCCGCAGAGCACCGGGTTGATCTGGATCGACACGGTCCCCTTCCGCAGCCCGCGCCGGATTTCCTCCACGCTCAACTCCTCCCCCGACAGATACTTCTCCGTCAGCGTGTCATCGCACTCGGCGGCCTTCTCGATCATGTACGCCCGCGCATGCTCCACCTTGCCCACCATGTCCGCCGGAATCGGAATCTCCTTCCAATCCACCCCTTCGGACTCCTCATCCCAGGTGTACGCCTTCTGCTCCACCAGATCGATCACCCCCGAAAACGTCTCCGCCGCCCCGATGGGCAACTGGATCGGCACGGGATTGGCGCCCAGGCGGTCGCGGATGGTGCCGACGCAAAATTCAAAATCCGCGCCCACCTTGTCCATCTTGTTGATGAAGCACAGCCGCGGGACGTTATATTTGGTCGCCTGCCGCCAGACCGTTTCGGACTGGGCCTCGACGCCTTCGCGGCCGTCGAAGACCGCCACGGCCCCGTCGAGCACGCGCAGCGAGCGCTCGACTTCCACGGTAAAGTCCACGTGCCCCGGCGTGTCAATCAGGTTGATCACATAGTTGTCATCGGTCAGGCGCACATTGCCGGCCCCGTGCAGGAACCACGGGCAGGTGGTCGCGGCGGAAGTGATGGTGATGCCGCGCTCCTGCTCTTCGGGCAGATGGTCCATGACGGCGGTGCCTTCGTGGACTTCGCCGAGCTTGTGGGTTTTGCCGGTGTAAAAGAGAATCCGCTCGGAGACGGTGGTTTTGCCCGCATCGATGTGGGCGGCGATGCCGATGTTGCGGAATTTGGTAAGGTCGCGTGCCATGGTTTGGTCCTTGTGATGAATCCTGGAAAACAACTATTCGGTGTCCGGCGGCGCCGGTTTTGCGTTTTGCCTTTGCGTTTTGCGTTGAAATAACTCGCCCGCCAGAAGCGTCCTGTAGTGCCTGGGGCGGAATCTGTTGATTCCCGGCCCTGGGCGGGCGTTTCTCGCGGGCTCGGCTCACGATTGTGGCATTTCAATCGCACCGTGCCGATGTTCGCCCATGCGGTCGGGCGAACCCGTCGGCATGGGCTTAGAAAATATCGATGAGCAACTTCACAGCTCGTTCCTGATAGTCGTCCCCTCCGGCCCGCAAACACGAACCTTTGGGGAGTTCCTCATTTAATCGGAAATTCCGTCGAAAATCAAGCAATAATCCTTATAAACTCGAGAATCCTATTCAAACACTGACAAACCGGCCCCGGAAAATGCCATAATACCGCCGGAAATTGCGGCGATTCGATTGACAGTCCGCTAAAATCACGATAACAATACACGTTCCGCAGGCGTGGTAATTTTTCGGAGTGCAGTTATGAAAACGTTGATCCTGACGATGGCACTGGCGGGCATGCTGCTCCCACTGGCCGGTTGTGAAACCATGACCGACACCCGGGGGGAAAACCGCGTCCGCCTGAAACATGCCGCGATCATGGACCTCCGCCAGATCAATAACGACTGGCAGTATATGGCGTATCTTGAACGTCCGGTCTGGCTCTCGCGCTTCCCGATTCCCAATGACTGACGCTTCGGGTGATGAACGCGAGGAATCACACTCTCGCACTGTCTGACGCCATCACCACCCCAAATTCCACGGTTCCCCGTTCCGGCCCGCACCCCCGGCACCAATATTTAGCGCGCCGCGCGGGGCGACGATGCCGCCAATATTCCTTCCCGCAGGTTCCACACCGGGCGACCCATCGGCCCCGGGGCATCACCGCTTCACCCTGATCGCATCGCTCGGGCTTGCAACCAACCCGCGCGCACATCGCCTTCCATAATGGCCCGTGGCCGGCCTTTTCGCCGGCCAGCGCGTGGGCGATCTCATGCAGGATGGTTTCCCGCACCTGGGGGGCCTCGTTGGACATCACGAAATGTGCCGACAATTCCAGCCGCTTCTGCCGATACCGGCACAAGCCCAGCGAGCGCTTGCGCCGGTTCCAACCGAACGCCCAATCCCCCAGCCCGAACTGGGCCATCAACTCCCGGGCCATCCCTGCCGCCAGTTCGAACTCCATGATGTCAATCCCTTACACACATGGGCATGGACTTACACCGGCAACGTCGCGCGCAGGCGCGCGATGATCCCCGGCAGAACCTCCAGCACGGTATCAATCTCCGCCTCCGTCGTAAAGCGGCTCAAGCTCCAGCGGACCGCGCCGTGGCCGATGCGGTCGTCCACGCCCATGGCCCGCAGCACCGGACTGGGCTCCAGCGAGCCGCTGGAACAGGCCGCCCCGGCGCTGGCGCAGATATCCCGCTCGGACAGGAGCAGCAGAATCGCCTCGGCCTCCAGGCGGGCAAAGCCGATGTTCGTGGTATTGGCCACGCGGGTCGTGCCGCCGATGACGTGGGCATCGGGGATGCGCTGGAGAATGCCCTGTTGCAGGCGGTCGCGCAGGGCCGCGAGGCGCGCTGGCGCGGAGCCGTCGGCCAGCGTTTGGGCGGCGCGTTCCGCGGCCGCACCCAGGCCGACGATGCCGGCGACATTTTCGGTGCCGCCGCGGCGGTCGCGTTCCTGGGGGCCGCCGCGCATCCAGGGCTGCCAGCGGGCGCCGCGCCGGACATAAAGCGCGCCGATCCCCTTGGGGCCGTGGAACTTGTGGGCGCTGAGGCTCAGCAAATCCACCGGCAGGTGCCGCAGTTGCAGGGCGATCTTGCCCACCGCCTGCACGGCATCGACATGCAGGGGCACGGCGTGGGTGCGGCACAGCGCGCCGGCGGCGGGGATGTCCAGGATCACGCCGGTTTCGTTGTTCACCCACATAATGCTGGCCAGGGCGATTTCCGGGGCGCGCCGGGCCAACACCTCCGCCAGGGTGGCGACATCCAGGGAGCCGTCCGGGCGCATGCCGATGAGTGCCACTTCATATCCCAGTTTTTTCAAGCCGGCGACGGGTTCGCGGACGGCGCTGTGCTCGATGGTGCTGGTGACGATCACCTTGCGCGGGGCGCGGGCGGCCAGCAGGCCCATGATGGCGGCGTTGTCCGATTCGGTGCCGCCGCTGGTGAAGATGATTTCCTTGGGCTCGCAATCGAGCAGGGCAGCCACGCGTACGCGCGCCTCCTCGACGGCTTGCCGGGCGTCCTGGCCGAAGCGGTGGGTGCTGGAGGGGTTGCCGTAGCGCTCGCCGAGGAACGGCAGCATGGCCTCCCGCACGGCGGGATCGACCATGGTGGTGGCGTTGTTGTCGAGGTAGATCATGGGTTCATTGTAGGGGAAGAAGGGCGGTTTTTCCCGTATCGGCCTGTCCTTCAAAACGCCCGCGTCTCGACCAACTGCACCCAGTTCCCCGCGGGGTCGCGGAGGAAGGCCATCCGCGTCATCCCCGCATCGCCGTGCAGGATCTCGCAGCCGATGTTCCGTTCGCGCAGGCGGAGCATCACATCGGAAAAATTCTTCACCAGAAATCCCACTTGCCCCGGTGCGGCGATGCCGGGAGCGAGCAGAATGCGGCGGCGCTGCTGGGCGAAATGCATCCCCTCCGCATCGGTCTCCAGAAACTTCAGCCCCAGCACGCCTTCGTAGAACTGGCGCAGAATGCGTGGCGGCGCGTCGCCGGCCAGGAGGCGCACCTGGGCCACCGCGATGAGCGCCTCGACCGAGACGACCGGGGGCACCTCGTGCTTCAGCGGGGGCAGCGGCGTGTACGGATGTTCCCATTCCATGGCCATGGGGCACAGAATAATCGCCCCGGCGGCAACTGACCAATCCGCCGCGTCCGCGGCGCCCCCCCGGCTTGACGCGCGCCGGCCATTGGGCCATCATGCCGGGGAGACACCTTGCGAACCGAGGGGGTTTTATGTCGGAGCGCCCGAAAAACAACGTGGGCATTTATGTCTTGTGCTTGGTCGTGCTGGCGGTGTGCTTTGCCGCGGGATTTCTGCTGATTCCGCGGCCGCAGCCGACGGTCGCGGACAATCCCGAACCGGCGACGGCGGTGGCCGATCCCGGGCCACCGGTGCCGATCAAGGATCCGCATCTTGTTTACGAGAATGACTTCACCAGCCAGTATGGTGGGGAGTGGAGCCATCAAGAAATCAATAAAATCATCAAGATCCAGAACACCCCCACTGACAAGCGCCCCTACATCGGCGATTTTTTCCCCGACAGCAAACCGGCGTTCACGCTCAAGGCGCTGCCGCCGCACAAGCTGATTCGTTTCACCTTTGATCTATTTCTCATGAAATCCTGGGACGGCTCCTCGCCGCTCTGGGGTCCGGGGCTGTTCGACGTCAACGTCGGCGGGGGCGATGGGCGCTCGCTGCTCCATGCCACGTTCTCCAATTGCGGTTTCTTCAACAACAACAACGAACAATCCTTCCCCGACAATTATCCCGCGCGGCCCTATGAAGCCTGGACGCTGGCGGCGGAGAACCAAAGCCTGGGCACCGAGGTCAACTGGGGCCCCGGTCAGCTTTTTGACGCCTCGGGGGTCTATCACCTGGTATTCACCTTTCCCCATACCGCATCGGAAGTCGTCCTGGAATTCAAGTCCACCTTGCCGGACAACCCCAACAAATCGTTTGGCCTGACCAACGTGAAGGTGGCCGCACTGCCTGATCTGGCCACGTATACGCCGCTGGAATTTGACCAACTCTGGCAGGACCTGGGCAGCGCCGATCCCGGGACATTCTTTATCGCGCGCTGGAAACTCGTTTCCGCGGGCGAGGCGGCCACCGAGTACATCGCCAAGCATTACATGGACCTAAAAATTCCGAGCGTGCCGAAGATCACGGATCCGGGCGGAAACGTTCTGCCATACCCCATGGACATCGCCGTGATCCACCGCGAGCGCGCCCGCTGGGTGTTGGAGGCGATCCATTCACCGGTGGCGCTGGAGCTTAAGGATCGCATTCCCACGGTCGTCAAACCGTGACTGGGAGTGTCCAAGTGTCCAGTGGTCAGTGGCCAGTGGCCAGTAGGCAGTGGTAGAATCTCCTCACCGGATGGTCCGGAACCCTTGGGCAATGATACTCCGACAACTTCTGTAACCTGATGATCATCGTATTCGGCCAACAACCGTGCGGTTTTTTTCCCAAGCGCTTCCTGGTCGCCAAGATACTCACGGCACGGCGGATGCAGCGGGAACTGGGGGGGGAGATCGTGTTTTTTTATCACGATGGGGACCACGATGCGCGGGAGACGAAGACCACGCTGCGGCATCGGCAGTCGGGCAAGCCGCTGGATTACAACTTTGAGTTTGAGAACAAGATTCAGCGGAAGTTTTCGCCGTTGTATTTGAAGCGGGTGCCGGCCCAGTGGCACCGGAGGATGACGGGGGCGCTGCCGAACTATGTGCCGGCGGAACTGGTGGAAATTTTTCAAGGCGCACCAGTGACGAATGTCGCGGATTTCTGCCTGCACATCTATCAACAGATGCCCGGGCCGGATGGGAGGCCGCTGCTGGAGGGGATACGGGTGGCGCGGTCGAGCGATCCGGCATTGCGGACGGCGGCGTGTGAGATCACGGATTATTTCGCGGACGTGGCGTACCAGAACGAGATAGTGCGGGCGCGGATGATGCCGGGGGAGGGCAAGACGGGGAGGTTTTTGCGGCTGCATGAGGGGGGGCCGGTGTTTATTGATCTGCCCTGGCCGGCGGAGGGGCCAGGGGGGGGGATCGACAAGGCGCAGATCACGCCGACGCGCGACACGCGGCTGAAGTGGATGCAATCGGTGCTGCACGGCACGCATTACATTGCGGGCGGGGGCGAGCAGGGGTACTTGAACAAGGCGGACGCGCCGGAGCTGACGTTTGTCGAGCGGGAGGCGATGGAGCGGATGGAGGAGGCGTACACGGAGGTGGCGTGAGGCCGCGAAAAGGCAAGCCCCTTCGAGAGCTAGTCTGCGAAGGAGGCGTTGCCATGGGGAAGATGCATTGTGCTGGGCGTTGCCACGCCGGGCTAGTTTTTTTGCACAGGGGCGACGGGTTTCAGGGTATCGGGCTGGGTGCCGACGGTGACGGTGAGATCCTGGGTTTTGCCGTCGCGGAAGATGGTGAGTTTGAGGTCGGAGTCGGGCTGGGTGCGGGCGAATAAGGCCCACGACCGAGACACGGCGGCACGGAGGATGTACATTATCCACCCATGAACACGGCGTGGCATAGACGCCAATATTCGGACGAAAGCAGGGGTTGACCATGAAACGCTTTATTCCGCTCGCGGCCGCCGGGGTTTTGTCCGCGCTTCCTGCGCAGGCCGAGCCGCTGACGGACAAGCAGATCGTCACGCTCAACGACAACGGCAGTTGGTGCTGGTTTCAGGATGAGCGGGTGGTGGCGTACAAGGGGAAGGTGATTTTTGCGTCGGTGGCGTCACTGGGCGGGCCGGGCGGCGCGGGGCGGTCGGGAAATATCGAAGTGACGACGTTTGAGCCATTCACGGACCAGCCGGGATTGAACGGCAAATCCACGGTGGCGGTGCTGAATGCGAAGTTGGAAGAGGACGACCACGACGCTGCGGGGCTGATGGTGCTGCCGGACGGGCGGCTTTTGGCGATGTACTCCAAGCACATGCACGACCGGATCATCCGTTCCCGCATTTCGAGCAAGCCGGAGGATGCGACAGCGTGGGAGGCGGAGCAGACGCTGACGCGCGATTCGACGGTGACGTACAACAATCTGTTCCGCCTGAGCGCCGAGAACGCCGGCAAGGGGCGCATCTACGATTTTTATCGCGGGGAGCATTACAAGCCCAATTACATCACCTCCGATGATGACGGCAAGACGTGGACGTACGGCAATCCGCTCATTCACATTGCCGCCGACCCGCAGGACAAGATGCGGCCCTACGCGCGGTACGCCTCCAACAACACCGACACCATCTGGATGGCCAACACCGACGCCCATCCCGCCGAATATCCCGCCACCTCCCTCTACCTCGCCTACATCAAGGGCGGCAAAATCTTCCACCCCAACGGCACCGGACTCGCCCCCCTCGCACAGGGCGTCGAGCCCTCCCAGGAACTCTGCATCTTCAAAGGCGACCCGCAAAACCAGGCCTGGGTCTGCCAGATGCAACTCGACAAGGAAGGCAACCCCTGCATCGCCTATTCCGTCCACAAGACGGATGACGATCTCCGCTACCGCTACTATGACGGGAAGACCAAACTGGACTTCGAATTCGCCCGGGCCGGCAGCTTCCTCTACAAATCCCAGGAACACTACACCGGCAACGTCGCCGTCGATCCCGCCGACCCCCACATCCTGTACTTCTCCACCAATGCCGACCCCACAACCGGCGAACCCCTCATCTCCAAGGCCGACGGCAAACGCCACTGGGAACTCTTCAAGGCCGAAGTCTCGATCGAGAAGGGGACCATGGCGGCGCCAGGACGCGCGGGGGGAAGCGGCACAGGTTTTGTGTTGTTGCCGAAGACGACAATCACCCCCGTCACCCAAAACTCCACCGTCGACAACCTCCGCCCGATTATTCCCGCCGGCGACCGCTCCGTAAACGTGCTCTTGTGGTTGCGGGGCACTTATACCTCGTATACGCGGTGGAACATGGCGGTGGTGGGGGCGGTGCGACCATAGGGATGGGAATTGGCAAATTGGGGCCGTATACCCGGAATCACGTTTTGCCTTGCGATGCCTCGCCAGGCTTCGGAGGTCTGCCCTATACTAGGGTGTTGGCAACCATGAGGGCACATGCTTCCGATACCGTTTGGCACTGACCGACCGCAGCGGCGCTTTCCGTGGATGAACATCGCACTGATCGCGGCCAATGTCATCATCTACGCCCTGAGCCACACGCTCATTCAGCGCGGCGCGCCCAACCCCCACGATCCCGCCGCGGCGGCCGGGGCGCTGGCGCACGACTGGTATCGCTTCATGCTCATCCCCACCGCGCCGCGGCTGTACCAGTTCATCACGTACCAGTTCCTCCACGAGGGGCTGGCGCACATCGGGTTCAATATGCTGTTCCTGTACGTCTTCGGCAACAACCTCAACGAAAAGCTGCGGCACATCGGGTATCTGCTGTTCTACCTGGCGGGGGGCGTGCTGGCGGGGTGCGGGCAGATGCTGGTGTCCAACAGCCCGACGCTGGGGGCCTCGGGCTCGATCTCGGCGGTGACGGGTCTGTTCCTGGTGCTACTGCCGCGGATTCATATAAAAATGTTCATTTGGATATTTATTTTCATGGACGTGTGGGAGATTCCGTCGATGTACTTCATCCTGTTCAAGATTGCGCAGGATGTCTACGAGCAGTTCGTGGGCGGCGCACATGTCGCGTACATGGCGCATATCTCCGGCGCGGTAGCGGGGATTCTCATCGGGGTTCTGCTGCTGGCGACCAAGCTGGTGCAGCGCGACCACTACGACATGCTGGCGATGATCAACCGCTTCCGCCGGCGGCAGGAGTACCGGGCGATTGTCTCGAAGGGGTACGATCCGTTTGCCCCCACGCAGGGCCCGGCAGGCGGCGGCGGCGTGGCGGGCAAAGGCAAAGGGGCGGCGGTGAATGTGGTATCGAATGCCGACCCGCGGATCGACTCGCTGCGGGCGGAGATCGCACGGCTGCTGCGCGTACACGACACGGCGGGCGCGACGGCACGGTATCTGGAGCTGCGCGCCATGGACGCCACCCAGGTGCTGCCGCCGCAGGACCAAGTGGATGTGGCCAGCCAGCTCATGGCGACGCAGCAATATGCACAGGCCGCGGAGGCGTATGAAGGGTATCTGCGGGTGTATCCGGCGGCGGGCGTGGGGCAGCAGGAGCAGATCATGCTGATGCTGGGGGTGATTTATGGGCGGTATTTGGGGAACCCGGGAAGGGCTAAGGAGGTGTTGGAGAAGGTGCTGCCGGGGCTGCACAATCCGCAGGATAAGGAGATGGCGCTGGGGGAACTCAAACTGCTGGCGGGCACGCCGCCGCCTCCCGCGTAGGAGTGGTGCATGATCGCAGGGTGGTCAGCGTTTGACCGTTAATCACCACGGCTTGACGAACAGGCCGGCTCAAAAAGGAGTAAACCATGAAGCCCCCCCGCATCGCCGGCATTACGGCCGTGATACTTGCCGTCGCCGGCGCCTCGTTCCTCTTCCAGGCCCAAACAACTCCCGCCCCGGTCACCATCACCATCAATGACGTCCCGGTGCCAGTCACCATCACCATTGATGCCGGCAAGCCCGCCGGCGATCTCAAGCCGATCTGGCGGTGGTGCGGCTACGACGAGCCGAATTACACGTACGCCCCCAACGGCAAAAAACTCGTGACCCAGTTTACCGGCGACAAAAACTCCCCCTTCGGCGCCGCCTATTTCCGCGCCCACTCCCTGCTGGTCACCGGCGACGGGACCGCGCGGTTAAAGTGGGGCTCCACCAACGCCTACACCGAGGATGCCGCCGGCAAGCCCGTCTATGACTGGACCATCCTCGACAAAATCCTCGGCACCTACGTGGACATCGGCGCCAAGCCCTACGTGCAGATCGGGTTCATGCCCAAGGCGCTGTCGCTCAAGCCCGAGCCGTACGAGCACAACTGGAAGCCCGGCGACAACTACAACAACATCTACACCGGCTGGACCACCCCGCCCAACAACTACGACAAGTGGCGCGAACTCAACTTCCAGTGGGCCAAGCACTGCGTCGAAAAATACGGCATGGCCGAGGTGAAAACCTGGTACTGGGAAGTCTGGAACGAGGCCAACGGCGGCTATCTGGTGGCGGCGCCCGGCGAGTCCAAGGTCGTTTCCTACGAAAAAATCTGGGACTATGCCGCCGACGGCATCCGCAAGGCCATCCCCGACGCCATCATCGGCGGGGCCGAAACCGCCGGCGAAGGCGGCGCGTTCCAACGCGATTTCATCGAGCACTGCATCAACGGCACCAACTACGCCACCGGCCAGAAAGGCTCGCCGCTGGGCCTGGTTTCCTTCCACGCCAAGGGTTCGCCCACCCGGAACCTGGGCCGCGTGCAGATGGGCATCGCCGCCCAGTTGAACACGATCAACACGGGCTTCCGCACCGTTGCCGCGCGGCCGGAGACGGCCAAACTCCCGGTGGTGATTGGCGAATCCGACCCGGACGGCTGCGCGGCATGCCAGTCGTACAAGGGGCTGTATCCGGAATATGGGTATCGCAACGGATCGATCTTCGCCGCCTACACCATCGAGCAACTCGTGCGCACCATGGACCTGGCCAAGAGCGGCAACGTGAATCTGCTGGGGTCGGTGACGTGGGCGTTTGAGTTTGAGGATCAGCCGATCTTCGGTGGCTTCCGGGCGCTGGCGACGGATGGCGTGGCGCTGCCGGTGCTCAATACGTTCCGGATGCTCAACAAGATGGGGACGCGGCGGCTGGCGGTGACCTCCAGCGGGGATTTAGGATTGGATGCCATCCGGACCAGCGGCGTGCGCGGGGCGAAATCGGATGTGGGCGCGCTGGCGTCGCGGGATGACAAGCGCATTACGATCATCGCTTGGAATTACCATGATGACGACCTCCCCGGCCCCGCCGCCGACATCACCCTCAACCTCGCCGGCCTCCCGGCGGATCTGGCCAAGGTGAGAATGACCGAATGGCGCATCGATGACACGCATTCCAACGCCTACACCGCGTGGAAAGCCATGGGCGCGCCCGAAAAGCCCACCCCCGAACAACATAAACAACTCGAAGCCGCCTCCGAACTGACCCTGGCACAATCCCCCACCGATATATCCCTCGGCGCCGGCAAATTCGCCGTAAGGCTCATCCTGCCCCGGCAAGGGGTGAGCTTGGTGGAGTTGGCGTGGTGAATCAATTGACGTAGATGGGGAACCACGCCGCTATGATTCGAGTTACTCCCCGACTTGGCGTAAAGCGGCATCGCGAACCGATTCGGATAAATACATTCCCACGCGGCGTAGCGCATCGAGTGCGGCGCGGGCCGATGGCAATGTGCCCCGTTTTTTCGCCCTGAGCACCAATCCCAGCGTACCTCTTACCGGCATGCCCATGGCCGCGGCGCAGCGGCGCGCTGCCAGATCATCGAGGACGAGCGTCACTCCCACGTGAGCCTGACCATAGGTCAGTACCGCCGATTCCCCCGTGCCCAGATCCCACGCCTGCACCATTGGGGAAATCGGCTCCGGTGGCACCACTTCCAGCCAGGTCAACGTCTTGAGCGACCTTTACGCGGCATCCGCCGTCGGCCAGGCAAATATCTCATCCGCCACGGCCTGGGGAACCACGATGCGCTCCGCATCGGCCTTTAACAGGTCCAGCATGTCCACACGAGACAAGTAGATCAGTGGGGAGGTATTAACGGCGCGCCATTCAGCCACGCTCAAGTTCCCTTCTCAAATCTGCGGCATCCACGACAAAGGCATCCACATGCTGCCGCGCCAATTCGTCGATAAAAGCGACCCGGGGCACGCCGGCGATCTCCGCCGCTTTGCCCTGCGATATTTCGCCGCGGGTGTACCAGTGGATGGCGGCGGCCATCCGCATCTCGCTGGCAAATTCGGTGGGCGACCGCCGCAGCGATGAGAATACGTCCGTGGGAAGTTCAATGGAGATTGTGGTCATGACGGTTATTCTACCATGCTCCCCAGAGATTCAATAATTTGAATATCACCGGCTCATACGACCTATTCCAGCGGTGCCGGCGGTTTCAGCGTGCCGATGATTTCGGTCACGCTCTGGTTCCCCTTACGTACCAGGTATGCCTTGAGTCCATCCAAAATTTGCACCGGGATGTTGGGGTCCAGGAACAACGCCGTCCCCACCGCCAGCCCCGTCGCACCCGCCAGCAGGAACTCCACCGCATCCTGCCACCGCTGGATGCCGCCCATGCCAATGATGGGAATGCCATGCTTCTTGGCCACCTCGGTGTAAACGCGATGGGTCATATGGACGGCAATGGGTTTGATCGCCGGGCCGGAGAGGCCGCCGGTGCCGTTGGCGAGCATGGGGCGTTGTTTTTCGATATCCACGACCATGGCGGTGAAGGTGTTGACCAGGGAGAGGCAGGTGGCGCCGGCATCGACGGCGGCCTGGGCGGTCAAGGCGATGTCGGCGACGTTGGGTGATAGTTTGACGATGAGCTCGCAGCGGTGGACGACCTTTTTGACGGCGGTGACAAGTTCGAAGAGGCGGACGGGGTCGGTGCCGAACATCATGCCGTGCTTGACGTTGGGGCAGGAGACGTTGAGTTCGATCCCCCCCACCGTTTCCTGCTGATCGAGGGCCGCGGCCACATCCACGTAGTCTTCGATACACCAGCCGGGAACGTTGACGATCACCGGCACGCCCATTTTCTTCAAGAGCGGAATCTTGTCGCGCAGGAACGCATCCAGGCCGATGTTGGCCAGGCCGATGGCGTTGAGCATGCCGGCGCGGGTTTCAATGACGCGGATGGACTCATTCCCCTTGCGCGGCGTCTTGCTGATCGCCTTGGTGACGAAGGCCCCCAGTTGGGACAGGTCCGTGAAATCCCCGTATTCATTGGCATAGCCGCAAGTGCCCGAGGCCGTCATCATGGGGTTCTGGAGGCGGAGCTTGCCGATGGCGACGGCCAGGGAAGGCTCGGCGACGGGGGAAGAAACGTTTGGTGGAGCGGTCGTGGTCATGGGATTTAGTGTCGCACGAAATCGGGGAGGAAACAAGGACGGGGCGCAGTGGTCGGTGGCCAGTTGTCAGTGGCCAGAAGGCACCCAAAAAACGCCGACGGCCGCCCGTAAACAGGCAGCCGTCGTCGCTGGTGGGAAAGGAGGTCGTTGAACCATTCTTTCGTTAATAGGAGTAATTGATCGAGCCGTCCACGTTGCGGGCATAGAACGTAAAGCCCAGCCCGGCGGGCTGATAGTACCAGCCGGCGGCGGCGTCCACCGCGGCACTGGAGATTCCCGTCATGTTGTTGAAGGGATTCGTCGGGGCCGCCTGGAGGTAGGGCCCCCAGTGGGTTCCCGCAGGCGCCGAGGTGGTGGCTTCGGTGGTGTCCGTTTGTCCGGTCAGCAGAATCCACATGCCCGTCAGCGCCGGGGCGGTCTCGTTGTGCTGGGCCTTGAAGACTTCGATCTGGTTGCGCACATTGGCGAGGGTCTGCCGGAGGTTGGTCGTGCGCGCATCGGAACTGGCGTTGGCGAATTGCGGGATGATGATCGCGGCGAGGATGCCCAGGATGATCACGACGATCAGGATTTCCACGAGCGTAAAGCCACGCCTAGTCGTTTGACGAAAACACATGTCTGCGACTCCTAAGACTCGAAGACCCAAGGTCTCCGCTGATACGGGAAACATCCCCTCACTTATCATTTCGTACGATTAATATGATAACTTGGCAAAAATTGGTAAGCTTATGCGTTATGGGACCGGGTGCCGCCCATTTCCTCGGGCGCAACGTCCGCATTTCCGAACTGGAGGCCACCATGGAAGAAGCCATTACCTTCACCGTCAACGGCCAGGCCCATACGCTCACCACCGATTCCGAACGGCCGCTCCTGCAAGTGCTGCGCGAAGACCTGCGCCTTACCGGCCCCAAATTCGGCTGCGGCGAGGGCCAATGCGGGGCCTGCTCGGTCTTGGTTGACGGCAAACGCATCTTCTCCTGCATCACGCCCCTAAAATCCATTGCCGGCAAAGCCCTCACCACCATCGAGGGCCTGGCGAGCGGGGCCAATGGGGAGACGCTGCACCCCGTGCAACAGGCCTTCCTCGACGAGGGGGCCTTCCAGTGCGGCTACTGCGTCAATGGCATGATCATCGCCGCCGTCGCGCTCCTGAAAGCCAAACCCAAACCCACCGACGACGACATCCTCATCGGCATGAACCGCAACCTCTGCCGCTGCTGCGGCTATCCGAAAATCATCGCCGCCATCAAACGCGCATCCGCCTAGCCCGGCGTGGCAACGCCCGGCCAACCGCGGCGCGCATATTGATGCACGAAATTGGAAACTCGCATCGCCCGTGAAACCAATCCCAACCCGAGGCCTCTCATGACCACCAACACCTCCCTACAGGAACCACAAACCCTCGACCTTGAAGCCGACGAACAGGTGGACCGCATCGAGTTCCACTTCGCGCCGTCCCGCCGGGACTTCATGCAGGTTCTGGGGGCGGGCATCCTCATCGCCGCCTCCCTCCCGCGCATCACCCAGGCCGCCGCCCCCGCGCGCGGCGGACGTGCCGGCGGTGGTGGTGGTGGTGCCGCCGCCGCCGGGAACCTCTTCGCCCGCATCCACATCGCCAAGGACGGCATCGTCACCGTCCTCTGCGGCAAGGTCGAGGGCGGCAACGGCGCCCGGGCGGAAGTCACGCTCGCCGCCGCCGAAGAGCTCGCGCTGGCCCCCGCCAAGGTGGCCGTCATCCTCGGCGACACCGACCTGGTGCCCAACGACGGCGGCACGGTCGGCAGCCAGACCACCCCGCGCACCATCCCGCCCATCCGCCAGGCCGCCGCCGCCGCCAAGCAGCTCCTGGTGGGCCTGGCCGCGACCGCCATGAACGTCCCCGCGGATCAGCTTACCGTCGATGACGGCACCATTACGCACAAGGCCACGGGCGCGAAAAAAACCTATGCCGAACTCGCCAGCGCCCAGGACCTCGATCAACTTTTGGCCCAGACCCCCATGCCGCGCAACGTCACCGTCTCGGCCGTGAACACCTGGAAAGTTTTGGGTAAATCGCTCATCCGCCCTCATTCCCGCGACATTGTCGTGGGCAAACACACGTACCCCTCCGACGTCCAGCGCCCCGGCATGCTCTATGGCAAGGTTCTCCGCGCCCCGGGCTACTTCAACACCTCCACCAATGTCGATCTCACCAAAGCCAAGGCCATGAAGGATGTCGTCGCCGTGCAGGACGGCACATTCGTGGGCGTCGCCGCCCCCACCACGGCCCAGGCCGAGAAAGCCCTCGACGCCATCGTCGCCCGCTGGCGCTCCACGCCGCACCCGGCCAGCACCGAACTGGCCGACTACTTCCGCAAAAACGCCACCATCCCCGCCAACCGCTTCCAGCAGCAACTCACCGCCGCCGCCAAAACCGTCAAGGCCTCGTACTTCCTCCCCTTCATCCAACACTCCCCGCTGGAACCCCGCGCCGCCGTCGCCGAATGGGCCGCCGATGGCAAGCTGACGGTCTGGACCGGCTCGCAGAATCCCTTTGCCGTCCGGCAGGAACTGGCCACCGCCTTCAACATCAACCAGACGAACGTGCGCGTGATCATCCTTGATTTCGGCGGCGGCTTCGGCGGCAAGCACACCGGTGAATTCGCCGTGGAGGCCGCCCGCCTCGCCCGTGCCGCCGGCAAGCCCGTATCGCTACGCTACACCCGCGAGGAGGAACTCACCTGGGCCTACTTCCGCCCCGCGGGCCTGTTCGAATGCGAGGCCTCGCTGGATGCCGCCGGGCGCATCACCTCGTGGCATTTCATCAGCATCCACCCCGGCGGCGCGGCCGTGCAGACGCCCTACGCCATCGCCAACAACAACAGTCAGAGCATCGACATCCCAGCCAATGTGCGCCCCCTGCGCGTGGGCTCATATCGCTGCCTGGCCGCCCCGGCCAACAACTGGGCCCGCGAATGCTTCATGGACGAACTGGCCCAGGCCGCCGGCCAGGACGCGCTGGCTTTCCGCCTGGCCCACTTGCAGGAGCAGCGCCTGCGCGACGTGCTGGAAACCGCCGCCAAGCGCTTCGACTGGGCCGCACGCTCGGCGAAGAAGGACCCCAACACCGCCGTGGGCTTGGCCTGCGGCACGGAAAAGGGAGGCTTTACCGCCGCCTGCGCGCAGGTCACCATCGACCGGGCCGCGAAAACCTTCACCATCGACCACATTGCCCACGTCTTCGAGTGCGGCAAAATCCTCAACCCCCACGGCATCCTCCAACAGATTCAGGGCAACATTATCCAGGGCCTGGGGCCGACGTTGCGCGAGGAAATGATCTTCAAGGATGGCAAGATGGAAAACGCCTCGTTCGCCGACTACAAAGTCCCGCGCTTTGCCGACGTCCCCTCCATGGACCTGTTTCAACTGGACCGCCCGGACCTGGACTCCGCGGGCGCCGGCGAAGCCCCGGCGATCGGCATTGCCCCCGCGATCGCCAACGCCGTCAGCCGGGCCTGCGGGAAACGCGTGCGGCAGTTGCCGGTACGATTGCCGGAGGCGTAAAATATAAAATATGTGGTTCAAGTTTGGCGTTCCGCGTTCCGCCCCACGGCGGGTAACAGCAGGAACAGCCTATAGAAACGGAAAAGCAGATGCGCCGCGCAGTCAAACAGAAGACCATTCACATCCCTAAATCATATGCGGCACTGATCGCCCTGTTCCCATTGCGACCGCTGCAAGATGAAGCGAACTATGACAAAGCCTTACAAATTGCCAAATATCTCGTCGGGCGCGTCGATTTGACCGTAGGCCAGTTAAAATATCTTGACATACTCACTGACTATATTTGCACATATGAGGATCGCCATTTTTACAAAATCTGATAAACCCCCTTTTTTAGACGACCAACCGGTTTCCCCGCCCGGGCCGACATGGCGATTCCCCATATGGGGGATTCTTTCTGTGGTTTTCGGCGTCGCCAACTTCGTGCTCTGCGGCGTGATTAGCAACTTGGTTCATTGGCTCCCATCTCACACGCACCCAACAATTTTCGCGTTCCTTACTTTAATTTCAATTCTTATTTTTCCAGTAATCTCCATCCTTCTTGGTATTATTTCAATGGCCATAGGTTTTCGCACGAGACGAATGGCCGATAGATCGCTGGGCGCACTTGGTATGACAATTAGTTTGATTTATCTGCTTTTGTTGCTCGCGTTGAAGTTTTTCCCTCAAATCCCGGCACAACATTGACTGCGGTCATGAACCCAAAGCCGCTTGGCACGCTTATTCATATATACGCATTATCAGAATTCTCACTTCCCCGCCTCCCGCGCATACGGCGACTCGGGATACTTGCCGGCCAGCAAATCCATCACCGTCTTGGCCTGCTGCTGCTCGCCGCCCAGTTTGAACTGCTCGGCCGCCCGATACAGCAACTCTGCGGCATAGAAGCCGTCTGGATTCGCCCGCGCATGGGCCACGGCGATGCGTGCGGCCACCAAATTCCGGCCCTCCGCCGCGGCCACCTTCACCCGCAATGTCCGCGTGAAACCATCCCAGATCGACTCGGGAAACTCCAGTTCCCATTGATTGAGCAGCGTCAGGGCCGTGTCCAAATCCTTCGTGCGTATATAGTTTTCCACATTCCGCGTCAGAACCCCCTGTCTGATCTCCATTTGATTATATGCATCCACCGCCGTCACGCCGCCGGCGCGCCCCGTGGGCACCGGCGCGCTGCCCATGGCCGCAACCGCCGCGTCCACCGCCGCCTTGGCGCCCTTGCCGTCGCCCTTGGCGAGCAGCGCATAGGCCAATGCCGCCTGCACGGTTTGCACCTGCGGCTTGTTCGTCGCGTTGATCTTTTTGAGCCAGTCCTGGGCCTCCTTGACGGCGGCATCGACATCATCCACGTAGTCGCACAGCGTCATCACCTCATGGCGCATCAGGTTGGCCCGCACATCCATCGCCGCGGCCTTGCCCGCCGCAAGTTTGAAACTTTCCGCCGCCCCTTTGAACTCCTTCCGTCCGATCTCCAGCCGCGCCAGGGCGAAGGTCTCCTCAAACACCGACGCATCCGCCACCCCCCCCCCCACTACCCCCGCCGACCCCGCCAGCCAAGCCTTGCCCCAGCTTACCTGACCCTCCACATCCCCCGCCGACTCCCAGAACATCATCCCCCGGAACGCCTGATCCCCCGGCAGCTTCTCGGGTTTGTAATCCCGCAACACGCTCTTCATCGTCGCCGCCGGATCCTCCGGCGGCCGCGGAAACTTCTCATACATCCGATCCTTCACCGCCAGCCGCACCGTCGTCGTCGGCACCCCCCCCGCCGTGCCATCCGCCACCCCCAGCAGTCGCACCGTCACCGGATACACGCCCGGCCCTAAAAATATGTGGCTCATCCGCTTCAAACCCGCGAAGGTCTGCCCATCGCCAAAATCCCAGAGGATCGTCGGCTTGAAGGCCGCCGGATACATCACCTCAAAAACGTACCGCTGTCCATAAAATCCCGGCGGCAAAAACCCCTCCGCAACCGCCTCCACCTCGATATCCGTCATTGCCGCGCCCCCGGCCGGACCAACCTTCTCCAGCCCCCCCGCCAGACCGCGTGCCACCGGCGCGAAGATCGTCCCCGGGAAAGGCGTGAAGACCTTTTCGCCGGGCCGCTGCCATGCCAGGGCCATCACCACATTGGGCGCCGCCTGATTGACCTGCTTGATGTCCAGCGAATGCCATCCCGCGGCCAATGTTAAGGGCTCGGACTGCCGCACCAGGCCGCGCAGGCCCACCTTGATCTGGCGATCCACCTCCTTGCCGTCGATCGTGAGGATTCCCATGTCGTTGACGGTAAAGGCAATTTGTGCCGTGATCGCCCGGTCGATCTTGAACGCCCCGGTGTAGTGCAGCAGGATTTGGCGCTCTTCGCCGAAGGGGTTATACCCCAGCGAAACATCCGGCAAGAGGTAGGAAGCCATCACCGGCCCCGGCGCCGCCAGTGCCGTGAGTGCCGCCGGTCCCGCGCCCGCCGGCCCGGCATAGCGCGAAACCTCCAGCAGAAGGCCGCGCTTGAGTTCCAGGTCTTTGGCGGGCTTCTCGGCTTTGGCGTTGCCCCACCACACGTAATATGGCCCGTCGCCCTTGGTCGCGAAGGCCACGCGCACCAGGTCATTGTCCCGTGATACTTGCAGCAGTTTGAGCGGCATCACCGTGCGATCCGCCGCGGTCACGCGAATATCCGCCCCGTCGGCCTTCTGCTGGCCATTGGCATAAAACTCCGCCCAGGCGACGTTGTCCCCCGGCGCATCGGACACCGCCTGCTTGAAGTTGATGGGCCGGCGCCAAGGCCAGCCTTCACCCAGCAACTCGCCGCGGGCGGTTCGCAGCGAACCCGCGAGCATCAATGCCGCCGCGTATAGCAGCGTCGTATAACTGATACACCAGTCCATAAACCCTCAGGCAAAAACCTATCCACTACTATACCCGAAATCACGCGGAGGGCATTGGCGTGGCGCAAACGCACAGGGCTGGTGAGCCCCATGTTACTCTCTCGAACTCGGAGAAGAATTCAGGAGTAACCTTTGTGAATCCATATTTGACCGCCGCGCGTCCAAGACAAGCAGAATGGCACAAATGATCCATGTTCCTTGTTGGAATATCTGGAAGGCAATATAGTCCGTCGTTCGTCCTGGCGCCACGAGAGAGACCGCGCAGGCCAGGAAGCCAACCATGAACTTGGTTGAGCGGGCTTCAAGCATGCGAATTGCGAGTGCCATCAGTAGAAACAGGAGTACGTTGTCATCGTAATACAAGTGATAGCTCCATAACCGGGCGGTGACTGCCGCGATGCCGAACAGCGTCAGAAGCGAGGCACGACGGGCGAGTCCCATGGCCAGGGCACCCAAGGCAAGAAAGACCACACCTGTGATTCTTGTGGCGGCAACCGGATCCATCCCGGCCCGTATCAAATATTGAGTGGGACCCGATCCAACATTCACAAATTGTCTGCTTGCAGCGAACATTTGGCGAATCATCTCAAGCGGCGGTGTATGCACGTGGAAGCAAACCACCACGGTCGCGACGATCAAGTAAGTTGCCATTAGCGTCACCGAAATAAAACGCTTTTTGACGAGCAAGACAATGATGAAAGGGCCCGCTACGGTGGGTTTGAGCAATGCAAATGCCAGCATCATCGCGGCCGCCAATGGATGTTTGCTATCCTCCAGCCATAATGCGGCCACCAGGCAGCCTACGATCAGCGTGGGATAGTTCCCCAGGAAGATCGCGCCCACCCACGATGCCAATGCGATACTCAGCAATGCCAGCGTTATACCCACACAACGCCCACGGTTGCGGCCAAGGTTAAACGCCCAAATGGCAATGAAACATAAGGCCCCTGTCATCAGCAGCGTGTATGTGGGAATCAGTAGTGATAAAGGCATCCAAAATAGCAGCGACGCCGAGAAATACGCCCAAGGAGGATAAACCACACCCTCTGGCACACCCAAGTCCGGAATAACCTTTGCGTCACGCCGCACATCCGCCTGACCCAATGGCGCAAAAGGTTGAGCAGGCAGGCTATGAGCAAAGGCGACATCATAAGGATTAATCCCGGCGAAAATATATTGCTGCTCCACCCATCTCCGTCGAACATCCATTTGTCCCACCTTCGTCGGTACAGGCCCGTCTCCTGGACCGCGGCAATAGATGATGAATCCCCGCGCCAGATAGGCAATACTGATAAGCACCAGCAGGCAACCGGCTGCGATCCACACATTTCTCCCCCCAGTCCATCCCGTTGTATGTTCATTCATGAATTAACTCCTGAAACGAGATTTGGGTTAAGTTCATTCGTAATGCAAACCACTTACTAAAATAACTTAAATTAGCATGCTTACGCACTCAGTCAAGTTGAGGAATAAGTTTCGGTTGTGCATTATCGGTGCGCGACCAGTGCAAGAAGATGATAACGGGAATCAGCGAGAGCGGCATGGAAAACAACCAATAGAAGGGCGTGGAGGCCGCGTCCATGAAACCAATCGATAGCAACAGCACATAAAGTATCAGATTCCCCTGGCTGGTGGGATCGCGATCCAGATAGCAGCGAATTCCCCGGAACATCGCGCCGGTGAAAAGCCCCGCCAGCAGCAACGCCACACCCCCGCCGGCATGATACCAATAACCGACATACGTAAAGGCGGGGCCCTTGAGAAACTCGGTGGTGGGTGTGTAGGCCCAACTTCGTGAAAGCTCGCGCGCGCGCATGACGGGCGTTTGCGCCAAATACAGGGGGTACACCTTATTGGGCCAAATCGCGCGGGGGATGCCATGGGTGACGAGTTCCAGCAGCGTGAATCCGTAGTTAAACGAAACCTGGCTGGGTACGACGTCAATGACCGCCGCCACGCAATTGTATTCCAGGTCGCCCAAGCTCTTGCCGGTATCCTCTCCGCGCATGCCGCCGAGCGAGTGCGGCAGAATGTTATTCTTTACCTCCTGAACGCTCAAATCATTCAAGTGAAACGACAATCCCGTGAATTGGCCGCGGTAGTGTGCCTGGAAGCTGGCTAGCAAAAAGAGAAAAACCGCCCCCACAAAAGCCAACACCAGCGGCGGACTTTTACGGCGCGGGAGGTAATAGATCGCGGCCATGGTCAGAAGGAAAAGGATTGTACGGCCGCGGCTGCCGAGGTAGACGAACCATAACCATTGCAGTGCCGAGAGCGACCATACCACCACACGATACGTTGTGGCGCAGGGTATTAGTTCGACACGCAGCAGCAGCAGAATCACTCCGATCGGCAGAAATGTCTCAAGTACAACACCATAACCTGTGGTGGCTTCGAGATTTGTGCCGCCGCGGCCCACCGAGAGCCAGTTCCATATACCACCAGCGGACGCGAAGGTGTAGAGATAACCCAATATTCCCAGCGCGATCATGACACCACCGGCACCGGCGAGCAACTCGGGGCGCAAGCTGGCCGGCATGCTGGGAAGCTTGTTCCCAAGCTTCCGGCTGAAAGGCAATTGATATCCCACCATAAGCCAAATGATCGCCCAGATAATCCAGAGTTGCGTAAGAAGCATGCCTCCATCGCCATAGGCGGATCGAAGGGCGTCAAAGTAGGCAATGGGTTCAAAAATATAAATGACCGCAAAGACACCCAAACACGCGTTGAAGGGGTCTATTAGTTGCCAATGATTGTGGCGTTTTTCGATGTAGAGATGTACGCCGATCAAGACCATGGTGATGAAAATAAGAAAATCGAAGAGAAATGAAGGCGTGAAAAACATAATAAAATTTCCAAACGGGTCACATCACCGTGAGCAACGCCCACTAGAACCTATAAATCGTTAAAATTGGAGCTATCCAATGGTTTTTTTAAAAAAAGCAGCAATTATCACAAATACGGAATGACTGATGGATTGATCTGTTACAGAAACATCTTATAAATAGCAGAATATCGGACGCTCCGACGCAGATCAAGGATTGGCCATCCAAGGGAAAGGCGGCGGTTCGCTGGTGCGAACACGCGGGCCTAACAGTGCTT
This sequence comes from uncultured Phycisphaerales bacterium, assembly GCA_903868035.1. The sequence continues at coordinate 25,385 of CAIPTQ010000278.1, forward strand.
CAAAACGCTCGATGACGCGCGGTTCCCAATGCTCGAAGGCAAAGTGTTCTTCAAATGTGCGCCGGATGCCGGCCCGAGTCACAGCCCCACTGCGGATCTCCTCGCGCAACGCCAGCAAGGACTTGGCGATGTGCTCGGGGTTGCCGGTGGTCGTGACGCCCAGGCGGTAGCGCAGGACCAGACTTTCCAAGCCCGTGTGGTTGGACGCCAGCACCGGCGTGCCACAACTCAGGTACTCCGTCAGTCGTCCCGGGGATGTAAAAAAGTTGCCGTAATCGTTGTTGGCATACATCAGGATGCCTGCATCGGCGTTGACCGTGTACGAAAGCATGTCGTTGAAGGCAAGCGATGGGAGTTTTACGACGCGCCGCTCCAACTGGAGTTTGGCCACCAGTTCGTCCAAACCCGCGACCGGCGCCGTGCCGCAGGTCAGTGCGAACCGGAATGTGTCCGGCAGCAGCGCCAACGCCTGAATCAGTTGCGGGACCAGGCGCAGCGTGCTGTATCCCCCGTGTAACAGCAGCACAAAGGCCTCCTGGCCCGGGGGTCCGGCGAGCTGCGCGCGTTTTTCGGCACAGGCCGGGGGAATCGGCCACTGTCGGCTTAGATTCGGGGGAATCGCCAGGATGGGGCAACGCAGGTGGTAGCGGTCGCGGCTCCAATAGGCGCGGTGATATTCGGTGGAGAGATAAAGAACCGAGGCCCGCGAGGTGACTCCTTCAAGGCGGGCGCGGCCAGGATAATGTATGGGGCAATACGAATCCGAGCTGTGATAGACGAACTTATACCTGCGGAACGGCAGACGCCACAAAAACGACATCCTGCTGGCGGCGGCCTGGCTGTGGAGGTAAACAACGTCATAATTGGAGCAGCGCAGGGACACCAGCGCCTTGCGCACGAGCCACTCGTAGCGCGGACGCGAGACCGTGCCGACCAGCGGCAGGTCGATCATGACGGCCGGGTAGGGCATGGTAATCATGCGGACTCCGGCGGAGGCCCGCGGGCCAATGACCGTGATATCCCAACCGGCGCGTGCGAGACAGGGCAGCGCATAGTCGTAGTGGGGGGTCTGGGACAGGTCGTTGAGGGTCAGATATGCGAGTCGACGACGGGCGGACATCACCTTCCCCCATGTGAGAGAAAGACAATCATCAAAGCGCGGCCATTTTACATGGCCACATTGTCAATGCAACAAGTTTCGGGCAGAATATCAGCATGCGCGAAAATCGGCGAAGGCAACTGGCCGTATACTCACTCGAGGCGCATACGCCGGCCATCCCGGGAATAAAAAAGGAGCCTTTGTATGTCAGCTTTTTTGGATCGATGGATCAACCGCTTCTACCGCAAGGTGCCAGTGGTCATGGAGTTGGCTCAGTTGCCCAGGGGTATCCGGGCCGTGCAAGAATCCTACCTCCTGTCACTATTGAACCAGCCGCGCTATCAGGATCCGCGCCATCTGGCACACTTTGAACATCAGGTCTATTCGCAAAACGGCGAAGATGGAATCCTCGCGGAAATCTTCCGGCGCATCGGCACGACCGATCGAAAATTTCTGGAAATCGGCGTGGGCAATGGACTGATCAACAATACCGCTTTTCTGCTGGCCCAGGGGTGGAGCGGCTGGTGGGTGGATGGCGATGCCTATGCGCTGCAACGGCTGCGCACGACGTTTCGTCCGCAATTGGAAAGCACCCGGTTGCGCTTGCGGGAGATGTATATCACCGCCGAAAATATTCGCGGTGCGCTGGAACAGGAGGGCGTCACGCCCGGCCTGGACCTCTTTTCCCTCGACATTGACCGGAACACCTATTGGATTTGGGAGGCCCTGCCGCAATTGCAGGCGCGCGTCGTGGTGGTTGAATACAATGCCTCCATCCCGGCGTCGATGGACTGGAAAGTGGATTACAACGGTAGCCAAACTTGGGATGGCAGCTTCTGTCTGGGCGCGAGTTTGAAGGCTTACGAACGACTGGGCAACCGGCTGGGATACAACCTTGTGGGCTGCGATCTGACGGGTACAAATGCCTTTTTGGTCAGGAAAGACCTATGCGGGGATCTCTTCGTCGGCCCATTTGACGCCGAAACACATTATGAGCCGCCACGGTTCTGGCTGGAGCGCACCCAGGGCCATCCCCGCAGCAGCGCGATGTTCGGCAAGGAGTGAGTTGACGACGGATCACGATGTGAATCACGAGCCGGGAAGCGGACCGTTCACGGGTTCGGATCAAGTGCGGCCAGCAACCTCCGGGCGTAGGCATCCAGAGAAAACGAACGGGCATATTCCGCCGCGGCGCAGCCGGCGGCAAGCCGTGCGGCGCGGTCGTCCGCGAAATGTTGAATCGCCCCGGCTGCGGCACCCACCTGGTCATAGGGAATAATCCGGCCATCGACGCCGTCGCGCACTATGCTGCCCGCGTTGGGAGAGGCGATGACGGGCAGGCCGGACATCATGGCCTCCATGACCGAACCGGCCGAACCTTCGCAGGTGGAGGGAAAGAAATACAGGTCAAAATCCGCGAGCAGGGCGGGAATCCGCGACCGGGGAACCGGACCGGCCAGCTCGACGTGGGCGCGCAGTCGGTCCGCCGCCGCCGCGCTGACGGCCACCGGCCCCACCATGACAAACCGCACCTTGGCGGGATCGAAGCGGCGGGCGACTTCCAAAAACCAGGGCGCTCCCTTGCGCAGGCTTACGGCGCCCACGAAACCGACGCGTAGCGGGAATGGCGGTCGTGTGGCGCGCTCGACCAGGGGGAAATGGGCGTCGTCCACGGGATAGGGATTGACCAGAATGCGGTCCGGAGCAAGGCCCACGGATATCAGTCCGTCGCGCACGTAATTCGAGGCGCAGGTGATCAGGTCGAGCGTGGGCCAGGTCATTTCCTCGAAAGCCTGGTCCAGAGCGCCATCGACACCATGCGTTGCTGATGCGTCCCCGCTGCCCTGGACCCAATCCGGATAGAGCGCGCGCTGGGCGGCATCCTGGGCGCGCTCGACGGCGGCGGGGGCGATTATCTGGTCACCGATCGTGCGCAGACCGCGCTGGCGCGCCGCCAGACAAAGCTCGGGATGGATGTTGCGGATGAAGCCGCAGATTGCGTTGGCGCGGCCAAAACCGCGCCGCAGTATCCAGCGGACCTTCTGGGCGGCCTCCCAGTGGAAGAACGCGCTGGCCGAGGCGAAGCGCTTGCGGTTCCGCATAAGGCGCAAGACCAGGGGCAGGTTGGAGATCACCGGTACGTCGGCGAGTTGGGGTTCGTAGCGGTCAAGCATGCGCTGGCCCGTGGCCGGTGAGACCCTTTTCATGCCATGGGCCAGGAGTCTGGCCAGCGAATACGGGCGGGCGTAGAAATCGCAAAATACACGGTCCAGCGCTCCGCAACGATGCAGCGCGACGGGCACGGCATAATGCAGGCGGGAACCATCCTGCAGCATGGCGATGCGCACTGAATAAGTTTGGTTCATGACGGTATCGTCCCGCGAAAGAAGTCCACATGCCGCCGCCGCCAGCCGCCTGTGACCCATGAACCCGCCGTCGCCAGTGCGAATACGATTCGGCTCACAGCGAATTGCCGCCGATTTTATCGGCCAAATACGCCCGCACCTGTGACACATTCACGCGTTCCTGTTGCAGGGTGTCGCGGTGCCGCACCGTCACTGTCTGGTCCGTCAGCGTCTGCGTATCGACGGTGAAGCAGAACGGGGTGCCGGCCTCGTCCATGCGGGCGTAGCGCTTGCCGATGTTCTGTTTTACGTCCAACTGGACGTTCCAGGTTTTGCGAAGATCCTCATAAAGTTTGCCGGCGATCTCGGGCATGCCGTCCTTGTCGACGAGGGGGAAGAGGGCGGCCTTGATGGGGGCCATGCGCGGGTGGAACTTCATCACCACGCCGGAGGGCCGGCCGGGGTCGTCGGTGTAGGCTTCGCAGAGCAGGGCCAGGGTGCCCCGATCGGCACCGGCGGAGGGCTCGATGACGTGCGGGAAGTATTTGCAGAGCTTGTTGATTTCCTCCTTGGGCATGCCGCTGGCCTGTAGTTTCACCTGCAATTCCTGGTCGAAATATTTCAGGTTGTCGCCCAGGCCCGAATGCTGGGCGTGGGCTTTTAGGTCGAAGTCGGCACGGTGGGCGACGCCTTCGAGTTCGCCGTAACCCGGGTCGGTGAAGGGGAATTTGTATTCGATGTCCGACGTGCCGGCACCTTCCTTGGCGTAATGGGCCAGCTCGTCCTTGTCGTGCTCGCGGAGTTGGAGGTTGCTGCCAGCCAGGCCGATCGACTGCCACCACTTGAAGCGGCTGTCGCGCCAGAACTTGTACCAGTCGAGCGGCGTAAGGTCGCCGGGCTGGCAGGAGGCCGGCGGACGGATGAAGAATTCGATCTCCATCTGCTCAAACTCGCGTGAGCGGAACGTGTAATTCCGCGGCGTGACTTCGTTGCGGAAGGCCTTGCCCTGCTGGGCGATGCCGAAGGGGATGCGGACGCGGGAGGTGTCCACGACGTTGCGGAAGTTGCAGAAGATGCCCTGGGCGGTTTCGGGGCGGAGGTAGACTTTGGAGGATTCGTCCTGCACGGCGCCGGCGTGGCTTTCAAACATGAGGTTGAATTGGCGGGGTTCGGTGAGCGTGCCGCGCTTTCCTGTAAATGGGGAAGGCACCTTCGCGAGCATCTGAGAAAGCAAAGCGGGCGATGCGACGTCAACCACCATTCCATCGCGCGTGCCGTCGCGATAGGTGAATAACAGGGCTAGATGGCGGGACAGAATTTTCTGTAGTTCAGGAAATTCTTGAATGGAAATGATCTTCTTCGAACCTTCTGCGGCGATTATAGATTTGTGGTCAGCAACGGCGAGACCAATAGCCTCCTCCTTACTACCGGCAACTATCGTTGCCGACGGAATTGGCTCAATGAGCAATTCGTCCCTACTATATGCATCCATGGTTTCCGTTTGTTGCATCAGCCTCAGAAGCTCTTTTATGGGAAAAAAGCAGACCAGATGGTCGGCTCGGAATCGCTGTTTTGTTTCGCGGTCATCCATCATCATGTCAGAGAACCCGCCGACATGGCCACTAGCGACCCAGACTTTGGGGTGCATAATGATGGTGCAGTCAATGCCGACCATCTCGATGGGGTGGCCGTCGGGGCCGTTGGCGGAGCAGCGGATGATGTCTTCATACCAGGCGTTTTTGAGGTTGCGTTTGAGCTCCGTGCCCAGCGGCCCGTAATCCCAAAAGCCGTTGATGCCGCCGTAGATCTCCGAATCCTGGAAGATGAAGCCGCGGCGTTTGCACAGGGCGACGATTTTTTCCATTTTTGACTGCGCGGGTGCGGCTTTGGCTGGTTTGGGGGGTTGTTCGGACATGAGGAACTCCACAAGTTGGCACGCGGGGCCGGGCGTTACCACGCCGGGCCAGGCACGCGGGCAGGAGCGGGAATCATAGTGGATGGCACGGCACGCGTCGATATTCGCCGAATGATGCAACATCCGAAAGCATGAAAACCGGGGCGTACAGGGGGGTACAGGGGGGGTACAGGGGGGGTATCGGGGGGGGTATCGGGGGGGGTATCGGGGGGCGTACCGGGGGGGCATCGGGGGGGGGGCGAATCGCGGCTCATCGCCCCGTCGGATCATGCCGATGATAGAATAATTGTCGCATCACCTTCGCGGACGCTGCGGATACAGATGACCGAAAAAAAACAACTCATCGTGACCATCGGCTTTCGGGCCAAGCCGGGGAAGGCCGCGGAACTGGAGCGGGAGCTGCGCAACCGCGTGCCGATCTCGCGGACCCAGGCGGGCATTCTGGACTACCGGCTATACCGCTCGACAAAGAACCAGGACGTGTTCTTCCTCTTTTCGCGGTATCTGTCGGAAAAGTCGTTCGACATCCACCTGTATCAGCCGTACACGCTGACGATGCTGGCCGAGTTCGAGGACCTGCTGGCCGACCCGCCGCGTGTGGACACGTATGAGACGGTGCTGGGGTAACGTCAAATCACATCGGCGTCCCCTGGCTCACTTCCTTTTTCTGCAACGTCCGAATCCGGTTGATCGCCGCCAGATACGCCTTGGCCGAGGCCTCCAGAATGTCCGTGGACACGCCGCGCCCGCGAATCTTGCGGTCCGAATGCACCAACTCCACAAACGCCTCGCCCTGCGCGTCCTTGCCGGCGGTGACGCTCCGCACCTCGTAGTTCACCAGTTGGGCGCTCACACACGTCAGCCGCTGAATGACGGCGAACATCGCGTCGATCGGCCCGTCGCCGATGGCGGCATCGGTGATCTGCTGGCCGGAGGAATCGACCAGCGTGACGGTGGCGGTGGGGATGCCGTCGGTGGAGGCGACGACCTGGAGGTTCTTGAGCTTGAACAGCTGCTCGCTGGTGTCCATCTGATCCTCGACAATCGCCTCGATGTCCTCGTCGTAGATGTCCTTCTTCTTGTCGCAGAGCGTCTTGAACTTATCAAACGAGACGTTCAACTCGGCCTCGGTCAGGCGATAGCCCAAATCCTCCAGCCGCAGCTTGTAGGCGTGCCGGCCGCTGTGCTTACCCAGCACGTTGCGGCTCTCCGCCCAGCCGACGTCGGTGGGGATCATGATTTCGTAAGTGGTGGAGTGCTTGAGCATGCCGTCCTGGTGGATGCCGGCCTCGTGGGCGAAGGCGTTCTCGCCCACGATGGCCTTGTTGCGCTGCACGTACAGGCCGGTAAGGGAACTGACCAGGCGGCTGCACGGCACAAGCTTCTTCGTGTTGATGCGCGTAGCGTAGGGGTAAATGTCGTTGCGGGTCTTGATGGTCATCACGATTTCTTCGAGCGAGGCGTTGCCCGCGCGTTCGCCGATGCCGTTGATCGTGCATTCCACCTGCCGCGCGCCGCCCTGGACGCCCGCCAGGGAGTTGGCGACGGCCAGGCCCAGGTCATTGTGGCAATGCGTCGAAAAGATGACTTTGTCCGCGCCGGGGATGTGCTGGATGAGGTATTCAAACATGCCCCGGTGCTCGGCGGGGGTGGTGAAGCCCACCGTGTCGGGGCAGTTGATGGTGGTGGCCCCCGCCTCGATGGCGGCATGGCAAACCTCCGCCAGATACTCCCACTCCGTGCGCGTGGCGTCCTCCGGCGAAAATTCCACGTCCGCCACATAACTCCGCGCCAACTGCACGTTCTCCCGCGTCATGCGGATGATCTCCTCCTTGGCCTTCTTGAGCTTGTACTCGCGGTGAATCTTCGACGTGGCGCAGAAGACGTGTATCCGCCCCATCTTGGCATGCTTGAGCGCCTCGCCCGCGCGGCGCACGTCCTTCTCGGTGCAGCGGGCCAGTCCGGCGATGATCGAACCGGTGATCTCCGATGAAATTGCCGACACGGCGTCAAAGTCGCCCTGGCTGGTGATCGGGAAGCCGCCCTCGATGACATCCACGCCCAGTTGTTCGAGCGCCCGGGCGATATCCAGCTTCTCCTTCAAATTCAGCGACGCCCCCGGCGATTGCTCGCCGTCGCGGAGCGTGGTGTCGAAAATCCGCACCATTTGTTTGGCGGGTTGGGCGGGACTGGGGGAATCCGGAGACGCGGGGTCGGGGGGGGACATGGGGAACTCCTTTGCACAAGGCCCACCACGATAAACCGTGCGGGGCCGTTTGAAAACCATGCGAGCTTCGCGGGTTGGGCCGACGGCCGGCCCAAAAGAAAACCCCGCGAGGATCACTCGCGGGGTTTCCGGATATTGCAAAATCGGGATGACCCTACGAGCGATCCGCACCAGTGCTAAGCTGGCTAAGCAGGAGGCTGAGGCTGAGGCTCAAGGTCATCATGGCTTCCTATATATCGGCAAACGGCGGGGAAAGTCAAGTGGAATTTGATGGCCAACAGTACCCGTAGCGTCAGCGAGGGGGGCGAGGGAATGGGACTGTTCACCCCTATTCACCCTCGCTTACGCTACGGGTTCCGTTTTGCCTATCTGCCGCCGTGCTGGTTGGCTTGGATGAGCATGAAGATCACCACGGCCAGAATAATCCCCGCGATGACGGCCAGCGTGATCTTGATCCAGCTATACGGCCGGGCGCCCTGGACTTCGCCGGTGCGGGCGTTCACGAGGATGCGGTATGTCTGGTTCTGATAACGATAGACCGCCAGCCACATGGGCAGCAGGATGTGCTTATAAGTCACGCCGACATGCTGGGTTTGGACGGTGCTGAGGCGCTGGTGGTCGCCGCCGATGTCCTGGCAGCAGAGTTGGCGGATGTGGACGTCCATGATCTGCTGGGCGGTGATGAAGCCCTCGGGGAGGGTGACGACGTAGCGTTCGGTCTTGAAGCCGGAGAGGAATGCGGGGCGGAAGGTTTCCAGGCGGCCGAGGTCCCAGGGTTCCAGCGCGTCGACATAGTTGACGGGGAGGCTGCGCGAGGCGCAGACGAGCACGTCGTCGAAGAAGTGGTCCACCTCGCCCGAGACGTAATGCCAGCGGGTTTTGCGGACCTGGCGTGTCCGCGTCACCGAGCGGCCGTTCTCCATCGTGGAGTACGTTTCGGTGACCCAGTAGTCATCGCCGCGCTGGCCGGTGTAGTGGGTGTAGGTCATCGAGTCGTACGTCCAGAACGGCAGGTAGATGCCCGAGAGCTGCCCTAGGTTGGCCATCTGCTTGAGGTTGTTGGGGGCGAACCACCGCGATTTGATCCACGCGTTAAAGGCCTCGATCGCCTGCCGGTCGGTGATGTGGAAGGGCAAAAGACATTCGGGGCAGATCATGGCGGCGGCCGCCGTGCGCGGGGCGTTGACCAGGTGCGTGGCGCAGAAGGGGCAGCGCTCGGTCTCCACGTTGTCCTCGATGAGGACCATGGCGCCGCAGCCGGGGCAGCGCACTTCATTGGAGCGCCCGGCGATGGTGCCCTGATCGACCTGCACCTTGGCCAGGGCGGCGGCATAGTCGTGCTCGTGGACGCCGGATTTATCGGGGGCGATTTCCTCGACGTGCCCGCAATAAGGGCACTTCAGCGCCCGCTGCGAGGGATCGAAATCCAGCCGCGCCCCGCACTGCTTGCAGGGGAATTTGCGGCCCTCCGCCGGCGCGTTGGTCATCACCGTCGGCTTGACCTCGGGTACGGCATCAGGGGGGAGGGGAGGCGGTTCCTTTTCCGGAGCGGTGCCGGCGGGGCTGGCGCTGGCCGGCGAGGAGCGGCGCATGCGCGCGACCTGTTCGACGGTAACTTTGCCGCTGAGGATTTCACGGGCGAGTTCTTTATCATCGGGCATGATATTTCCCAGGATCAGGAATGAGTTGCGTTAACGACCGGGATCATCGGCTTCATCCTGCAGCACTCCCAAGAGCCTGTCGAGGACGGATTCCACCAATTCGACAGGGGCCTGTGCAATGAAGGCGATTTCCCGCTCCCGGTAATCCATATGCCGGGCGATGTCAGTGAGGAGGACGCTATGGACCGGTCCTACGCCGCGTTTTTCCGGAAGGA
>CAIPTQ010000279.1 GCA_903868035.1 uncultured Phycisphaerales bacterium
CAGGCCCCGGAGCGGATGTTCGTCCAGAAGGACTCCACGGTGTTGCCGACGGGCGTGATCACCCCGAGACCGGTTATGACGACGCGTTTCTTGGTTGCACTCATATTCGATTCACTCCGGGAAGCCTGTCGGACCCTGGATGGCGGCAGCAGCCGGCGTCGGCGCCATTGCCGGCTCCGGATTCCACTGCAGCAGCACGCCGCCCCACGTCAGCCCCGCTCCAAAGCCGGCCAGAATGAGCTTGTCGCCCGGCTGGGCCTTGCCCTCACGCAGAAGCTGGTCAAGGGCCAGGGGGATGGTGGCCGCGGAGGTGTTGGCCAGATCCCCGATGTTCAGGTAGAAGCGGTCCATCCCCAGTTCGAGCCGCCGAGCCGCGGCCTCGATGATGCGCACGTTGGCCTGGTGGGGAACGATCCAGCGCACGTCTTCCAGCCCGACGCCGCCCCTGGCCGCGAGCGTGCGGATGGTTTCCTCGAATGCCTTGACCGCGAAATTGAACACTTGCCGGCCATGCATATGAAGGTAGCTGGGAAGCCACGGACCTTGGGGAGGCGTGCGGCTTCCGCCCTCGCGGTAAAGGGATGGGGCGCCGCCGCCGTCGGCGCGCAGCATCGCGTGGAGGATGCCGCCCGGACGCTCGCTGCATTGCAGCACGACCGCCCCGGCGCCATCGCCGAACAGCACGCAGGTGTTGCGGTCCGTCCAGTCGGTGATACGCGACATCAGGTCTGCGCCGATCACCAGCACAGGCCGCGGGTCGGTGTGCATCAGGCCCCGCGCCGCTTCCAGCGCATAGACAAAGCCTGTGCACGCCGCCACCAGATCGAAGGCGCCGGCGTTGACGGCGCCGATCTCGTGCTGGACCAGGCACGCGGTGGCCGGGAAGGAGGAATAATCCGGCGTGCTGGTCGCCACGATCACCAGCCCCAGCTCCTCGGGCTTCACGCCGGCCTGCGCCAGGGCCGCACGGGCAGCGCGGGCGGCCAGCTTGGAGGTGCTATCCTCCGGCGCCGCAATGTGGCGGGCGTTGATGCCGGTATGCGAAACGATCCACTCGTCGGTGGTATCGATCGATTTCGCCAGTTCTTGGTTGCCTACGATCCGGGCGGGCAGTGCGGAACCGATGCCAGTAATGTGAAAATTCATAGGTTTGATGCGTCCTGGGCTACGCAAGTGGGAGGGAGTATGACATAACGCCCTCAGATGTCAAGTTGACAGTCTCCCTGCTAGTGTCACAACTCCTTCCGGCCGCGCAAGTGGGGCGTCATGATCGCGCTTGTCTCCCCCGCGGCTTCCGGACATACTCACCACCTTTGTGTTTTTCAGGACCCGATCCTTTGGGAGAAGAGAGAGGCGCCATGAATCATCGCGAACGCGTAACCGCCGTGTTGCATTACCAGCCCTACGACCGCCTGCCGCTGGTACATTTCGGCTTCTGGCGGGAAACGCTGAAGACGTGGGCGGCGCAGGGTCATCTCACGCCCGAAGAGGCCACCCGCCAAGGCGACGGCAATGCGTTCGATCAGGCCATTGCCGCGAAGCTGGGGTTTGACTTCAACTGGCAGACCATGTTCTACACCGCCGGGGGCATTCGTCCCGCGTTCGCAGAAAAGGTGCTGCGCGAA
>CAIPTQ010000280.1 GCA_903868035.1 uncultured Phycisphaerales bacterium
AAGAAGAAGAAGAAGGGACACAGATACTCTTGAGGGTACCTGGCCCGGCGCAGCGCCCCCCCCCAACCTCATAAAATCCACACCTGACCCGCATTTTGGAGTACGGTAAGCATTACAATTCCACCTTCAGGCGGCCAGGCATCGGCTGCCGGACAGGAGCCAACTCCGCGTTTCATTCCCCAGTCAGCCACCCGCGCGGTTGACCGCTTACTGCATCTCATCCTTGATTGTCCAATTCTGCAGGTCGTAGGTGCGGGTGGTCTTGCCATCAGTGACGGTGAGCGGGCTGTCTTTTGCTGCCTGCTTGACCCACGGGCTGTTGGCCATCGGCCAGGAGTCGAAGTTCACCGGGATGCCGTTGACCTGCGCCGCGCCGCCGAGTTCGCGGCGGATGAGGTTGCCCTTACGGTCGGTGTAGCTGCCGGCAAGCGGCGGGGCGGCGGCCAACTCCAGCTTGGTTTTGGCGATGATGGTATCGTGGAAACGCTTCAGCCGTTCATCCGGCGTGGCCCCCGGAAACTCGGCAACTGGCGCCGTCTCGATGGCGGCGGCGAAGACCGGTCCCGGCACGCGGAATTCCGAGTCGCCCGCCCGCGGCGTACCGCTCGCATACTTGATCGGCGCCGTGCGGTCCCATGGGAACGGCTTGGTGGCGGTAAAGGCGATGAGCACACCGGGATAGTGCAGGAAGACCCGGCCGTTGTCGGCGGCCTCGTCAATCACCGCAAGCGCGCCACCGGGGATAAAGGAAAGTCCGTACGGGTACCGGGCTTTGGCCGTGTCCACAACATAAAGCAGTGAACCTTCGTACTGATAAGTGCTTTGGGCGGAGGGATTGAAGCCGTGGGGATGGCTGGCCGCGAAAGCGCCTTTGCGTGCCTCATCCACGACCGGGACGGAGAACCACAGGATGGTGAGGTGCGGCGACCGGGGTTCGACCCAGCGCACACCGAAAGGGTAGGTTTGGCCAAAGGCCCCGGGCTTGGAATAATACGACTCGCTGAAAAGGCCAAAGTCATGCGCCACCCAGGAGATCTGGCGGCCGCGGGAACTTTCCTGGAACCGGTTGAGGACCGTGTGCGGCGTGGAACGGTCGGTAGCGGCCTGCTCGATGAGCCGCGGCGCCGCCTCGCCCAGAACGGCCGCCTCAAGCGCATGGCCACCGATGCCGGGGCGCATCTCCCCGCCGAAGAACACCCAGAACCACTCCGCCACGCCCATGGGATCGTTGAAGAGATCCGGATAACTGCGGCGGCTGGTGATGATCATCGCGCCGTCCAGCCAGACCGGCGCATAGCGGGCCAGCGCGGTTTCGTGGGCGATCCGGGCGTGGAGTTTCAGTTCCGGATCCTGGGCAAGCTGGGCAAGGCACAGGATCGGCGCGAGATTGCCCGCGCCATACGGCCGCGACGCGTATTCCTCGCCGCCGGTCAGCGCCTGGGCGTTCACCATCTTCATCAGCCGGGTCTTCATCGGAATGTCGGGGTTCGCCTTGTAGTGGGAGGTCGTGTCCCGCTTCATGGGGGCGAACGCGGCGTCCCCCCATTCCTGTCCGCCCAAGAGACGGGTGGTCCACATGAGCATGTTCAGGTTGGCGGTGTAGCCGTAACTGTAGCAGGTGATGGAGGTCATGAACCGTTTGAAGGACGCCTTGCTTTCCTCGTCCAGCTGGTCTTTCCAGCGCACATAGCAGTCCATGGCCGGCCACAGGCGAAAGAAATCCGTGGCCCTGACCTTCCCGGGATCCTGCTTCGCCCAGTACCGGTAACCGCTGCGGGCCAGCTCGCGGCCCGCGTCGTTTTTCCCCCGAATGAAACAGGCTTCCGCGGCGAAGAACGGCTGGTGGGAGTCATGGATGGCGACCTTGGGATTGGCCGCCACGGCGTCGAGGATCCAGTCCCGGCGCTGCGCAAAGGTCGGCAGAGGTGCCACCACGCCGCTGTTTGCGGAGCCCGCATCGCCCTGCGCCTCCGCCGCCGCGGATTCCGGAACCTGCCCGTCCTCCGGGAGCGCTGGAGTTTCCGCGCCGTACACCCACCCGTACCAGCACACCACCGCCAGCAGGCCACACCATTGGATGATCCGTGTAGTTGACATACCGTCCCTCAATTCATCATGGAACGTTTGCCGCTTTTTAACTAAGCGGAGCGCTCGGTTTTTCAAGTTGCCCGGAATTATAACTCTATGGGCATGTCGCCATGCGTAAATGTCTCGGCCGGAATGCCGTAATGGGTGTAGATGGGGCGCACTTTTTGGAGCAAAGCGGCGGCATCGGGGTTGGGCCAGCGCGGAACCAGCAGTTCGAAATGGGGGATATGATTCACGCCGGAGAGATCCTTCGGATTCCCCTTGTAGTAGGGGAAACTGGCTGGATCTTTCAGCCAGGGGATGGAGCGTTCATGGGCTTTGCGCAGACTGCGGCCCGTCGGGCTGGTGTAGTCGAAAAGTTCCACGCCGTTAACGCGGGCCACCTCGGCGCAGAGCGTCTGCGGCAGGAGGCAGAAGTTGGTGTACCAAAGCCCCATTTTACCTTCGCTCCGCCCGACCTCTCCCTTGAGAATACCGGTGTCGTCCTGTTGGGTTTCGATCAATTTCTTCCAGCGATGGATTCCGGTATTGAACAGTTTTTCGTCATCGAGATAGGCGGCGGCGGTCATGACCAGAAGCATCCCCCAGTTGCCCCAGTTGTTCTTGCGGGCCATGCAGTTCATCGGCAGGGCTTGTTCGCGAACGAACCGTTTAAAGAGTTCCTGATCAGGGCTCGAAAAAGTCGGTGAATGTTTGAGCAAATCCGCAGCGGCTATCATCGCCGGAACGTGGTAACTGAAGGAAAGGGTGGAGTCGGCCGCTTTGGAATAACTCTTGATGCCGGTACACCAGGGCATAATCAGACGTACGGCGGCCTGGGCATATTTCTCATCGCCGGTAATCCGGTAGGCCAGCGCGAGATAATAGCTGGCTTTGCTACTGCTGTCGAGAGGACGATTGGCACGTCCGCAGCCCTGGGGGTCGACGTAGGCGCCGGGCACATGCCAGTGCTGCGGAACTTCAACCTTTAGCGAGAGGCCCGCGTCGGCCATTTTCTGCACCT
>CAIPTQ010000281.1 GCA_903868035.1 uncultured Phycisphaerales bacterium
CGGGACGACGGTCGGGGTGCTGAGCACGATCGACCCGGATGCGGGCGATACGTTTACCTATGCGCTGGTCGGCGGAACGGGCGATACGGGCAATAGCTCGTTTACGATCGCGGGGAACACGCTCAAGACGGCCGCCGGTTTCGACTTTGAGACGCAGAGCAGTTACTCGATCCGCGTGCGGGCGACCGATGCCGGCGGGTTGTGGACGGAGAAGGTGTTTGCGATCGGGGTGAGCAATGTCAACGAAGCGCCGACGGAGATCGGGCTGGTGGGCGGGTCGGTGGCCGAGAACCAACTGGCCGGGACGACGGTCGGGGCGCTGAGCACGGCCGATGCGGATGCGGGGGATACGTTTGCGTATTCGCTCGTGGGCGGGGCCGGGGACCTGGACAATGCGGCATTCGCGGTGGCGGGGAATACGCTGCAAACGGCCGCCAGTTTCGACTTTGAGGTGCGGAGCAGTTACTCGATCCGCGTGCGGGCGACGGATGCGGGCGGGCTGTGGACGGAGAGGGTGTTTACCATCGCGGCGACCGATGTGAACGAAGCGCCAACGGATGTGGTGCTGTCGCCGGCGGTGGTGGCGTGGGGCGCAGCGGCTGGAACGACGGTGGGGACGCTGGCCGGAAGCGATCCGGACACAGGTGACACACTGACCTATTCGATTGTCCCCGGTGTCGGCGATGCGGCGGCGTTTGCCGTGGTGGACAACACGCTACAGACGACGGCCGTGATGGATCGCTGGTCGGCGGCCGGTTATGCCGTGCGCGTGCGGGCGACGGATGCCGGCGGGCTGTGGATGGAGAAGGATCTGGCGGTCGCCGTGCAGGTGCCGGCCACGAGTTCGATCGGCGGGACGGTCTTCAAGGATCTCAACGCCGACGGGATCAAGGGCAAGGGCGAGGGCGTTTTCGCCGGCCAGAAAGTCTTCATCGACAGCGACACTGACGGGGTGCTGGATGCGGGCGAGAGTTCAATGGTGAGCAGTGCGGCGGGGGCGTATACGTTCGGGAGTCTGCTGCCGGGGCAATATCACCTGCGGGCATTGCCGGGCAAAGGCTGGCGCGTCGGCGGCCCCATCGCGGGGTGGGATTTGAGCGTGGGCGTCGGCCAGGTGCTGACGGCGAAGAATTTCGGAGTGACGCAGATGGCGCTGGTGTCGGGGACGGTGTTTAATGATGCCAACGGGAACAAGATCAAGGCGGCGGCGGAGGCGGGACTGGCCGGGTGGACGGTGTTTGTGGATAAGGACAACGATGGCGTGCTGGACAAGGGGGAACTCAGCGCGCGGACGAATGCGGCCGGGGTGTTTTCGCTGAACCTGGCGGCCGGGAGTTATACGCTGCGGGTGGCGGCCAAGGCGGGGTATAAGGTGACGACGCCGGCGGGCGGGAAGATGGCGGTGAAAGTGGCGGCGGGGCAGGTGCTGGGGGCGCGGATGTTTGGGGTTAAGAAGTAGGACGCGGGTTTAAGGGTTCAAGGGGGTCAAGGGTTCAAGGGTCATCGGTGATCGGTTATCGGTGATCGGGGGGACCCACGGAGCAAGCTCCGTGGGCGTTGATTCGGAGTTCAGGGGGATGGCGCGGCTGCTGGGGCGTCGGGGGAGGCGTTTGCGGAAGAGTGTGATCGGCGATCGCGGCTACAGGGGCGGCGTCCAGCCGAAGAAGCGGGCGACGTTGGCGGTGGTGAGGTCGTCGAGATGCTGGAGGGTGACGCCGCGGATGCGGGCGATGGCGGCGGCGGTGTGGATGAGGAAGGCGGGCTCGTTGTTCTTTTGTTTGCGGACGGGGTCGGGGGCGAGGTATGGGGCGTCGGTTTCGATGAGCAGTTGGACGTCGGGGATGAAGGCGGCGACCTCGC
>CAIPTQ010000282.1 GCA_903868035.1 uncultured Phycisphaerales bacterium
AGGGGTGGGGGACAGGGGTGGGGGACAAGGCCGGTCAAACACCCTAACCAAACCAAAACCAAACCGCTATCCCGCATCAATTGTTGCAACGGTTTTTGCAAAATGGCCTTTTTTGATGTGATAATTGGGTGTTCTACAGTTTGTTCATGAAATGCACTTTCCCAGCACGCGACATAAACGATGCTAACAAACGGCATGGGTGAATGGAAGGGCGCGGAGAGTCGTCAGTGGTCAGTTGTCCGTAGTTGGCGAACAATACTGCATGTCTTCATCCAATTGACGCCCCCACTGTCCACTGCCCACTGTCCACTGTCCACTCATCTCACTGCCACCGTGTCCCCTGCTCGTAAATTTCACGCTTCCAGATGGGGGCGATTTTCTTAAGCTCATCAATCATGTACTCACATGCAGCAAACGCCTCCCCCCGATGCGGACAGCTCACCGCCACAATCACGCTGGGCTCCCCCACCCGCACTTCGCCAATGCGATGCCACACCACCATGCGGCACACCGGCCAGCGCACCCGGGCCTCCCCGGCGAGTTTGCGAATCTGCTTCTGGGCCATCTCCTCGTAAGCCTGATATTCGAGCGCAACGAGTGGGCCGGTCTCTTCCGCACCTTTATCCACCGGCCCGCTTTGGGCGCGCGTCGTGCCCAAAAACAGGGCAATGCCCCCCGCATCTGGGCGGGTGACGCGCGCCACCGCCGCCGCCGTATCCAAAGCCTCGCGCTGGAAGGATATATCCACGAACTCATCCATCATGTCAGCTCCATGCTATCCCCCGCTCACCGGCGGTATCACCGCCACCTCATCCCCGGGATGAAGCGCCGTCTCTGCGCCCGCGTATTCCTGGTTCACCGCCAGCATCGTCCCTGCGGGCCACGGCATCTTCGGTTGCCGACGTTGCAGCTCCGCCTTGACGTCACCAACTGTACTGGCCGCCGGCAGGTCCAGTGTCAGCAACCCCGTCCGCGCCTGCTGCGCCATGCTCGCAAACAGTCTCACCTGTACCGTCATATTTCCTCCGGTGGCTGCGCCAATGGCACCCGCTGCGCATGGCCGCACACCTCGCCCAGCGCCCACAACCAGAACCTCACCATCCCCCGCAAAGCGAAGTTTACCAGAAAAAAACGCCGCCTGCTGGAAATTGCTTGCCAAATGCTAATAATTGCATGACGCACAGTATATGGGGTGCTTGCACTCTTGTGGCCCTACAAGGTTTCTCTCATGCACATGACCAATTTCCGCAAGGCGGGGCAAACGGCCCTGATTCTGACAACCATACTTCTCGCCGCTTGCAACAAGGGGGCGCAAAATCCCACCGCCGCCACCAAGCCCGGCGGCCCCCCGCCGGTGCATATTACGCTCCTCCCCGCGCGGGCCCTGGAGCTCCAGCGCAGCGTCCGCATCACCGGCTCGCTCGCCGGCCTGGAAACCGCCACGCTCTCCAACCGCGTCGCCGGCCGCATCACCAAAGTCTACGTCGAGCGCGGCGACCGCGTAAAGCCCGGCCAGAAACTCCTGGAAGTCGAGCCCGACCGCTACCGGATGGCCGTCGATGAATCCCAGGCCGCCCTGCAGCAGACCCTGGCGCGCCTCGGCCTCAAGGAAATCCCCGGCGAGGATTTTGACGTCAACCAGACCGCCCCCGTCAAAAAAGCCCGCACCGAATACGACCTGACGAAAGACAAAATGGACCGCGCCACCCCGCTCAATAAGACCAAGGCCATCAACGATTTTGAATACCTCGACATTGTCTCCACGTTCCGCTCCGCCGAGAGCACCCTGGAAAGCTCCCGCGATGAGGCCCGCGCCCTGCTGGCCCAGGCCCGGCAAAACCGCGCCCAGGTCGAATTGAAGTCCAAGGATTACACCGATTCGGTGATCCTCGCGCCCGATGGCACCACCCCCGGCGGCCTCAAAATCGCCAGCTATGCCGTCTCCGAACGCAAGATCGGCGCCGGCGAGTACATCCGTGAAGGCACGCCGCTCTTCACCCTCGTGGCCGACGACGTGCTCAAGCTCCAGGCCCATGTCCCCGAGCGGTATCTCGGCGACGTCAAGAAGGACGCCGTCGTCACCTTCCGCGTCGAGGCCTATCCCACCGAGGAATTCACCGGCACGGTCTCGATCATCGATCCCCAGGTGGACCCCGCCAGCCGCACCTTCATGGTCGAAGCCCTCGTCGATAATGCCCACTACTCCAACCGCCTGCGCCCCGGCTCGTTCGTTCCCGGGCAGGTCTTGACCAAAAAGGAGGCTGACCGCGTCATGGTGCCCCTGGATGCCGTCACCAGCTTCGTCGGCGTCACCAAGCTCTTCAAGCTCGACCCCGCCGCCAATCCTCCCAAGGTCAAGGCCGTGGATATCACCACCGGCCAGCAGGAAGCGCTCCCAGACGCCGCTGGCAAGGTAACCCAATGGGTCGAGATCACCCGCGGCAACGTCACCGCCCAAGACCAAATTGTCGTCACCGGCCAGACCAAGCTCGTCGATGGCAGCCCCGTCGTCATCAACACCGCCGAGACGCGGCCCGCGGCCCCATCCACGGCCGAGGCCCCAAAGTAAACGCCGTCCCGCTTTCCCCCGACCCACCTTTGGTGCCCCATGACCCTCCCGGAACTCTGCATCCGCCGCCCCGTCTTCACCACCATGATGATCCTCCTGCCCGTGGTGCTGGGGATCATCGGCTTCATGCGCATGGGCGTGGACCTCTTCCCCAACGTGGAAATCCCCGTCGTATTCGTCACCACCGCCCGCCAGGGCGCCTCCGCCGAGGAAATGGAAACCGGCGTCACCAAAAGAATTGAAGAGCAGATCAACACCATTTCCGGCATCGATGAACTCCAAAGCACCAGCCGCGAGGGCATTAGCATCGTGACCGTGCGCTTCCTGCTCGACAAGGACCGCGACGTCGCCCAGCAGGAAGTCACCAGCAAAATCAACGCCCTCGTCAGCCAGCTTCCCCCCGGCACCGAAACCCCCATCATCGATAAGTTCGACGTGGACGCCGCCCCCGTCATGTCCATCGCCGTCAGCAGCACCGCCGGGCGCGATCCCAAGGAAGTCACCGAGATCGCCGACAAAAAAATCGCCCAGACCCTCTCCAGCCTCCCGGGCGTGGGCAACATCACCCTCATCGGCGGCCGCAAACGCGCCATCCAGATCACCCTCGACACCGACAAGCTCCAGGCCCATCACCTGGGCGTCAACGACGTCACCCGCGCCCTGCAAAACCAGAATATC
>CAIPTQ010000283.1 GCA_903868035.1 uncultured Phycisphaerales bacterium
GAATAAGGTATTGCTGCAGCGCCGGCAATTCAAACGCCCGGTCGCTCCACTCCGACTCCGAACCGCGTCCCAACCCCACGCACACGACTACCACATCCGCCGCCTTCATCAGTTCTACATCCGGAATCGCCGGTGGCACCAGGGCGACACGCACGCCGCCAGTTCCGCCGCCGGCACCGCGTAAGGCGCGGCCGCCGCGGCCGCGGCCTGCGGGCGGAGTCGCCAAGGCAGCCAATTCGACCTGGAACGCCACAGGTTTGTCCTTGGTGAGATGCACAAACTCGCCGCCGGCAACGCGCTTGCCATCGAGGGTGATCGTCGGACCGCCGCTTCGGCGCACTTCCCAATCGCCATCGGCGGCGGGTATCAGCACACCGCTCCAGGTAAAGGTCGCATCGCGCCCCGCGGGTACGCCGAAGGGCAACTGCCCGTTGGGCCAGGTCACGTCGATCGCCAGCACCACATGCGGCGGAATGTCCACGGGATCGCCGGCTCCCGTGACGCGCACAGTCAGGGTCAATCCGTCAGCTCCCCCCACGGCGGTTTTGGCAAAGGCCAAATTGGTAAACAGATTCTCGGGGTCCGGCGGCGCGGGCAGATACGTCACCTTCACATTTGAACCCGCCGCCTTGATGATCCCCTGCAAATAATCCGCCTCGGCATTGTGCGCGGGGAACGGCGTCACCGCACCGCTGCCGCCGCCGCCCGCGTTGGCGGGCAACTGGCCCGGTTGCGCGGCCGTCGCATTCGGCCCCACCACCACGACCGACTTGAGCTTCGTGCGATCCAGCGGCAGCGCCGCCCGGTCATTCTTCAGCAGCACAATCGACCCCCGCGCCACATCCAGCGCCACCTTGACCGAATCCGGCGAATCCAGCGGCAGGCTCGCATTCTTCTGCGACCACCCCGCATCCAGCCACCCCATCGCAAAGGCCGTCCGCAGAAAACGATGCACCGCATTATCGATGTCCGCCGCCTTCACGGTTCCCGCAGTCAGCGCCGCCTGAATTTTCGCCCAGCTCAGGTTCGCCCCGTTGGGCATTTCCAAGTCAAGACCCTTGGCCACGTCCGTGACATTGTGCGAGGCCCCCCAGTCGGACATGACAATGCCGGGGAAGCCGAATTCCTTCTTGAGCACATCGTTCAGCAGCCAGTCGTTGTTGCTGGCATAGCTGCCGTTGAGCCGGTTGTAGGAGCACATCACCGCGACGGTGCCGCCGTCCTGCACGGCCCGCCTGAATGCCGGCAGATAGATCTCGTGCATCGTCCGCTCATCGACGATCGTGTCGACCGAGTTGCGCTGCGTCTCCTGATTGTTGGCCGCATAGTGCTTGATCGTCGGCACGACGCCCTGGGCGCTGCACGCCTTGGTCCAGCGCGCCGCGATCACGCCCGCCAAAAACGGATCCTCGCCGAAATACTCGAAATTCCGCCCATTTACCGGCACGCGGCAGATGTTCAGCCCCGGCCCGAGCTGATAATGCGTCCCCCGCGCCCGTCCCTCCAAGCCCACGGCCTTGCCGTAGGCCGCCGCCAGATCGGCATCCCACGTGGCGGCCAGCGCCGCCCCGCACGGGAACGCGCACGCCTGGTTGATGTTTTGCGGCCCGTTCCGCACGCCCTGCGGCCCGTCGGACATCTCAAAGCCGGTGATGCCCAGCCGCGCAATTGTGTGGGTGGTGAAATTGCTCCCGCTCAGCAGCGACACCTTCTCCTGCAACGTCATCTGCTTGAGCATCTGCTCGGCCCGCTGGTCGGGCGTGCCCCGGGTATCCCGTGCCAACACCACCGGCCCGCTGGGCGCGGGCGCCGCTTCCGGTTGCGAAGCCGTCTGCGGAACCGCACAACAGACCACTCCCGCCACACAGGCCTGCAACACCACTATCAGCGCTAAATCTCGCTTAAGCACAACAAACTCCTCTTCTGCCAGGAAATGATCGCCCAATTGAATAGGTCGCCCCGCTGTCCACCAGAAACCGCACCGTCCGCGATTCTCCGCCATGCGCGACAATTCCTTCTACATTTGTCAATCCCATGGTATCTTCCTTTCACATCCTGCGGCTTATTTTATTATCGTCCTCCGGCGACCCGGGGGCAATGCCGTTTCGGCCTTTTCGTCCGCATGCTATTCTTTATTTGGAGTCACTAATGGCCAGGCGCTTCGCCACGGAGGTGCGGACTTGGTGATCTCCGTCGTCATGCCGGTGTTTAACGCCGCCCCCTACGTGGCGCAGGCCGTCCACAGCGTGCTCGCCCAGACCCACGCCGGCCTGGAACTCCTCGCCCTCGACGACGGCTCCACCGACGCCTCCCCCGCCATCCTCGACAATCTCGCCCGCCGCGATCCCCGCCTCCGCGTCCTCCACCAGCCCAACGCCGGTGCCGTCGCCGCCCTCAACCGCGGCCTCGACGAGGCCCTCCGCACCCCCGCGCAATTCGTCGCCATTATGCATGCCGACGACCTCTGCCTCCCCACCCGCCTGCAGCGCCAGATTGACTATTTCGCCGAACACCCCGCGGTCGCCCTCTGCGGCACCTGGATCGCCACCTTCGGCGGCGCGGCCCCGCGCGAATGGCGCTACCCCCAGGATCCGCGCTTCACCAAACCCTCCCTGCTTTTCTGGTGCTGTTTTGCCCATCCCACCATAATGTTCCGCCGCCACGTGCTCGAAGCCGGCCTCCGCTATGACCCCCTCATGCCCATGCCCTGCGAGGATTACGCCCTCTGGGCGGAGGCCGCGCGGAAGTATGAGCTGGGAAACGTGGGCGAGGTTTTATTGAAATATCGTGAGCATCCCGACCAGGGCGGTGCGCTCCACCAAAGGAAAACAGCCGCCTTGACCGCGGAAATCCGCCGCCGCCAAATCGCCCGCCTGGGCATCGTCCCCACACCCCGCGAAATGACCCTCCAGCAGCGCCTGGCCGATTCCGACTTCCCCGGCACGCGCGCTTTTGTCCAGCAAACCCGCGCCTGGCTGGAGCGCCTGCGCGAGGCGAATACCCGCACCCATATCTATGACCCCGACGCCCTCGCCAAAATCCTCGCCGGCCGCTGGGCCGCCGCCTGTATGTCTGCCGCCAGCCACGGCGCAGACTCAATCTGGCCCGAGTTTTGGCAATCCCCCCTTGCCCATTTCGTCGATCGAACCCTCGAAAAAAACCACCTCATCCCCAACCCCTAATACCATATCTTACCTATTTACCCAAAAATCACCCATAATCGCGTACAACCGCCAATCTGGGCTATCTTGTTAGGGGAGACCGCCAACTCCTCCCCCGAAAACCGGGTAACTTGGCGGTCTCCCCCCCCACCCCTCATGGCCGCGTAGCCGGTGCCGTAGCCGGCTGCGTCAACGCCGCCGCCGGCACATAGTCCGCGCCGTTGATCTTCACGTTCTTCACGACCAGTTCCTTCACACCTCGGAAGTTGGGCGCGGCGGTGGTGAGTTTCAAATCGATGTTTTCCAGTGTGATTTTTTCAATCGTGTCGATGATGGCGCCGTTGACGGCAACCGGGTTGATGGTGCCGAAGTTGCCGAATGTTCCCTTGATGTTCGTTAGCGTAATATTGCGCACCGTGTGCGCGGGCCGTTCCCGCCCCGCGGGTATCGTTTCATATTGCGTCCACGGCGACACATTGATCAGCGTCCCCACGCCATCCAGCGTGATGTTGTTGTAGTGGATGTCCTCATAAAGCTGCGGCGTGTCCGTGCGCAACTTCAGCCGCAGCACATTGATCCCGCGCGTGTTCGGCCCCGCGACCGTGCAGTTTTCGACCACCACATCGCGCACCACCGTCGCCTCGCTGCCGCACGTCACCAGGCTCCCGCCCATGGCAAACGTGCAGTTGCTCACGCGGATATGCTCCACCGGCGGGCTGTCCTTGTCATCGCGGGCGTCGATTCCCTTGGAGCCTTTCAGGGCGATGCAGTCATCGTTGTTCGAGATGTAGGTGTTCTTGATCGTCACGTTCCGCGACGAATCCACGTCGATGCCGTCGGTCGAAGGCGAGCCGGAAGGCGCCTGGATATCCAGCCCATCAATGGTGACGCCGTCGCAGTTATACAGGTGGAGGTTCCAGAAGCCGGAGTTGAAGAGGTGGATGCCGGAGATGGAGGCGTCCTTGCACTTGGAGATGAAGAGGAGGCGCGGGCGGGGCGTGCCCAGGTTGGTGCCGCGGGCGGCGCGGAAGGCGGCATAGAAGGGGGTGCCGGAGCCGTCGAGGACGCCTTCACCGTCGATCTTGAGGTGGTCGATCTGCTCGGCATTGATGAGGGCGGGGAGCCAGTCCTGGAAGTGGCCTTCGATGCGGGTGCGCATGGTGGGGTAGTCCTTGGTGTCGGTGGAGCCTTTGAGGATGGCGCCCTTTTCAAGGCGGAGATTGACGCCGGGTTTGAGGAACAGGGCGCCGGAGATAAAGGCGCCTTCGACGATCTTGCCCGCCTGGGCGTCGAGGGTGGTTTGGGGGACGGGCTTGGGGGCGGCGGGCGCGGGGGGGGTGGCGGCGGGGATGATCAGGGTGCCGCCGCCTTTGGAGGCCAGGTCGTCGATGGCCTTCTGGATGGCGGCGGTGTTCATGGTTTTGCCGTCGGGTATGGCCCCGAAGTCTTTGATGTTCGCCGTGCGGACAGGTGCGGCAAGCTGCGCTTGCGCCCACCCATACTGCGCGCAGGCGGCCAGACATAGAGCCACGATGGCAATGACACGATTCCGCATGGATTCTCCTGAGTTTGGTTCTGGGAAAGTCAGTTGCGTTTCGCCAACTGCATAGGCTAGCGAAAGATTTCGGCCACCGCCAGCTTGAACCCCGGCAACACCTCTTCGCCATCCAATTGAGCGCTGGCCTTGAGGATTTGGGGTTGCCGATTCGGCGCGTAAACGGCGACGATGTGTTTGATCGGATCAATGACCCACACTAAACGGGTGCCGGCGGTTAGCCATTCATCAATCTTTTCCATGACTTCGCTGTGGGTGTCGGAAGGTGACAGGACTTCGACGGCAAGGTCGGGCGCGCCGGGGAAGAATTTCGCCGTCAATCCTTGGGGAGGAATGCGGTTCTTGGCGATGAAGGCAAAATCCGGAGCGCGCACCGTGTCCGGCTGGCGCGCGATGATGAATCCCGTCTCCGCGCCAAAAAAAACTCCCAGATCGTGTTTGTCAACGAACTCCCCCAGTCTAAGAGTCACCCGTCCCGTACAAATGCCATGTTCACTGCCCGTTGGTGGCATGGTCGTCAGTTCTCCATTTACGAGTTCATGGCGCATGTTATCGGCCGGAAGTTCCAGCAAATCTTCGGCGGTCATCAGTGCGGCTGCTATCGTCATGGGTCACCTCGCGTTCAACCTTTCATCACCGGCAATTGTACCCCCTTCGCCTTCTCCGCCTCAATCTTACCATACCCGCTCCCCAGCTCTCCCAGCGGCTCCGGCGGCAGAATATCCACCACCTTCTCCCCCAGCTTCGCCGTCCCCGCACGCACCCGGTCCTGCAACTTCTTCGTCTCCGCCAACAGCGTTTCCAGGATTTGCGCCTCGGGCACATTGGCCACCTTCTGCCCCTGCACATAAATAATCCCCCGCTTGTCCCCCGCGAATATCGCCACATCCGCCCCCTCGCACTCCCCCGGCCCGTTCACAATGCACCCCATCACCGCCACCTTGATCGGCAGCGTGATCTCCTGACGCAACGCCTTGTTCACCGCCTGGATCAGCGTGAACAAATCCACCTGAATCCGCCCGCACGTCGGGCAGCCGATCAGTTCCGCCCCCACGCGCGTGCGCAGCCCCAGTATGTACAACAGCTCCAGCCCGTCCTCCACCTCATAGATCGGGTCGTTGGCGTACGAAATCCGTATCGTGTCCCCAATGCCGTTCATCAGCAAATGCCCCAGCGGCACCACGCTGCGGATCGTCCCCGTCTCCTTGGGCCCGGCATGGGTCACGCCCAGATGCAGCGGATGGTCGAATCGCTTGGAAATCTCCGTGTAGGCATCCACCACGAGTGCCGGTTCAATCGACTTGGCCGAAATCGTGATGTCATAAAAGCCGCGCTCGTAGAAAATGTCGAGATACTCCTCCAGCTTGGCGATCATGATCGCCAGCAGATGCCCATGCTTGTTGTCCGAAAACACGCCCCCCAACTCCTTCAACCGCTTCTGCTTGTCCTTCCGCTCCACGATCGACCCCTCATTGACCCCCACCCGGATCGGTATCCCCCGCTCCTTGCAGGCGTCGATCACCTTTTCCACCTGGGCTTTGTCCTGGATGTTGCCGGGGTTCAGGCGAATCTTGTGGACCCCCGCCTCGACCGCCTCCAGCGCCCGCTGAAAGTGAAAATGTACATCCGCCACGATCGGCACCTTCACCTGCCGCAAAATCTCCTTGAGCGCCTCGGTATCCTTCCGCTCCGGCACCGCCACCCGCACAATATCCGCCCCCCCGCCCGCCAGCTTGTTGATCTCCGCCACGCACTTGTCAATCTCATACGTGAACCCCGACGTCATCGACTGGACCGACACCGGGGCGTCCCCCCCAATCAAAACATTGCCGACCTTGACCTGGCGGGTTTTACGACGGTGAATCATGCGTTGGGGCTCCTGAGCTTGGGTTCACCCGTCATTGTAGCCTAACGCAGGAGGCGATGGTAACGCAGCTTGGAACGTCCATGGACGGCAAGCGTCAACCCGCGTACAGTGCCGCCGTCCGAAT
Source organism: uncultured Phycisphaerales bacterium (assembly GCA_903868035.1). Next base: position 6,708 of record CAIPTQ010000283.1, read on the forward strand.
CATGCGAACCTTTCGTCCCTTCCAACGTATGGACTCTCGGGCCAGCGAAGGAGTCTCCATGCACCCGCTCTTGCGGCATATCGTTCAAGTGCTCGCCATCGTCTTCCTGGCCACTCTCGCGCTGGCTTCCAGCGCCCATGCCGATGGCATCTACATCCCCCAGAAAGCCTATCCCACCCTCCCCACCATCCCCATGCAGCGCGCCATCATCATCCACCGCGACGGCAGCGAAACACTCATCGTTGAATCCGCGTTTGAATCCCAGTCCCCGGAAGTCGCCTGGATTCTCCCCCTGCCCGCCGCGCCCACCAAGCTCGAACTCACCGAGGCCGGGGCCATCAGTTCCACCGCTTATTCGCTGCGCCCCGCCGTCGTGCATGACCTTCACGGTCTCATCAAATTACCTTTCACAATTTGCCTGCTGATTCTGCCCCTGGCATTGGCGGCCATGTTCATCCGCGAACGTGCCGCACGCAGCTCCGTCCTGAAGAACATTATCTTCGTTGAAATATTTCTCGTTTTTATTTCAAGCATTCTTTTACCGAGTCTGGGTGGCGCTGGCACTCCTGTGGCGACGTCCGATCTTCCCGGCCTCTCGATACTCTCCACCCAGCGCCTCGGCGATGCCGACTTCACCGTCCTGAATGCCGCCACGCCCGAGGTTCTCGATCAATGGCTCAACAGTCAGGAACTCCGCCCCCTTGATGCAACCGCCAAACCGATCATGGCGGATTACATCGCCCGGCATTGGTGCTTCGTCGTGGGCAAGCTGCATAACGCATCGGCCAAGCTCTCGGCACCTCGTCCGCTGAAGGCCACATTTCCCGCGACGGAACCTGTTTTCCCCATGAAACTCACCGCCTTGGCCAACACTACGACCCATGTCGAGCTATGCGTCTTCGCCACTGCGCAGGCCGCCGCTCCGGGCTTTCATTGTGTGATTGCCGACAAGTTTATGAGACAGCCCTCGGATCCTGACCTGACCCACTACCCTGCTCGATCCGCCTACTATTTTACTTACAATTCGCATGCCTCGCTGGGTCATCCCGACATCGTCCCGCTCCTCTGGGCCAATTGCACGGCCACCAAGCTCGTCGCCGATCTGCCGCCAGCCAAGATGGACCAGGACATCACGATCCAGCTTCAGCCGCTTACACCCCACCGCGATTCGTTCTACTCCAGCCTGGCGCGCCAGCAGATCGCTTTGGCACTGCTGTGTGCCGGCATGGCGATATTCCTCATCTTTGCCGCTGTGTTCCTGCGCGGCCGCCGCCGGCCCACGCCATGGCAATTCAAATTCCTGACAACTACTCTCCTGGTCGTCTTCATCGTCCCTGCGGTGGCATGGCAGTTTCTTCCCACGATTCCCGTTCACGTCGGCAGCCACTCCGCACGCTTCCTGCCCAGAGTGCTGTCTGCTGCCGTAAGCGACCTCGTCAAAAAAAATATCCTCCCCCATGACCCTACACCCGAGCAAATCGCCTCTATCCCACAAATCTTGGTTTCCCACGACGAACTTTCGCCCGAAATCCTCACCAATCCCTACACCGGCCAACCGATCCGCGTGGAATGCTCCCCCGGCAACTACACCGTACGCACCCTCGGCGACAAGACCTACTTCTGCACCTACGACGAGAACGGCATCGAAACGCGCATGCCGCTCCCTTGACCATATTCTGGCGCACCCGGCCCGCCGCCTCATCCCAACGCAAAAGTCCGCGGCCCGCGCACGCCCCTCAAGAACGCACGCCCGCCGCGGACTTCCTGCCTGCTCAAATTATGCAACAAAGAACTACTGACTACTGACCACTGCCTACTTCAACAGATTCAGCACGCTCTGCGGCGTCGTGTTCGCCTGGGCCAGCACGCTCGTGCCGGCCTGCACCAGGATCTGGTTCCGCGTCAGGTTGCTCGTCTCGGCCGCAAAATCGGTGTCCCGGATGCTCGATTCGCTCGAGGTCACGTTCTGCAGCGCCACCTGCAGCGAGTCGATGTTCGTCTGGAGCGTGTTCTTCTCGAACGCGCCCAGCCGGCCCCGGAGCACCGACACCTGGTTGATCGCCGTGTCGATGATCTGCGACGCCTTGGCCGCGCTGTTGCGCAGGCTCGCCGAACCCCCGGTCACGATGTCGGTCAGGTAGCCGTTGAGGGCGTTGCCCAGGCGGCTGGCCGACACCGAGCCGATGGCGATGTTCGCCTGCTGGTTGGATTGCACCTGCTGGCCGAGCTGGAACAGCGCCCCGCCGCCGGTGATCACGAAGCTCTTGGTACCCGTGCCGAAGGCCTGGTCCAGGTTCACCGACATCGACAGGCTCGCGGTGTTCAGCGTCAGCGACAGGCCGTCGCCGATGGCCTGCGCGCCGTTGATGGCGGCGATGGCGTCGCGTCCGGTGGCGCGTTGCTGGATCGCGCCGCCGAGGGTCTTGGTGACGAAGGTGGAACGGTCGCCCAGCGCCTGCACCGAGACGAATTCCTTCGAGCCGTAGCTTGTGCTGTTGAACGTGATGCCCGAGGAGGCGTTGGCGGCGGAGGTGACATGGGCGGACACGCCCGTCGAGTCGCTGATGCGGTTGACGGCGAAGGCGATGGCCGAGGCCTTGGTCGCGGAGGTGAACGAGAGAATCTGCACCCCCAGGCGCCCGGAGACTTCCAGCGCGATGGACTTGCTGATCGCCGACGCCGCGAAGCGCAGGGACGCCGTCTGAGCGGACTGCACCACGTTGACCACCACCGGAATCGTGCTGGCCGTGCCAAAGGCCGCGGTGTTGATCTGCACGTCATGCAGCGCCGAGGTGGCCACGCCGCTGGTGATGTACCCCAGCGAGCCGTCCAGCAGCTTGAGCCCCGCGAAGCTCGTTGAGTTGCTGATGCGCGTGATCGAGGCGATCGCCGAGTCCACCTGCAATTGGTTGGCCTCGATTTCGTCCGGCGACAGGCCCCCCATGTTCGCCGCCTGCACCACCAGGCCCTTGATCGAGACCAGCAGGTTGGAGACCTCGCCCAGGGCGGCGTCCGCCGTGGTGATCACGTTGCTCGCCCGCGTCGAGTTGTCGATCGCCGTCGAGATGCCCTGAATCTCCGCCCGCAGGGTCTCGCTGGCGATCAAGCCGGCCGGGTCGTCCGAGCCGCTGTTGATGCGCAGCCCGCTGGACAGCCGCTGGAGCGAGGTGCTCAGCGACTTCTGGCTCTTGGCCAGGTTGGTGTTGGCGATGATCGCGCCGACGTTAGTGTTGATACGAGCCATGACAATCCTCCGTGATTGGTGGGCTGGGGTTTTGGGCCTGACGGCATCCTCTGCCGCCGTGGCGCGCGTCGCGCCGGTCCAAATCCACGGGATGAACGCTTTATCCGGGCCGGTTCATCGTGCGGCCGTTGCTTGTGCGGCGCCCGCGGGGACGCCGCGGGTGGTTCAGGCCGGAACCGTTCCGGCATGGTTGGCGCCGCCCGCCGGGGGCGGCGCGGGGGGGGGCGTGGTCGAAGAGGGCGCGGGGGCCGAGCCGTTCGCCGGCAGCACGCCCGACGCGGTGGCCGATTGCGCCGGCAAGGTTGCGGCCTGGTGCCGCAGCGCCGCCGGTATCCGATGCAGGCCCGGAGGCACCGACTGCCGGCCCGGAGTCCGGGGCAATCCGCCGAAGTCCTCCATCTTCACGCGCGCCGCCTCGCGGTTCTCGCGCTGGATGGCGTCATACACTTCCTTGCGATGCACCGGGATCGTCGCCGGCGCCGTGATTCCCAGGCGCACCTTGTCGCCCCGGATATCGACGATGGTGATTTCGATGTCATCGCCGATCATGATTGTTTCGTCGCGTTGCCGCGAAAGTACGAGCATCTGCGGGCTCCTTCCCGGCCGGGGTCCTGAGACTTTCGTCCAGGCCCGGGCTTGAGAGTGTGAGATCATCGCCTAAACCATCCGGCGGGCTTGCTCATCCTGAGTATGGTAGCGCCCGGCGGTGGTGGGTTCTGATCTCGGCCGCCTCCGTGCGGCTCAGATTGGTATTCACTTGTACACATCCCTGGCTATGGTCATCCGGTTCAGGCCGACTTGCTCACGTATTGCGGAGCCGCCGTCGGGGCCTGGGGTTTGCCCGCCCGCTGCAATTGCAGGATCGGGTGGCGGGTCTGGTATTTCTTCTCGCTGATCACCACCTGCATCGCCGCCCGGGTGGTCGCGTGGATCACCAGCGGCCCCTGCAGGTTGGCCGTGAGCAAATCGCCCACCTTGTTAACGATCACCAGGACGCTGGCCTCCGACAGGTCGGCCAGCGCCAGCTCCTGCCGCGTTTCCTCCCGCAGCGGCACCTGGTAGTCGGGGACGAACAGCAGCGGATCGGTGACGACGAACGCGAGGTCCGCGGCCTCGACCGACTGGAGCCAGTAAAACGTGGAGTCCGCCTCGGGCTGGATGAGCACGTACTGGCGGTGCTTGGGAAATCCCAGGATGCCCCGCGCGAACGTGATCGCGCGCTCCGGGTCGACTTCCACGGGTCCGAATCGTGAGGTTTGAACGAGCATGAATAAACTCCTTGGCGATCGCATGGTTCCTGGCGGCTTCTTTCGTTGCGTCCGAAAACGACCCCGTTCGGGGCGAGCCTTTTAGTGCAGGAGCGCCGATCGCTCTGGCTCCTGCATGATTATCGGTCTTTCCTTTACAATATATACACTATATATGTACATTTATTTCAAAAAATCCAGCAAACTTAAATTCGTCGCCGCCTGCGCCGCCTGCAGGCTCGCCTGGTAGGCCGTCTGCGCCTGCTGGAACCGCGTCGCGGCCTCCGTGAAATCCGTGTCCGCCAATAATGACAGCGCCTGCTTGAGCTGCGTCTGTTCCCCGGACGCCGCGTCCTGGCGGGCCGAGATGTCCTGTTCCCGCGCCCCCACCATCCCCTGGGCCTTGATCGCCCGGGCGCTGTCCTTCTGCAAAAGGCCCGCCGCCCGTGTGATGCCGGCATTGTCGTTCCGCAGCAGCGAATCCCGCAGCAGCGCCAAACTCGAAAACACCCCCTGCGGCTGCAAGGGATTGTTGTCGTCACCCGTGATCACCCCCCCCGCCGTGGCGGCCTTGGCGATGCCCAGTTGCCCCGCAACCGCCGACCCGTTCAATGCCGTCACCGTCAGCGTACCCGCGCCCGTGGAGGCGTCCGTCAGCGTGATCCCGTTCCCCGTGGCGTTCAAACTCGCCGTCACCTTGGTGCCCGCCGCCGCATTCCCGTCGGCATTGTTGATCCGGTTCAGCACATCCTGCACCGTCGCCGCTGCTGGCGTGCCGCTTAAACTCACCGTGAAACTCGTCCCGTCCCGCCGCGTGATCTTAAAATCATCCGTCGAGAGCGTGATGTCGCCCCCCGTCAACGTGCCCCCTACGCCAGTCTTGAAAATCCCCAGCGCGCTTCCGCTGTCCACAAAACCATTCCCCGCCGCCACCGCCACGTTCCCGCTTCCGACCGTGGTGTCCGTCAGCGTGATGCCGTTGCCCGCCGCGTTGAGCGCCGCCGTCACCGTCGTATTCCCCGCCGCCGCATTGATCGCCGCGGCCAGTTGCCCCGGCGTCTTGATCCCATCCACCTGCACCGTGAACTGCGTGCCGTCCGTCCGCGTCACCACGATCTGCCCCGCCGGCCCCGCCAGCGTCTTACCGATCGGCGTCACGCCGGTGGCATTGTTGAAATCCGCCAGGTTCGTCGCCGCGTTCAGCGACCGGATACCCAGTTGCTCGGCTGTCTGTCCGCCGTTCTCACCGATCCGCAGCGCCGTCCCCGACAGCGGATTGAACACATTGATCCCCGTCCCATCTTGATTGATCTCCGCCCGCACGTTCGTCCCCGACCCGTTGATCGCGTTCAGCAAATCCTCCACCGTGTTCAGCCCCGCCAGCCCGATCGTCGCCGTGTTCGACCCGTTCGACACGATGATCCCCGCCCCGTCCAACCCCGCACCGTTCCGCAGCGCCGCCAGCGGCGTCGTCCCCGTCACCCGCGGCATCAGCCCCGTCCCCGTCATTGCCGACCCCGCCGCCACTGTCCCGGCAATCCCCAAATCCGCCGCCGCATGCCCGCCCGTCGGATCGCTGAACGTCACGCTCCGCGTCGAATCCCCATTCACCACCAGCGCCCCGCCGGTCAGCCCCACCGACGCATCCGACCCGGCCGCCGTCAGCCCCGCGTTGATCATGCCCACCACATCCCCCATCGTCGCCGCCGCGCTCAAATCCACGCTCACGCTCGTCCCCCCAATCGTCACATTCATCGGACCCGCCGCCACCCCCTTCTGCCGCGCTCCGCCCACATCCGCCAGCCGCGTCGTCCCCGTCAGCGCCGGTGTCAGCGTCTTATACCCCGCCACCTGCGACGACACCGCCCCAAAAGCCTGATCCCCGCTGAGCGTAAAATTGATCGTGCTACCCGTCGGCGTCAAAATCCCCTGCTGCGTCGAAGTCCCCGCATACTTATATCCCCCCCCTACCGAAGCGAACGGATCCTGCGTCCCATTCTGCCCGCCGAAAATCGCCTGCCCCTGGTACCGCTGATTCCCGATGTCCAGCGCCCGCGCCAGCAGCGACGACACCATCTCCGCCTGCGACGCCCGCTCATCCGCCGACGACCCCGCCCCCAGTTGCTTACTGGCAATCGACTGCGCCTCGCTGATTAACCCGGTCAAATTCCCCAGCGCGTCATCCGCCTGCTTCAAAAATCCCCCAGCAAATTCCAGGTTGTGTGAATAATTGTCATTGTTCGCAAGCTGCCGCTTCAAGCTCTGGATGTTCAGCGTCGCCCCCGGGTCATCGCTCCCCAGGTTCAGCCTTTGCCCCGTCGCCAGTTGCTGCTGCACCTTGAGCAGGTTCAACTGCCCATTCTGCAGGGTCGATAGCAGCAGCGTCCCCCGCATCTGCATCGACACCCGGCCAATCTGTAACGGCACGCTCATAAGTCCTCAGTGGTCCACTTATCCTACTAGTCCCAAAACCACCTGCATCATCTGGTCCACCACCGTGATGAACCGCGCGCTGCCTTCAAAGGCCCGCTGGTACTTGGTCAAATTGATCGCCTCCTCATCCATCGACACTCCGCTGATCGCCTGCTGCTGCGCGTACAGCGTGTCGTGGATCGCGTTCTGCGCCGTCACGTTGTCCGCCGCATTCTTCGCCTGGGCCGACAGCGTCCCGATGTAATCCCCGTAATACGTCGTCAAACTCTTCCCCTTGAGCGCCCCCACCGCCGCCCCGCCCGCCAGCGCCAACGCCTGGGCATTGGCATTCGATCCCGCCACATTCCCCCGCCCCGTCGCCAGCAGCGACGGATCGCCCGTCAGCACATTGTTCACCGCGATATTCGTCGCATCCGTCCCGGTGAAGAACGTGTTGATCCCCAATGCCGCCAGCGCCCCACTGGAGTCCTCGCCAAAACTGAACGTCACATTCTGATTGCTGCTGGCGATTACCAGCTTCCCGCTGGCGTTCACCGTCCCCGTCACGATCCCGCCCCCCGCCGCGCTGATTGCCGCCGCCAGCGAATTCAAACTCGTCGGCGCCCCCTGCCCCGACAAATTCACCCCGATCTGTTTCGTCGTGATCTCCCCGCCCACCCCATCCTTGATGTACAAATTGAACGTCCCATTCTTGGGCGCAAACGCAATCCCCGTCGCCAGGGTTCCCGCATTCAGCGCCGCCGTCGGATCCACCACCGCCGTCGTCCCCGTGACCGCCGCAAATCCCGTCTGCCCCTGCCCCTGCGTGTGGATCGCGTTCACCGCGCTGATCAGCCCCGCCGCCAGCGTATCCACCGTCGCCACCGCCGGCGTCAGGTAATTGTCCCGCGCGTTCAAGAGCGCCCCGAGCTTCCCGCCCGTCGCCGCCATCGCATCGCCGTTGTCGCCAAACGTGATCTGCGTGTTCGTAAATCCGGTCGCCGCATCCGTCACCTGCTTGCTCGACACCCCCCGCGTCGTCGTCCCCGTCACCACCGGCATCGATCCCACCAGCACGTTCACCGTCCCGCTCCCCTGGTCGATCACCTTGATGTCCATGATCTGCGCCAACTGCCCCAGCGCCACATCCCGCTGGTCCCGCAGTTCATTGGCCATCCCCTGCCCCGCCTCCAGGCTCGAAATTTTCTGGTTCAAATTCGCGATCCCCTGTACCAGGCCATTCGCCTGCGTCACCAGCACCCCCACCTGCGCCTGGGCGTCCGTCCGCAGCGTCGTAAGCTGCCCCCGCAAAGACTGCATGTAATCCGCCAGCGACGCCCCGTTCTGCACCACCACCGACCGCTGCGCCGAATTCCCCGGATTCGTCGCCAGCGTCGAAAAACTGTTGAAGAAGTCCGTCATCCGCCCCGCCAGGTCGCCGGCATTGAGCGCCCCAAACGTCGTTTGGATTTGCCCCAGCAGCGTATCAAGCGTCTGCGCCCCCTGTTGTTCGCTCGTGGCATCCCGCAAACTTTCGTTGATCGCCGAGTTCGCCTGCCGCTCGATCGAGTCCACCGCCACCCCGCTCCCCAGGAACTGCCCGTTCCCCAGCGCCACCGGACCCCCCGGCGTCAGCTTCACCGTCTGCCGCGTGTACCCCTCTGTGCCGGCATTGGCGATATTGTTGCCCGTCACCTGCAAGCCCGTTTGCTGCGCCGCCAGGGACTACCCGCCTAAAGATAATGCGCCCAAAAGACTCACTGAAGCTCCGCTTCGCTAAAAACCTGTGAACCTACGCCGGTTCACGCCGTTACCTCTAAAAGATGTATCCCATGCAACGCCGCCTTCCGCCCATTCCGCATATACAGCCCCGCATGCTGCGCCAGCCCGGTCACCACCTTGAGCACCTTGGCCAGCCCCTTGACCACCGTCTCCGAAATCGTCGCGTTGATCCGCGTATTGCGTTCCAACTGTTCCAGCATCTCCTTCACCTGGGCCGCCAAACCCAATAACTGGCTCTTCGCCGGCTCATTCACCCGCCGCGCGATCTCCGTCACCGTCGGCACAACGCCCTTCCCCAGCACGCCCCGAAACTGCCCCACCAAAACCGCCCGCCGCTTGTCCAAATTCGCCATCCCAGCCGTTTCCGCCCGCTCCATCCCCGTCAGCATCTCCATCTTCGCAATATCAAACGTCCGCATCGCCTCCCGCCGCGCCAGCGCCAGCTTCAGCAGCCGCTCCTGCCCCGCGAGCATCTCGCGAAGCAACCCTAGAAGTTCTGTCACCAGCTTATCCATTCACTCTCGTCTTTCGTCTTTCGTCTTTACCCGCGTTTCATCAACCGCTCGGCCAGCGCCTCCTTGATGCCCAAATGCGGGCTATGCGCCAGCCGATCTGCTATCTCCATATCAAATTCCGGACCAAACGTTTTTTCCCCGTTTCCCGGCGAAAAAGGCCCTTCTTTGTTGAACGTCGAGCGCCGAACCTGCTTCAACACCGGCAATATCAGCGCATTGGCCACCAACCCTGCCGCCGCCTCCTCCGCCTCCGCCCGCTTCTTGGCGGTATCCGTTCCCGACGTCGCTTTGGCCAGCACCGCCCCAAACCCCGACTCCTCCCGCGCCATAACCCCCGGCATCCCCCCCGCCGTCATCTGCCTCGTCATCACCGCCTGAATATCCATCCGCGATCCTCGCTAAAAAAAACCAGCCTCCAGCCGGCCCAGAAGAATTTAATCATTTAATCATTGAATCATTGAGTGATTGAAATCCTCCCAATCACACGCGCCTCCTCCGCCCTGGGTAACGCCTTGAAAAGCCGTATGATCCGCAGCGCAAACTGCTTAGTCCGCCCCTTCATCGCCTCCGCTTTGGAAATTGTCGTCCCTTCTTCAATCGACATCTCAAAAATTCCTCCAATAACTCAATGATTAAATGACTAAATGACTAAATCCCCTCACTCAATCACCAACTCCGCCTTCAGCGCCCCCGCCTTCGCCAGCCCCTTCACAATCGCTATCCGGTCATCCGGGCTCACCTTCAACTGATTAAACGCATTCTGCAAGTCCTTCAGCTTGGCGTTCCCCGTCCCCCGCGGATCGATCACCACAAACGGCGCCCGCGAATCCGCGCCCCGCCCTGCCGGCGCCCCGATCGTAATCGTCAAGTTCCCCTGGCAGATCATCGTCGGCGCCACCTCCACCTCGTCCGAAAACGTGATCAGCTTGTCCTTCATGTTGATCGTCACCTTCGCCGCCTCCGGCAGCGTCGGTAGCGGCAAAGTCAGCAGCCGCGCAATGAACGGCGTCGGGTTCCGCTGCTCGGATTCCGGTATCGTCACCTGTACGCTCGTCGCATCCACCGCGTACGCCACCCACCGCCCGCTCGTCTGCGGGGCCACATCCTCGTTGATCTGCTCGGCAATCGCCGTCGCCAGTTCCCGCGACGCCACCTGCGTATGCAGCACCAGCGTAAACGTGTTGTTCTTGATCTCCTCCGGCAAAATGTCCTCGATCAGCACGCCCCCCTGCCGGATGGTCGCCTTCGCCGGATTATCGTTGTCCAGCACCAGGTCCCCGCTGGCCGCCCCCAGGATCATCATCTTCATGTTCGCCGTGGGGGCGCACAGCGGGGAGATGAACAGCCGCCCTCCCTTGAGATTCTTGGCGGCAAGCGCCGACACCTTGACGTCCAGTCGCTCCCCGGAGTGGGCTCCTTGGGCCGGAATCGACACGGACAACAATACAATGGCGACATTCTTGGCATTCTTCAGCTCCTTGTCCAACACCACCGGATCCCCAAATTGCTTCAACATCTCCTTCAACGGCCGCATCGCCGGCATAAATTCGTCCCCGTCCCCCGTCCCCCGCAACCCCCCCCCCCCCCCCCAAACCCACCCC
>CAIPTQ010000284.1 GCA_903868035.1 uncultured Phycisphaerales bacterium
AGTCGGCCCCGCCAGCCACGCCCCGCCCCCCTACGCCCCCGGCCATGGCCCCGCCCCTATCGCCACCGCCGCAGGCACCTACAAAATTCAACAATCCTACGACGCCCTCCTCCAAACCGTCCAAGACCTTCGCGCCGCCCTCGATGGCCAATCCCGCCGCCAGGAAGAGCTATTCGACCGCCTCAGCACGCTCCCTCATGCTGCCGAGGCCCTGCCGCAGACCTCCAAGATGCAGTCGGACATGCTCAAACTCATCAACGACCGCCTCGCCATGCACGCCGATCAGCAGCGAAAAGTGACCGATGTCATCAACGCCCTGGGGGGCACCACCCCTGCCGGAGTGGCCGGGGCGAAAAAGGAATACGCCGAGGCCCTCCAGTCCATCCGCGAACAGATCGAAACCGGCAACGAAATCGACCGCCAACTCGTCGAATCCTTCAACCGCTTCTCCATGATGATCGACCGCCTGCAACTCGCCAACCAGCATGCCGTGGACGCCTTGCAGCAGGTGCGGGATTCCTATGCCTCCTCCGCCATGCAGATGCACGAATGGATCGAAAAATCCCGCCACCGCGGCGGCTGGCTGCTGTTCGTCGCGTTCCTCATGGCGGCCGCGAGCCTGCTGATCGCCATACTCACGGCGATGCGGACGGCAGGGAAGTAACCATCATTTCGCCGAAACCGCAGGTATTTCGCAAAGAAGATATCTCGCTCCAAGCCTGTTGTGTTCCAATGAACACGTCACCCTTGTTCCAATAGAAGTGTCACCCTTTGGTGGTTTGGGTTAGTAGTAGCGCTTGTCTGCGCAGGCGCTGGATTGCATGATGGGCGTTTTCCTTTCCTTTGACCCGGAGCACTCCGTGCCCGACCAGACTCTCTCCCGGCGAACCGTTCTCAAATCCGCCGTTTATTCCGCCGCCGCCGCGGCGCTCGCTGGCTGTCTGCCTGCCGGGCAGACAGCTCCACCCGTCGTGAAAACCTGCGACGTCCACGACTACGGCGCAGCAGGCGACGGCACCACCCTCGACTCCGCCGCCATCCAGCGCGCCATCGATGCCGCCGCCGCGACCGCAACGCCCATGGCCCGGGTCCGCGTCCTCCTCCGCGCCCGTAAAACCTATCTCGTCGGCACCCTCCGCCTCCGCAGCCACCTCGATTTCCACCTCGAAGAAGGCGCCCGCCTCCTCGTAAGCACCAACCGCGACGACTACAGCGGCGAGGCCGCCCTCGTCGCCCTCGATGCCGAGAACATCCATCTCACCGGCGCCGGCACCATCGACGGCCGCTCCCCCGATTTCATGGACCACTTCGACCAGGCCAACGAATGGTGGATTCCCAAGCCCTTCCGCCCGCGCCTGCTCGTGTTCACCAACTGTAGCAACCTCGAATTCCACGGCATCCATCTAGTCCAGGCCCCGAGCTGGACGCTCCATCTCATCGGATGCCGCCACACCCTCATCGATGGCATCACCATCCGCAACCAACTCAACGTGCCCAACTGCGACGGCATCGACCCCGACCACTGCTCCGATGTCGAAATCCGGAACTGCGACATCGTCTGCGGCGACGACGCCATTGTCATCAAAACCACCCGCCAGACCCGCGACTTTGGGCCATGCGAACGCATCACCGTCAAGGACTGCATCATCGAAACCCAGGACGCCGGCCTCAAGATCGGCACCGAAACCACGCGCGATATCCGCGACCTCACGTTTGAACGCTGCGTGATCAAATCCTCCTGCCGCGGCCTGGGCATCCAACTCCGCGACGCCGGCAACATCTCCAACGTCGTCTTCCGCGATATCCAGTTCACCTCCCGCTACCACTCCGACCCCTGGTGGGGCCGCGGCGAAGCCCTCTCGCTGACCGCCATCCCGCGCTCCCCCGCCGCCGCCGTGGGCACGCTCAGCAACATCCGTTTCGAGAACATCACCGGCCGCGCCGAAAACTCCGCCCGCATCGAAGGCTCCGCCGCCAGCCGCATCCGGGATGTCACGCTCGACAACGTCGCCCTCACCCTCGACCGCTGGACCAAGTACAAGGGCGGCCTCTTCGACAACCGCCCCACCACCGCCCAAACCGCCCTCGAACCGCATGCCACACCCGGTTTCTGCGTGAGACATGCCGACAACGTCGCGCTCCGCAAGTGCCGGGTGAGCTGGGGCCAGAATCCCCCGGACTATTTCTCCCACGCCCTGGAAGCCCAGGACGTCACGGGGCTTACCCACCCGGACTTCACCGGCACCGCCGCCCACCCGCAGCGCGACCCGGCCATCGTCGTCTTGTGAGATCGTCGCGCGCTCCACGATATCGCCAGATTCCCCCCAAAATTATATGCACCAAATACCATACGTCGGGTGCCATGCTTTTGACGCCGTGAGGGCGTGTGGCTATCTGTAGGCCCTTCGATCTTGAACCCGTACCCCATGCAAATCTGCGTCAAAAGCATGCCGGTGTGGTGCAGCCTTCGTGGAGTCCCATCTTCGTCCCCCTGTTCGTAGTCCAGCCTTTAGGCTGTCTTCGTCCCCCCGCACGTCCATCGCAGCCCCACACACCCGGCCGCGACAGTGGCCCAAGCCCCCCTCACCCCACAATGCCATACCTGCCCCGCAGGAAAGGGTGTATGATGTTCACACATCCAAATCGACGTATATTGCTTTCGCCGGGAAACGCCACATCTCTTACCGAGGAATTCCAATGCGGTACCCCATACTATATCTCGCCCTCGTCCCGACACTCCTGGCGCTGGGTGCCACGACGCAACCACACACCCAACCTGCTACAATACCCACCATGACAAAGCCTGCCGCGCCCGAATCCTTCTCCATCGCCATCCGCGTCCGCCGCGTCACCTACGAAGACGCCTACGTCGCTGTCCCCGTCACCGACAAGCTCATGCAGAAAAAACCCGACGGCACGCTCCAACTTGCTCCCGACGGCACCGCCCACATCGACCCCGACGTCCTTGTTGCCGAGGCCATCCGTATCAGCCAGGACCAGCGCGTCGAGTGGAAAATCGAATCCTCTAAAACCGAGCCTCACCCCACTCAGCAACCGCTCCCAAAAGACCGCAAATCCTTCGACGCCATCATCGACTTGGTCCCGAATAAGTAATCCGAAATCCCGTTACCACTTTCACGATAAACGACTTGTCCTCCGCGCTCCAGATGATAATCACTTCATATCTCATTTCGATCCCCCCGCCGGCGCAAGGCCGCCGCCATCGGACTGTTCCTTTGGCAGTGCCGCCAGCACCGCCCGCAACTGCGCCGCCAGCGCCGGCGCGTGTACCGTGGCGATCCGCCAGACCACTTCATAGTCGATCTCATCATAATCATGCGCAAAGATATGACGGGTCGCGATGATCTTCCGCCATTCAATCTCCGGATGGGCCGCCTGGCACGCCTCGGTGACCCGCCGCGCCGCCTCCCCGATGATCTCGATCTTCCGCTCCACCGATGCCCGCATCATCTCGTCGCCCAGCAACTCGGCAAACGTGCGCCCCGCCACAAAGCGCACCACCGCTTCCGCCGCGCTCAGCATGTCGGATAAATACGCCGGATCGCGGCTCTCACGCGGCATACACCACCTCGCGCGTCCGCAGAATCTCCGCCTTCCGATACGGATTCTTCATATACTCCCGCCGCACCATGTCCACCTCCCGCCCGCCGAACATCCGCGAAATCTCCTCCCGCATCGCCATATGCGCCTCCAGCGTCATCGTCGTCCCCTCACGCAGCGCGATCAACACATCTACATCGCTCGACGGACCGAAATCCTCCCGCAAAATCGACCCAAACAACGAAAACTCCCGCACCCCCCACTTCCGGCAAAACGCCGCAATCCCTTCCCGGTCAATCTCTGTCGTCATCGTCTGCATAATTCACCTCTGGGCATTATATCGGAAGCCACGCCCC
>CAIPTQ010000285.1 GCA_903868035.1 uncultured Phycisphaerales bacterium
AGGTTTGGCCGCATCCGTCTTGAAGGGCAGGGCCACCTTGCGTCCGGAGCCGGCGGATTCGTAGGCGGCGAAGAGCACTTCCATCACCACCCGCGCATCCTCGCCGGTGACCAGGGGCGGCAGGTCATTTTTTACGCAATCCACAAAATGGGCCATTTCCTGCACGAACCCATAGTTCCAGATTTCCTCGTAAATGGTAAACGACCAACCCACGGTGGAGCCCGCTTTTTCCACCGCGTAATCGTAGCCGGTGGCGCTGTAGGTCTCGATGGCGTTGCCATGGAGCAAGTCGGCAAACGCGACGCCCTGGGAGCCATGCACCTCCGCGCGGTCGTCCATTCCGCCCAGCTTGGTCCAGCTTTCCTCCGCCACCGCGATGGCGCCGTTGGCGAATTCGAGGATCAGGATCGCGTTATCCTCTCCCCGGGTTTTGTGGGCGTGTACGTAGGTGCCCATTTGGGCATAGACCGAGGTAATGGCGGGCCGGCCGAGCATCCAGCGGAAGAACTCGATGGCATGGCAGCCCATGTCCATGGTCACGCCGCCCCCGGCGCGATTTACGTCCCAGAAATGCGCGGCGTGGGGGCCGTCGTGTTTTTCCGACTGTTTGATCAACACCGGCTTGCCTAGCGCGCCCCCATCCAGGAGTTGCTTCAACCGGACGTATTTCGGCGCGAAACAGAGCTCCTCGGCGTACATCAGCTTGACCTTGGCCTGACGACAGGCCGCGAGCATGCGGTCCGCGTCGGCCAGGTTCAGGCACATCGGCTTTTCGATGACAATGTGCTTGCCTGCCGCCGCCGCGTCCAGCGTCACCTGGCAGTGGACGTCGTTGGGCACGCCCAGCACCACCATGTCGATTTCCGCCATCTCGAGCAGGCGCCGGTAGTCGTTGAAGTAATGCGGGATGCCGTGTTTTTTGGCGAAAATCGCCGCGTTGCCGGCGGTGGGGGAAGCCACCGCCATCACCTCGGCATCCGCCGCCCGCTTGAGGGACTCGACATGGATCGTCGAGATGAACTGGGAACCAATGATGCCCACGCGCACTTTCTTGCTCATATGACGTCCTCCCGAGGTTCGGTTACAGTGTCCATCCCTGCCGGTACTCGTAGTGGAGGTATTTGTTCGCCTCCGGCGCGTTGAGGATCTTGAGGTTCTCGCTGTCCCAAAGGAGTTTCTCCCCGCCGTTGCGCACACAGACGCTGCCCAGGAGCACGGCCTCGGTCAAGGGCCCGGAGAAATCGGCAAAGCTCGAGCGGGTCGCCGAACCGGTCTTGCAGGCCTGGATCCATTCCTTGTGGTGGCCGATGGAGCGCGGCAGGGTTTTCGCGGGGCGCCGGTACTCCTTGTTGCGCGTTTCCGGGATCAAGCGCGGGCGTTCTCCGCCCCAGCCTTCGACGAGGATTTTGCCTTTGTCCCCGACAAAGAGATTGCCATCCTCGGGGTCGAGCTCGCGATCGTCCTCGAGCTCATCGGGCCGGGCCGGCAACAGGCCGCCATCGTACCAGTGTAGCTTGACCGGCGGCATGCCCTCGCGGGCGGCGAACTCGTAATGCACGGTGCAGCCGATGGGGACGGTCTCCTTGAACACCGGCGTCGAGCTGGCATGCACACTGACCG
>CAIPTQ010000286.1 GCA_903868035.1 uncultured Phycisphaerales bacterium
CGCCGTGCAGCTCGGCCTCACCGCCACCCCCAAACGCAAAGACAATATCGACACCTATCGCTACTTCGGCGACCCCGTCTATATCTACTCCCTCAAGGACGGCATCAACGACGGCTTCCTCACCCCCTTCCGCGTCAAACAAATCGCCACCACCCTCGACGAATACGTCTACACCCCCGACGACAACCTCATCGAAGGCGAAGTCGAAACCGGCCGCCGTTACGTCGAAGCCGATTTCAACAAGATCATCGAAATCAAGGAACGCGAAGCCAAACGCGTCCAGATTTTCATGGACGCCATCAACCAATCCGAAAAGACCCTCGTCTTCTGCGCCACCCAGCTCCACGCCCTCGCCGTCCGCGATCTCATCAACCAATACAAAACCTCCACCGACCCCAACTACTGCCAGCGCGTCACCGCCGACGACGGCACCCTCGGCGAACAACATCTCCGCGACTTCCAGGACAACGAAAAATCCATCCCCACCATCCTCACCACCTCCCAAAAACTCTCCACCGGTGTCGACGCCCGCAACATCCGCAACATCGTCCTCATGCGCACCATCAACTCCATCATCGAATTCAAACAAATCATCGGCCGCGGCACCCGCCTCTACGACGGCAAGGATTACTTCACCATCTATGACTTCGTCAAAGCCTATCACCACTTCGCCGACGAAGAATGGGACGGCCCGCCGCTTGAGCCTGAACCCAAAAGCAAACGCCCGCCCACCGTTCCCGATCCCAATATCCAAGTGACGCCCCCGCCGCCCACGCCCCGCCCCCAAAAAATCAAAATCAAGCTCGCCGACGGCAAGGCCCGCCAAATCCAGCACATGATGTCCACCACCTTCTGGCACCCCGACGGCACCCCCATGTCCGCCCAGCAATTCATGGAACTTCTCTTCGGCCACCTCCCCTCCTTCTTCAAAAATGAAGCCGAACTCCGCGCCCTCTGGTCCGATCCCAACACCCGTAGAAAACTCCTCGAAGGCCTCGCCGAAAAAGGCTTCGGCCACGACCAGCTTGCCGAGATGCAGAAGATCATCGACGCCGAAAAATCCGACCTCTTCGACGTCCTCGCCTACGTCGCCTACACCCTCCCCACCCTCACCCGCCAGCAGCGCGCCACGCAAGCCCAGTCATCCATCGCCACCCTCTTCCCCACCAACCAGCAACTCTTCCTAAACTTCGTCTTATCTCAATACGTCAAAGTCGGCGTCGAAGAGCTCGACCCTTCCAAACTCTCCCCGCTCCTCAAGCTCAAGTACAACAACGCCATCCAGGACGCCATCGCCGATCTCGGCCAACCCGAAGAAATCGGCCGGGTTTTCACAAGCTTCCAAAAATTCCTCTACATCCCAACCGCCGCCTGAATATCCGCCATGCCGCATCGCGAACTGACCACTGCCCACTGCCCACTGACAACTGACACCTGACCACTCAATTATTAAACCCTCCCGAGGCGCGTTCCGACGACGCGCACAGGCATGCCGCAGTGTATCGGATCGCGGGTTAAACGGTGTCAGGCGCGTTCCGCGAGCGGGTTTAATGATGCCCAAGAGGCGCATTCGGGAGGTTAAATAATTGTCAGGGCGAGATTCGATCGCCGCTTTTGCGATATTGCACAATCCGTTGGTCAATCCAAAAATCCCTTCCGCACTTCCTTGCTCGTCTCATACGTCCCCTCCCACAATATCGCCCCTTCCGTCCCCCCGGATATCCGCGTCAACTGGTACTTGCACAAATACGTGTCGTTCCGCGTCCGCCGCGTCACGTTTGAATCCGACCAGAACTCCGCATACAACGCATACTCCGGCACGATCCGGTCCTCCGACGGCCCCAGCTTCGCCAGCGGCACCTCCTCCGCCCGCAACTTCTCATAATCCGCCCGGTTGATGCACCACACAAACCGGTTCGCCAGCTCCGGCTGGCCCGCCAGCAGCCCCTGCAAGCGCGCCACAAACAGCTCCGCCTGGTTGTCCGGAATGATGGTGCCGGTGAAGTTGGTCACCGGCTTGATCACAATTTTCAGCGGCCCGATCGCCCAGGCCGCGTGTATCCGCGCATCCGCGATGATCGACTGCGCCATTCGGTTGGTCATGGCCTGCATGTCGTAGGAATCCAGCAGCGTCGAGGACGCGTTCCGGTTCACCGCCGTGGTGTCGCACGCCGCCCCCAACACGCACACCGCCAAACTCAACCCGCACAACCCGGCATTTCGTCGATTCATAACCACATCCAAATAACTGACCACGGACCATTCAATTCAACGTCTGCACTTCATATTCCCCGCTCCACAACTGCATCCCCGTCGCCAAACTTGTCAGCCGGAACTGCAACAGGTAGTAAACTTTGCCCGTTTTGTTCATCGAGAAAATCGTCGAAGACAGTGCGAACTGCGGTTTGATGCCCGGGCTGGCAGGCGGTGCCGCGCCCTCGGCTTGCTTCAATTGATTCGCGACTTCCAGCACAAAAATAGCGCGGTTCGCCGTCTCCCCCACGTTCATCAAGCTGGCGAGTTTGGCGCCGTAGATGCTCATATCGCGGCCGGCCATATCCTCAGTCTTGTTGGCGATCGATTTAATGACGATCACGGCTTTTGTCGGATTATTGGCGACCTCTTTACACGTCAGGATATCCGACACCAAGCGCCCGGCCAGTTCCCGCAAATCCCTCGATGAGGCCGCCTGGCTCGCCGCCGCAGTCGCTGGCACCGTAGCCGTGGCCGGCCCAGTCGCCGGCGCAATGCCCGTCGCCGGCCCCGTGGTCTGCGCCATCGCCGCCCACACCCCCAGCGCCAAACCCAACGCCCCCACCACCCCATCGCGCATCTTCATACCCACATCCTTCAACAAACTGGCCACTGACCACTCAATTCAGCGTCTGCACCTCATAGTCCCCGCTCCAAGACTCGCCGCCGGTGTCGATGTTCGTCAGCTTGAACTTGAACAGGTAATACGTCGTCGGCCCGTTTCTCATCGAATACACGGTCCCATTGAGGGCGAACTGCGGAATAATCCGCGTTCCCACGGTCGGGGCGCGGCCCACATCCTCGCCAATCGCCGGCCGGGCGCCTTCCGAAGCCTGATAACCCTCCGTCACTGTCCGCTGGGCCACAAATAAAATCCGATCCTTCGTCTCCGGCGTGTTCAACAGCCCCTCCAGCTTCGCCAGATAAATATCCATGGGACGCCCCGGCATATCCTCCGTCTTGTTCAACATGTCCTTCATCACCACGGTCACCCGGAACGGATTCCGCACAATGTCATCGCACTGCATCACCTTCGGCGCCAGCCGCGAGGCCATCTCCCGCAAATCCCGGCACTGCAATCCCCGCGTGTCGCCCCGGATCGTATCCATGTTCGGCCGCAGCTCATCGCGCGTCTTGTCGCACCCCACGCCCGCCAGCGCCAATCCCGCCGCCACGCCCAAAACCGCCATGTTCTTGGTAAACAACCGCATGAGTCACTCCTTGGACGCCAAGCGCCCGAAAATTCACTTCCAACACACTTAGATTACACCCCGCAGGGTGCGTTAGTCAAAAATCTCCGTACGGCGCGGAGTTCACGTTTTAGTGTGTTATCACACCGCAAGGCCAACATACCCTATAATCGGCGTTCTATGAGCCAAGATTCCGCAATACCTCCTGATTCTATCCCCGAATCCCCCCCGGAATCCCCTTTTCCCGAAGAAATCGCTGACGCCCAAGACGCCGATATCATCGCCCCCACACCCGCCACTCCGGAAAAAGCCCTCCACCACATCCGCTACGAAATCCGCCACGATCTCCAGAAACGCGTAGATCTCTACCTCCGCGACCGCCTCCCACTCTGGTCCCGTTCCATGCTCCAGCGCCTCGTCAAGTCCGGCACCGTCTTCGTCAACGGCAAACCCGCCAAGTCCTCCACCCTCCTGCGTGCCGGCGACGTCATCGAGGCCACCCTCCCCATCGTCTCACCCCAGGAAGCCCTCCCCGAGGAAATCCCCCTCCACATCATCTACGAGGACGACGCCTTCATCGCCCTCAACAAACAGGCCGGCCTCATCGTCCACCCCGCCCGCGGCCACTGGACCGGCACCCTGATCAACGCCCTGCTCTACCACGCCCGCGCCACCCACTCCACCCTCTCCACCGGCTCGGACCCCTGGCGCCCCGGCATCATCCACCGCCTCGACCGCGACACCACCGGCCTGATCCTCATCGCCAAAACCGACGAGGCCCACTGGCGCCTCGCCGGCCAGTTCGAGCGCCGCACCATTAAAAAAACCTATCTCGCCCTCGTCCACGGCCTCGTCGAGCTCGACTCCGACCTCATCGACGCCCCCCTGGGCACCCACCCCCAAATCCGCGAAAAATATGCCGTGCGACCGGAGATTGGCCGCCCCGCCCAAACCGTCTACTCTGTTCTCGAACGTTTCCGCATCGGCCGCGCCGGCTACACGCTGCTGGAACTGGCCCCCAAAACCGGCCGCACGCACCAGCTCCGCGTCCACCTCTCGCACATCGGCCACCCCATCGTCGGCGACTCCACCTACGGCGGCCGCCAAATCACCATGGAAGACATCACACGTGCATCCCACCCGCCGGATGGGGATGCAATCGAAAATCAAAAATCGAAAATCGAAAATTCCCCACTCATCACCCGCCAGGCCCTCCACGCCTTCCGCCTCCAGTTCGTCCATCCCTTGAAATTCGACCGCCTCACCCTCGAAGCCCCACTCCCGGCCGATTTCCAGCGCCTCCTCAATCTCCTCCGCGCATAATCCGGTACGCCAATCTCCCGCTTGGCCCGGTGTCCGTGCCTGCACTATGTGTTTGCGCAGTCCCCCTCTCGCGCGGGCTTGCCTTTTGGCGCCCCACGCCACGAGGCCCCGCCTTCAATCCGCATCCACCGCCGCCACCACCGGCTTGACCACCGGCGGCAACTGCGTCAGCCGCTGCCCCGTCGCCTGCTCCATCATCAGCAGCGCCCCCGCACTGTAATTCGCCTGCCGGCAATCAAAACGCGGTTCCCGGGGAGGCTTCTCCGTCATCACGCGAGTCGTTTTCATGTTGTCCTTTGCGGTAAAAATGAGGTGTTACCCGCCCATTCTACCCGCTGGCATCATCAATTGATAATATAAATACCCTAAAATCCCA
>CAIPTQ010000287.1 GCA_903868035.1 uncultured Phycisphaerales bacterium
CGACCGGTTTGTAGGGGGCCACGAGCAAATGACCCCCGTTATAGGGATAGCGGTTGAGCAGGGCGTAACAGGTGCGATCGCGCGCGATGACGAAATTGGCCTCGTCATCGTTCGAGCGGGCGATGGCACTGAAAAGAGACTCTTCCGACACCACCGGCTTGGGTGCCAGGATATATTCAATCCGCCACGGTGCATGCAAGTTTTCCATATCGTTAACGCGGATCAACCGCCCGGTGGCGCGAGGCCGCATACCCGATCTGCAATCCCGGCCACGTCGTCACCCGCCGCGACATGAAGCCATTCTACCCGCAGTTGGCGGCGGAACCAAGTCATTTGACGGCGGGCGAAGTGGCGCGTGCGCTGCTGGACTAGTTCGACCGTCTGCGGCAGCGTCCGCTCGCCCCGCAGATGCTCGACCACCTGGCGATAGCCGATGGCCTGCATTGCGTTGCGATTGCGCTCGAGTCCCCGCTCGAGCAACCGCTGGGTTTCCGCCACCAAACCCGCCGCGAACATCCGTTCCACCCGCCGCTGGATGCGCTGATGCAAGTCCAGGCTTTCCCGTTCCAAACCAAAGATCTTCCCTTCGCCGAGGTTGGCGCTCGGCCCCACCAGCCCGGTGGCGGCGTCAGGACGCGCCCAGAGGGCGCGTTGTTCGGAAAAAGGCCTCCCGGACAAGCGGATCACCTCGACGGCGCGCAGGAGGCGCCGGCGATTGCGGCGATCGATGGTTTCGAACAGCGCGGGGTCTTTTTGCGCCAGCTCCTCAAGCAACTGCTCCGTGGGGATAGCTTCCAAGGTGGTCCGCATCCGGGGATCCGTGGGGGGCGCGGGTCCGATTCCCTCGAGGTAGGCCTTCAGATACATGCCGGTGCCCCCACAGAAAATCGGGGTTTTTCCGCGGGCCTGTATCTCCACCACCGCGGCGCGGGCCAGGAAAACGAAGCGCGCGGCGTCAAAAGGCTCGTCGAGGGCGGCCACGTCGATGAGGTGCTGGGGGACGCGCTGGCACTCGGCGGGCGTCGGTTTGGCTGTACCGATATCCAAGCCCCGATATACCTGCATGGAATCCACCGAGATGATCTCACCCCCCAGCCGTTCGGCCAGGTGGATGGCCAGGGCGGATTTGCCCACCCCCGTGGGTCCGGCAATGAAGAGACACCCGCCCATGCGATCAGCCGGTGGTTTTCGCCGGCACTCCCTCATTTTTCCAGGACATCAGGAAGATCAGGCCAACGCCGACGCAAATGGCCATATCCGCCACGTTGAAGGCCGGAAAACCCACCTCGCCACCACCGCGTTGATAGAGGTAGAAGTAGATGAAATCGACGACATGCCCGATGCACACGCGGTCGATCAGATTTCCGAGAATCCCCCCAAACATCAGGCCAAGGGCCGCTTGGCCCATAGGAGTATGAGTATCGAAGTGATGGCGTATCAAATATAGTCCCACCAGGGCGATCAGCGCCACGACCGCCAGCAACTGGTTGTTTCCGTAGAACATGCTCCAGGCCGCGCCGGTGTTGCCCCAATGCACGAACTTGAAGAAACCGTCCAGAATCACATGCTGCTCCCCGTAGCGCAAATAACGCAACACGATCAGTTTGGTGACTTGGTCGGCGGTGAGC
>CAIPTQ010000288.1 GCA_903868035.1 uncultured Phycisphaerales bacterium
GAATCTCCGCGAGTTGTTCAAGGACGATCAGTGGCGGGATGTGGTTTTGAAGGCTGGGGATTTTGCTATCGACTCCGACTACGCCAAAAAGAACCCCGACAAGGCCAAGGCGTTGCCCGCCACGCCGGAGTGGTCCGGGGTAAACCGGATGGATTTTGCCTGCGTCGGCCCGTTGATGAACGATGTGCCGATTGGCAAGTTTGGCAAGGTGTTTTTCGCGCTCACGCGCACGTCCAACGGGCAGACGGGCACGCCGGAAAAACCGATTCTCAGCACGGTGCGGGAATTCGCCGCAAACAAGACTGTTCAGGCTTATGGCAACGTCCGCGTGGGTGCGGCGCAGGCCGGCACGATGTACAGCGTGGCCGTATCGCCGAAGGAGCCGTCGCTAGTTCTGGCGGCCACTGCGGACTCGGGGCTGCTGCTCAGCTCTGACGCCGGAGAAACCTGGCGAGCACTGAATACGCCTAAACAGGCATCATGCGCCGCCGTCGCCGCGACTGACGCAAACATTATCTATGGCTCATTCTTCAAGGATGGCATCTGGAAATCGACCGACAAAGGCCAGACATGGACGCATGTTTCAAAAACTTTCGCCAAGGACAGCTCGGCCCTGGAAGTGGCCGTCAGTCCGGTCAGCCCGCTCGACGTGTACGTTATCTGCACCACGGGATGGAACGGCAACTTCTACATGTCCAGCGACGGCGGGCAGACGTGGAAAGAATCCTCGCAGATGGCCATCGATCACGAGAGCAATCCCACCACCGGCCAGGGCGGCGAGGGCGCCACGGCCCGCCTGAGCAAGCCCACGAACCTGGCCATCAATCCGCAAAACCCCAAGGAGCTGTTTATCAGCGCCAACTGGCGGTCGTGCCTGATCGCCGATGGCGGGAGCACCTGGGCGGAGCGCGATCGCGGGGCCGATATCTCCTGCATCTCGGATATTCGTTTCCACAAGGGGCGAACCTACGTCACGGTGATGGACGAGGGCACGCTGGTGAGCGAGAACGACGGCAAAAGCTGGCGGCAGCTCTGGCCCCGCAAGTACGCCGAGGATCTCTGCGGCCACAACTGGCGCGTGGCAATTACCGACGGCAATGGCGCGGATCGCATCATCAGCACGTGCAGCCCGTGGTGGGACAAATATTGCAGCCGCGTGATTATCAGCGAGGACGGCGGGAAAACCTTCAAGACCTCCACGGCCGGCCTGCCTGACTACGTGGTGCGCCCCAACACCATGTGGGGAGCGGGTCATCCTCGCGCCCTGGCGGTCGATCCGCAGAACCCCAAGGTGGTTTACCTGGGCATCGACGGCGATCCCGAGGGCGGCAAGAGCGGCGGGGGCGTCTTCAAGTCCGAGGACGGCGGGTACAACTGGAAGCAGCTTGCCCATCAGCCCGGCAGTCGGCGGATGTTCTACGGCCTGGCGGTGGACCCGACCGACTCCAAGCGTCTGTACTGGGGCGCGTGCGGAACGGGCGGCGGGTTGTGGCGCAGCGAGGACAGCGGCGACTCCTGGAAACGCGTCTTCGCCAACGAGCAGTGGATCTTCAACCTTCTGGTAACCTCCGATGGCGTGGTGTATTGCCCGGGCAAGCAACTGTGGCGCAGCACCGACCACGGGGCCACATGGAAACAACTGACGAAGTTCACCGAGGACCGGCAGATGCTGGGCCTGGAAGCCGACCCGCGCGATCCGCGA
>CAIPTQ010000289.1 GCA_903868035.1 uncultured Phycisphaerales bacterium
CCGGGCGAAGCTAAGTCGAATGGATCCTCGTGGTCGGCCATGGCGCCCTCTTAAAATTGGCGTGCGGCGAGTTCCCTGAGATTGGCAAAGCCGTAGGTGATCCGGGCGGCGGGGTCGGATTCATCGGAGATGCTGGCGATGACGACGCCGCCGTTGCGGTCGAAGAAATCGCGGGTGGGGTCACGGGCGAAGCAGTCGGCGGTGACGCGGTCGATGCCGTCATCATGGAGCCAGCGGGCCGCCTGGAGCAGGAGGGAGGTGCCGATGCCTTCGCGGCGGCGGCTGGGAATGACATAGAGCCCGGCGATATCGGCGCGGTAGCCGGCGAAAATCGAATCGTGCATGACGGCGATGAAGCCGAGGATGTCGCTGTGTTCGTAGGCCACGAAGGCCAGGCGCTTGGTGGGGTGGCGGTCGAAGGGGGGCGTGCAGTTGAGCCAGGCGCGCCAGGACCGGGGGCGAATCTGGCCCGGATCGCGCAGGTCGGGAGGGAGGAAGGCGGCGGCGGTGCGGCAGCCATGCTCGATGTGCATGAGGGTGGGGCCGTCGGTGGAAGTGGCCTGGCGGATGCGGATGTCCATGGGGGGTAAGATACAGCGCCGTGGGCGCGGGTGCCACAGTGGGCGGTGGCCAGTGGCCAGTGGTCAGCAGTAATTCGTTGGAACCGGAACCAAGCCTTGAAACCTGGCGCCCGGTGCCAAGCCGTAACCATTGGCGAAGGCGCCCAGTTCCATGGCCTTTTTGCCGGCCGGCTGGAGGGAGAGAAGGCGCACGGAACCCAGGCCGCAGGCGATGCTCCGGTCCCCCAGGACGGCGCCACACTCCGCGGGGGAGTGCGTGAGGGTGGAGTCCGTCGCCTGACATTTGAGCAGCGTGGCCTGGACGCGGGGCTTGCCCGCGGGGTCGAGGAGCGCGACCTGGACGCCGGGCCAGGGGCTCAGGCCGCGGATGCGGGCGGAGACGAGGGCGGCGGGTTGGGTGAAATCGACCCAGGCGAGATCGCGGGAGAGCTTGGGGGCGCGTGTGGCCAGGGCGGGGTTTTGCGGCACACGCGTCACCGTGCCGGCGGCGAGCTGATCGAGCACCTGGGGCAGCAGCGGAGCGCCGAGCAGGGCGAGGCGGTCGTGGAGTTCGCCGGCGGTTTCGGACGGGCCGAGGGGGGTGGCGGCGGCGGCGAGGAGTTCGCCGGCGTCCATGACGGCGGTGACATCGATGACGCTGACGCCGGCGAGGGGGTCGTTGTTGATGACGGCCCAGTTGATGGGGGCGGCACCGCGGTACTTGGGGAGGAGGGACGAGTGGAGGTTGATGCCGCCGCGGGGGGCGAGGCGGAGGAGCTCGGGGGAGAGTTTCTGGCCGAAGGCGATGACGACGAGGCAGTCGGGCTGGAGGTCGCGCAGGAGTTGGAGCGTGGGGGCGTCGTTGACGTTTGGGGTGCGGGTGACGGGCAGGACGCCGGTCCCGTGTTCATGCGCCAAGGCCCAGGCGGCGACGGGGGTGGGGGTAAGGAGCTTGCCGCGGCCGGCGGGGCGGTCGGGCTGGGTAATGACATGCAGGAGGCGGTGCGGGGAACGTGCGAGGGCCTCCAGGGAGGGGATGCCGAAAGCGCCGGAGCCGAGGAAGACGATGTTCATGGGGGATAGTGTGCGGCGAAACGGCGTTGGAATCCAGCGAAGGGGATGTAGATTACCGCAGGATATCCCCATCATCGCTGGGGGCGGGTGTGGCGGAGAAGCCGACGGTGGAGCCTTTGGCGGGCGCCTGGCGCGGCGCCAGGCTGTCGGCGAGGTTTTCGAAGCCGTAGCGGATATTTGTTTCGAGCGCTTGTAGCGCCACCTGGTCCGCCGGTGCGCCGTAGACTATTCCGTCCACGCTTCCGCCAGCCAGAGTAGTTGCCGCGGGTTCAATCATACCAAAGCCTATATGGCTGGCCTTGGTCGCCGCCACGCTGTCCGGATACCACGCGACCGGGGTCTGCGGCTGCATGATTTCCACTTTGGGCTGCGTCGTCGCGATGACCGGCGTCTTGCTGTGCGAGAACGCATGCCACGTATACCCCAGGGATGCCGCGATCAACAATGCGGCGGCGGCGGCGACGGGTTTCAGGCGGCGGCGGAAGAGGGAAACGCGTTGTTTTTCGCGGGCTTCGACTTCGAGGCGGGCATCGAGTTTTTGGTCGAATTCGTCCCAGTTGATGAGCGGAATGCGGCTGCCGAAGTCATCGAGCAGATCCTGCACGTCGCGGTGGCCGGCGTAGAGCTTGCGGGCCTCGGGGTCGGTGAGCATTTGCTGCTCGACGGACTTTTTGCCGGCACCTTCGAGCGTACCATCCACGTACTGGCTGATGAGGAAGTCAAGATGTTGGTTATCGGGTTTCATGGAGTCCTGCGGGTTGGCCGCGTATGAGGTTATTCACGTTCGAGGGCGGGCGAGACGCCCGCGTTACATGTAATTCGCCAGGCTCTTTTTGAGCGACTTACGGGCCATGAAGACATGCCACTTCACGGCTTCGACCGAGCAATTCAGCACTTCGGCGACGTCTTTCTGCGGCATTTTCTCAATTGCAAACATCACGAGCGCCAGCCGTTGTTTCTCGGGCAATTCGTGGATTAACCGCGAAATCGCGTCCCCCAGCTCCGCCGAGGTCAACGGCTTGTCGGGGGCATCCAGTTCGCCGCCGGCAATGGTGGAGCGAAGGTCTTCACCTTCATCGGAATCCCCGGCCGGCTGCTCCAGTGAAAGCGTATGCCGACGGCTCCGGCTGCGCCGGGAATTCAGCGCCAGGTTGGTGACGATCCGCATCAACCAGGGGCCGAAGCGTTCCGACTGCTGAAGCTGTTCCAGGTTGGTAAACGCCTTGACGAGGGCGTCCTGAACCAGTTCCATCGCATCGTGCGTGTTGCCAAGGAGCCGCAGGGCCACCGCCGCACACTGGCGCTGGTACTGCTGAGCCAGCTTGCCGAAGGCCTGGCGGTCGCCCTGTTTGGCGGCCAGGACGAAGCCCAGTTCGACGGCGGCCTGGGCCACCATTTGCTGGGCGGCCTGGGCTTGCGAGTCTGAGGGCATTCGCTGACTCATGGGACTAGACCCTGAAGGAGCCGTGGGGTTAGTGCGTGTGGCAGGCAGAGCAGCCATGGGGACACCCTCCGTGGGGGCGGGGCTGTTAGCCCGGCCCATGCCGCCATGGTCATGGGGCGATCCACGGAATTACCGGCCTCATGCCGGGGGTATTACCGAGAAAGCCATGGTATCCATATGCGGCCCTGCACGGAATACACCATTTATCGGTTTTTTTGGATAAATGGCATCCCGTACCAGACAGTACGCGTGAGGCCATTGGAAGATGCGCAAGAAATGGCGATATTCACACGGTGATAACGCGACAAGATTCGTAAATACGATACGATCGGCTTGCTTCATACTTCGGGATTCTTTCCTATACTATGCCCCCATGCGCCTCCTCGTCGTTGAAGATTTTCCTCCCCTGCGCGAGGCCCTTGAACAGGGCCTGCAGGAAGCGGGTTTTGCCGTGGACGCGGCGGCCAACGGGGAGGACGGGCTGCACCTGGCGCGGGCCAACGCGTACGACGTCATCATTCTCGACCTGCTGCTGCCGAAAATCGACGGCATGACCGTGCTCAAGACGCTCCGCCGCCACGAATGCCCCGCCCACATATTGATTCTCACGGCCAAGGACACGCCGGAGGACCGCATCAAGGGGCTGGATTTGGGGGCGGATGATTATCTGGTCAAGCCGTTCGTGTTCGGGGAGTTGCTGGCGCGCGTGCGCGCCCTGATCCGCCGCAAGTATGAGGCCCGCAAGTCGCGGCTGCACATCGCGGACCTGGAGATTGACCTGACCCGCCGCGCCGTGAAGCGCGCCGGCCACCCCATCGACCTGTCGGGGCGCGAGTATGCGCTGCTGGAATACCTGGCGCTGAACGCCAACCGCATTGTCTCGCGCACGGACATATGGCAGCATGTCTATGATTTCAACGCCTCGCTGGAAAGCAACGTCGTGGACGTCTTCATCGGGCTGCTGCGGAAGAAGATCGAACGCCCGGGGCATCCGCGGCTGCTGCACACCCGCCGCGGACAGGGCTACATGCTGGCCGAGACCGGGGAGCCGGCATGATTCGTTCACTCCGCATGCGGCTGTTCCTGGGGATTGTCGCCGTATCGATGCTGGTTTTGGGCATCCTGAGCATCGCCATCGACCAGGCCGTGCATCACACGCTGCAGGAGGAATTCGACGCCACGCTGCTGGACAAGGCCCGGGCGCTGGCCTCGATGGTGGAGCAATCCGCGGACGTCACCCATTTTGATTTTCAGAGCGACCAATTCCCGGAGTTCCAGACCGGACCCAAGGCCGCATACTTTGAAGTGTATCTCAATGGCAAGCCCTACCAGCATTCGGCATCATTGGGCGAAGGGCACCTGCCGCCGCTGTTGAATAAAGAGAACGCGGAACCCGAGGCCCGCGCCTTCACGCTGCCCGACGGCCGCAAGGGCCGCATTCTGGTCATGGCTTTCGTTCCCCTGATCGAAAATGACGACCCAGCCGCGCGGCCCGCCACCCAACCGCTCCCCCGGGGGCTGCTGGCAGTCGCGCAGGACAGCTCGGGCCTCAACCACACGCTGGGCAGGCTCCGGCTGCTGTTCCTGGGCCTGGGCGGGGCGGCGACGCTGCTGTCGGGCGCGCTGCTGGTAGGGGTGGCCGGGCGCACGATCCGGCCGCTGGGCAGGCTCGCGCGGCAAATCGAAGCCCTGCGCGAAACCGACCTGTCCACCGTGGTCTGCGCCCGCGATTACCCCACGGAACTCGTGCCGATGGTCGAACGGCTCAACGGCATGCTGCATCGGCTGGCGGAGGCGTTCGGGCGGGAGCGGGCGTTCACGGCGGATGTGGCGCATGAGTTGCGGACGCCGCTGGCGGGCTTGCTGGCGACGCTACAGGTGGCGCGGGCGCGGCCGCGCGAGGCGGCGGGGTACGAGGCGGCGATTGATAAATCGCTGGCCATGCTGGCGCAAATGCAGGGATTGGTGGAGAATCTGCTGCTGCTGGCGCGGGCCGACAGCGGGCAGTTGGCCGTGAACTCCCAGCCGGTTGCGCTCAACCTGCTCGTCCACGAATGCCGGGCCGCGTTTGAGGAAGCCGCCGCCCGGCGGCAAGTGCAATTCCAGATTACGGAGCAGGAACTTCCACGCCTTCCGGCCGACCGTGAAATCCTCCGCGTGGCGCTCCACAACCTGCTCGACAATGCCGTCAGTTACGCCCCCGCCGGCGGCACCATCGCCATCCGCATGCTGGCCGACGCGCCACGGGCCGTCGTGGAGATCGCCAATCCCTGCACGAATCTCACGCCGGAGGATTTGCCCGGACTGTTCCAGCGGTTTGTCCGCAAGGATCCTTCGCGTTCGGCCACCGGCACGCATGCGGGCCTGGGACTGAGCATCTGCCAGCGGTTACTGGCGCTGCAGCAGGGGAGCATCAGTCTGCGGCTGGAGGGGGGGCAATTCATCGCCCGCGTCGAATTGCCGATGACGCCAGCGGCGGCGCACAGCACCTGACCACATTACGGAATCGCTGGTGCCGTTGCCGGCGCAGTCGCAGGCGCGATCCGCGTGCGCAAATCCCTGGTGGCCTGCGCCAGGTCCAACTTGAGCAGGGAGGCCACGGTCGTCGCCACATAACTCGAGGGATGCGCGCCCCGGAATTGCTCCCCACCGGGTCCGAACGCGTACACGCCGACATCCACGGCGGAGTGCCCGGTGGTGGCCCAGCGGATCTCCGCCCGGGCGTTGATGATTTTGACGAGGGCGGCGATTCTGCGGGCTTGCAGATCCGCGGCCCTGCCGGGCGTGGCGGCGGCGTAGGCCGAGGTTTCCGCGGCGGTGAGATTGGTAATGCCGGCATACTCGCCCAGCACGGCGGGGAGCGTCTGCCCGGCGGTGATCATATTCACCATATTCTCGGCGGAGACCTTGATCCCATTGAGCCGCAGCGGTCCGATTTTGTCGGCAGTCCAGTCGCCGCCGGTGATCGCGAGGCCGCCGGTTTCGTGGTCGGCGACGGACACCACGAGGGTCTTGCCGTCGCGCTTGGCGAACTCGATCGCCGCGGCGAACGCGGCATCATAGGCCAGCACTTCCCTGATGGACGTGCCGCCATCACTGACGTGGCCGGCATGGTCGATGCGGCTGCCCTCGACCATGAGGAAAAAACCCTGCGGGTGGGTGGACAACAGCGCGAGCGCCTGGCGGGTCATCGCCTCAAGGCTGGGCTCGGTCGCCTGCGGACGGTCGATCTCGTAGTGCATGTGGTCGGCGGTGAAGAGCGCCAACAGCGGCATGCGCATCGTTCCCTGGAACGCGTCCAGGGTCGTCACCACCTGGTAGCCGGCGGCTTGGGCCTCGGCCAGCAGGTCGCGATTGTCCTTGCGCTTGCCCCCGGCATTCAGGGGGCGAAAATAGTCCTGCCCGCCCCCGAGCATCACGTCCACGCGCAGCGCCAACTGCTGCAGCGCGGCGGGCTCCTCATCATCGCGGTTGATCACATGGGCGCTGAACGCCGGGGGCGTGACATAGGTCATGCGGCTGGTCACCACCAGGCCGGTGGCCATTTTCCGCTGCCATTTCGCGGCCTCAAGCACTGATGCCACGGGTTCGCCCTGGGCGTTCATCCCGACATATTCGTTTTTCGTGCGAACACCGGTCGCCAATGCCGTACCCGCCGCCCCCGAGTCGGTCACCATCTTGTCTTCCGAGGAGGTCATTGTCGAGCCGACGAGATATTCATCCAGGGCCAGCGTTTTACGGCCCGTGGCGAGGCGCGCGAGCGTGACTTCCGCCGTGCCCATGCCATCCGGGATCATGACGATGACATTCTTGGGCTGGGCACCCAGAGGTGTTGGGGGCGCGGCCTGCTGGCCCCACGCGGTGGACATCAAGACCGTAAGCGCCACCACGGGCGCCAATGCGCACAATCTAAGCCTGGGCATGATTTCTGCCTCTTCCTCGAATTACGCCACAGAGGGGTTTCCCGAATGGTGCCGTGCCTGGTGCCCGGGGGCGTCGCCGATGATTTTAGCATGATGAAAAACGCCGACAAGAAGCGCCCATTGCACATTTTCATACGGTTGTCGCGGCATGGGGCCGGGGGTGCATCCAGACTTCAGTGGCGAGGCGGCGGAACCCCAGTCACAGAAACGCTTCCTAACGGTCGCGTCTCGGATTTGCCACTGATGGGCGGATGCACCCTCGAACCGGAGAGCCTCCAAAGCAACACAAACAGTTCAGGCGCGGTAAACTGATGTTTTGCCACATAGACCGCAACGAAGGAGCAGGCCATGGCCAAGCCCCACCACGTCTCCCGCCGCCAATTCCTCCAAACCGCTGCCGCAGTCGCCGGGGGTACCGGTGCCGCTGCACTCGCCAGCCGCGTGCTGGGTGCCGCCGCCCCACCCGCCAGGCCCACCCCCACCATCGGCGCGCCCGACTCTCCCGTCACCATCATCTATGAAAATCCCGGCCCAACCCTCCTACCGCTCTTCCAATGGGCCGCCAGCCATCTCCAAGCCGCCCTCACCTCCCGTGGCATCCCGTCGAGCGAACGGCCCCAAGCCTCCGACCTCCACATCTCCCTGGTGATCGCCCGTCCCGCCAACGCCGCGCCCGAATCCTTCTCCATATCCCCCACCACCAGCACCCTGTTCGGCACAAAAGGCCTCTCCCTCTCCGCCGCCGATCCCCGTGGCCTCGCCTACGCCGCCACCGAACTCGCCGACTGCATCCTCAACGCCCCCACCAAAGAAGCCGCCCGTGCCGCCCTCAATTTGCCCGCCCCCATCGCCGAATCCCCCGCCAACCGCATCCGCGGCATCTTCCGCATGTTCGTCTCCGAAGTGGAGGACAAACGGTGGTTCTATGACCGCGCGGGGTGGCAGAAATACTTCGACATGCTGGTCACCAACCGGTTCAACCGGTTCAACCTGTCGTTCGGGCTGTCGTATGATTTTTCGCGGGGGCTGACGGATGTGTATACGTTCTTCATGTACCCGTTCTTTGTGAATGTGCCGGGGTATAACGTGCGGGCCATCGCCAAGGGGGGCGCGCCGCTGCCGGCCGAGGAAATGCAGAAGAACCTCGATACGCTCAAGTTCATCAGCGACCAGGCGGCACTTCGCGGGTTGCAGTTCAATTTGGGCATCTGGACGCACAATTATGTGTGGACGGCCAGCCCGAACGCCTCACACACCATCGAGGGACTGAACGCCCAGACGCAGGCCCCGTATTCGCGCGACGCGATGAAGATGATCCTGGAGGCGTGCCCGGGCATTACGGGGATCACGCTGCGGACGCATGGCGAGAGCGGCGTGCCGGAGGGGTCTTATGATTTGTGGAAAATCATCATGTCGGGGATCACGGGGCACAAGAATGCGGACGGATCGGCGCGGATCATCGAACTGGACATGCACGCCAAAACCATGACGCAGGAGATGATCGACACGGCGTTGACGACCGGCATGCCGGTGACGATCTCGTGCAAGTTCTGGGCCGAGCACATGGGATTGCCGTATGTGCAGGCGTCAATCCGTGAATCCGAAATGCCCAAGGGCCGCGATGGCACGGGGCTGATGGCCCTCTCCAGCGGCACGCGCTCGTTCCTGCGTTACGGCATCGGCGACCTGCTGACCAAGGACCGCAAGTACAAGGTGATCCACCGGGTGTGGCCGGGGACGCAGCGGCTGCTGCTGTGGGGCGATCCGGTGTATGCGGCGGAATATGGGCGGGCGGGGCATTTCGCGGGGATGGACGGGATCGAGTATTTTGAGCCGCTGTCGTTCAAGGGGCGGGCGGGGTCGTCGATGAACATACCGGCGGTGCCGGATCGGAGC
This sequence comes from uncultured Phycisphaerales bacterium, assembly GCA_903868035.1. The sequence goes on from CAIPTQ010000289.1 coordinate 8,898, forward strand.
GGGTATGCGGACGCCTCGCTGCGGGCGGAGCGCGACTGGGAAAAGTATCTGTATACGTTCCGGCTGTGGGGGCGGCTGAGCTACAACCCGGAGGCCAAGGCGGAGACGTGGCAGCGTTACCTGGTCAAGGAGCATGAGGCGGATGCGAAGAACATGGAGATGGCGATGGCCTGTGCCAGTCGTATTCTGCCGCTGATCACGACGGCGCATTTGCCAGCGGCGGCCAATGCGCAATACTGGCCGGAGATTTACCCCAACCAGTCGATCCACACCAACGACAACACGTATTCCGAAGCCCCCAACCCGAAAGTATTCGGCAATGTTTCGAGCCTGGATCCGCAACTGTTTGCGACAATCAACGAATATGTGGCATCGCTCCTGAACGCCAAGCCGCTGGGAAAAACATCGCCGCTGGAAGTGGCGCGGCAACTGGAAGATTGGTCAACAGCAACGAATAAGGCGTTGTTGGATCTGGGGGCTGACCGCCCCAGAAGCAATGTCGGGGCATTCCGGCGTATGTACAACGACGCTTTGATACTCGCGGGCATCGGCCAATTCTTCGCCCACAAATATCGCGCGGCGATGATGTGGCAGATTTACTGTCTCAGCGGCCATGAGCCCGCCCGCACGGCCGCCCTGGAAGCCTACAAGAAGGCACGCACGGCCTGGGCGGCACTGGCCGGAACAGCCAAGATTTATCTTGGGGACCTGACGTTTGGCAGTTCAGCACTGCTGCGCGGGCATTGGGCGGACCGGCTGGCGGCGATCGACAAGGACATTGCCGGGATGGAGACCGCGGCGGGGCCGCGTTTTGCACAGGCACCCTATTCCGCCGAGCAGATCAAAGTGGCGGTGGATGCCATGGAGAAGCCTCCGGCACCGATTGTCCGCAACTTCAGTCACACGGCCCCGGCGACCTTCAAGGCCGGAGTGCCGCTGAACATCACCATGCAGGCGCAAGCGACGGGCGTGCGTATGTTCTATCGGCAACTCCATCAGGGCCAGACGTGGCGCGACATGTACATGCAGTCACAGGTCGAACCGAATCCGGAGATATTCAACGCGACCATTCCCGCGGACTACACCGATAGTCCATTCCCGCTGCAATATTATTTTGAAATACGCCAAGGGTTCCGGCTGGCGCTGTGTCCGTGCTTCAAGGAGAATTTCACCGGCACACCCTTCACCGGCACCCCCTACTTCGTTGTCCAACCGGCTTAGTAGGATTGGCGAATCAATAACTGTCTCCGTCAAAGTAGCAGGCATTTTCCAAGTGCCGTCTGCCAAGGGCTCAACGGCACACGGAGTGTGCCTGCCACTTTCGTCCGCGTTACACGATGATCAGGCTCCTGGTGGCCAGGGTGGTGGTGGCGAGGGTGAGCGGGTCGAGGTAGACCAGGGCGACGCTGTGGGTGCCGGAGGCGAGGGTGGGGGTGGCGATGCTGAAACCGTACGTGCCGGTGCCGAGGACGGAGGTGAGGTCGGCGCGGGCGATACTGGTGGTGAGGGTGGCCCCGGCGCTGCCGTCGATGTCGAGACGGAAGGTGGCGGTGGCGGCGGCGAAGGCGGAGGAGTAGACCCAGCCGGCGAGATTGGCGGAGGTGACGATATCCAGCGCGCCCATGGGCGTGCCGGCAAGGGGGCCGGGGGCGGGGACGGTCAGGCTCTTGGTCGCCACGGTGGTGGCGGCGAGGGTGAGGGGGTCGAGATAGACCAGGGCGACGGTGTGGGTGCCGGGGGCGAGGGCGGGAGCGGTGATGCTGAAGCCGTAGGTGCCCACGCCAAGGGCGGTGTTGAGGTCGGTGCGGGCGACACTGGTGGTGAAGGCGGCACCGGCGAGGCCGTCGATGTCGAGGCGGACGGTGGCGGTGGTGCCGGCGAAGGCGGAGGCATAGGCCCAACCGGCGAAGGCGGCGCCGTTTTGGATGGTGGAGGTGGCGGCATCGAGCGCGCCAACGGGGGCGCCGGCACCGGCGCCGGTGGCGGGGGTGACGATGCGGCTGGCCAGGAGGACGGGGGTGGCAGTGGTGGAATCCAGCGCGTAGACATCAATGCGATGGGCGCCGGCGGAGAGGGTGAGGGCGTGGGTGAAGCCGAAGGTGGTGCCATTGAGGGCGGAGGCCAGGTCGGCGCGATTGCCATTGGCCAGGAAGGGGGTGCCGGCGACGCCGTCAACATCGACGCGGACGTTAATGGAGGCGCCGGGCGCGGTGGGGTCGAAGGCCCAGCCGTTGACGGTGGCGGCGGTGAGGACATCGACGGCACCGAAGGGGAGGGCGTTGCCGGCGGGGTCGGTGACGGTGAGCGTGAGCGAGCCCAGGGAGGTGCGGGCATTGCTGGTGGAATCCACGGCCCAGACGGCAGCGGTGTGCATGCCGGCGGGGAGCTGCGGGAGGCTGACGGCGTAGCCGTGGGCGGCGGAGCCCAGGAAGGAGGTGAGGTCGGAGCGGTTGCCGGAGGCGTTGACGATGACGGGGGCCTGGGCGTCGATTTGATAGACGACCTGGATCGAGGCGGCGAAGTTACTGGGATCGGCGGCCCAACCGGCCAGGAGCGTGGAACTGAACACATCGATGGAGCCGATGGGGGCGCGATCGGAGGAGAAGGTGCGCGAGGCGATGAACAGGGACGCGCCGCTGGTGCGGTCGGCGGCGAAGAGGTCGACGCGGTGGAGGCCGGGTGTCAGGGAGGAGAGATCGACGGAGAAGCCGTGATTGGCGCCGCCGATCACGGCGGCGAGGTCCGGGCGGGCCAGGGCGGCGGTGCCGGTGTAGAAGACGGCGCCATCGACGTTGACCTGGAAGGCGATGGCGGTGGCGGGGATGTCGCGGTCGGCGACCCAGCCGGAGAGGAGGGCCGGCCCGGCGGCGTCGATGGACCCGAGGGTGGAAGAGACCACGGACAAGACGAACGGCGGGGAGACGCTGGCGAGGTGGTTGGTGTCGCCGAGGTAGCGGATGCGCAGGGTGTGGTCGCCGGCCAGGAATCCGGGCACGTTGGTAAACGTGACATCGCCGGCGGCGTTCACCGGCGCGGACGCCAGGACGTTGTTGGCCGCATCCACCAGATTGGCGCTGCCCGACCAGGCCACCGGCGCGGCCACGAGGCCCTGGAGCCGGGCGGAAAGAGTCAAGGGCATGAGAGCCTCGTAGGAGCGGGCGAGCGCGGGGGTGCCGACCAGGGTGTTGACGGGGTTGACGGTGACGACGAAGGTGGCCGGGGTGGCGTTGGCGAGGCTGGGATCGACGGCGCTGAGCACGTAGGTGCCGGCCAGGTTGAGGGAGAGGTTGTCGAACGTCGCCACGCCGAAGCGGGCGTTGACGGTGGTGGTGCCCGCGAGGGTGCCGCCGGGTCCGCTCAAGACGGAAAGCGTAATGGCCGAGCCGTCGCTGACGATGTTGCTGGAGTTGTCGATGATATTGACATACACATTGACCGGGAACTGACTGGCGACCAGGGTCGTCACGGCACTCTGGGACACACTCAGGTGGGCGCTGGCGGCGTCGGGCACAACGTTGCAGGGTTTGGCCAAGGGGGACCGCAGCGCGCCGTCGGTCGCGGTGAGAGTGTATGCGCCCGCCTTGGAGAAGGACACATTGCTGAAGACGGCGATGCCTTGGGAGGGGTTGGCGGTGGCATTGCCGACGATGGTTGCCCCGGTGGGCCCGCTGGCGATGGTGAGCGTCACGACCGAGTGATCGGAGTAGATGTAGTGGCCGTTGATATCCTCGACGACCAGGGTAATCGGCGGCAAGACGGTTCCGGCCGCAACCGTGCCGACGGGCTTGGCGCCCCACTCGACTTTGAAGGCGGGAGGACCGACGTAGAAGGCCTGGGAGATGTCGGTGGCCAGGAGGCCGTCGGAGGCCATCAGGATATAGCTGCCCTGGACGGAGAAGGTGAGGTTGCTGAAGGTGGCGACGCCGGCGATGGCGGCGACGGTGGTGGTGCCGCCGATGCTGCCGTTTTGGGGGCCGCTGACGAGGGAGAGGGTGACGCTGGAGGTGTTGGTGGTGGCGGCCTGGCCGAGGGTGTTTTGCACCTGGACCTTGGTGGCGGGGTACATGACGGCGGAGGCGGCGACATCGGTAGGCTGGATGATGAAGGCGAGTTGGGAGGCGGCGGGGAGCACGATGAAACTGTTGGAGATCGCGCCCGACAGCCCGGTGGAAGCCGCCGCCAGGGTATAAGTTCCCGCCAGCGACAGCTTCAGGTTGGAAAACGTCGCCAGGCCGTTGACGGCCGTCACCCCGGTCGTGCCGCTGAGGGCGCCCGGCCCGGTGTGGAGATTGATCGTCACCGTCGAAGCGTCATTGAGGACGCGGTTGCCGTTGATGTCTTCCACCACAATCACCACCGGCGGCGTGATGGCGACATTGGCGCTGGGCGCCGCCGGCTGCACCAGAAACGCCAACTGCGCCGCCGTGCCGTTGATAATGAAGCTGTTGGAATTGGCCGTCGTCAGCGTCCCGTCGCTGGCCGTCAGCGCGAGGGTCCCCATCTGCGAGAACGAAAGCCCGCTGAAGGTGGCGATGCCGTTGACCGCGGCCACCGTCGTCGTGCCGGAAATCGTCCCCGGCCCCGACCCGATCACCAGCGCCACGCTGGAATTATCCGTTCCCACGACGTTGCCATTGACATCCACCACCGCCACCGTAATCGATGGCGACATCACCGTCCCGACCGTCGTCTGCGAGGGCTGCGTCCCAAACGCCAGCTTCGCCGGCGCTCCGGTGATCGCAAAACTGTTCGATACCCCGATCGCCAGCGCGCCATCCGACGCCTGCAGCTTGTAATTGCCCAGATCCGCAAAGGACAAATCGTTGAAGGTCGCCACGCCGTTGACGGCATTCACCGTCACCGTACCCGTGATCACCGGCGTACCCACAAACGTCGACGACGAATAGCTGTTGATCGCCAGCGTCACGGCGGAATTGTCCGTCGTCACAATGTTCCCCGCCACATCCGTCACATTCACGATCACCGGCGGCAGGATCGAACCCAGCGGCGTGTTCACCGGCGACTGCCCGAACACCACCTTCGCCGGCGCCCCCGCCGACACCGTAAACGAGAGGGAAGACGCGGAGGTCAGCGCCCCGGAGGTCGCGTTGTCCCGGGCCGTCAGGGTGTAGGTTCCGAGTGTCGTCACCGAAACCCCGGTAAACGTGGCCACGCCGTTCTGCGCGTTGACCGTGGTGGTCCCCGTCAGAGAGCCGGTGGTCAAATTGAGCGACAAACTGATCGCCCGGCTGTCGGTGGTGACCACGTTGTTCGACGCATCCTCCACCAGCACCTGTACGGCCGGCGAAAACAGCCCGCCCGCGTTGATGTTGCCCGGCTGCACCTGGTAGGCCAGGTGGGTCGCCACCGCCAGGACCGTGAACACATTCGACTGTGTGCCGGCAAGCGCACCATCGTTGGCGTTGATTACATACTGACCAGCCACCGAGAAACTGAGATTGGTAAAGGTGGCGATGCCCCCCACCGCGGTCGCCGTCACACTCCCCACCGCCCGCCCGCCGACGGTCAGCGAACCTCCGGCGGGGTTCTGAAAGAGCGTCAACAGCACGGTCGACGCGTCCGTCGTGACGGTCGCACCCGTCACATCCGCCACCGTCACCTTGATCGGCGGATTGGGTGTCGAGCCAACCGCAGTCAGCGGCGAGGGCAATAGTTCCAATATCAACCGCGCCGGCGCCCCCGCCATAAGCACCCGTGTTTCAAGGTCTTCCAGTTGCATATTGGCGATGCTGCGGCGATCGGGGCGGATATGGCGCGGGTTGGACTTGCCGCGGGACGAGACGGTGGCCAGGGTCAGAAGGGTGGAGAAGAGGGAGCGGAGGGATTTGGGGGCGGATTGGCCGAGACGCATGAGGACCCTTTCAGAACATGGGGGTGCGGGGGGTGGTACGCGGGTGTACGACACGGATAAACGCGGGAACTGGCCCTGAGATGCAGAAATCCATTCCAGAACGACAATTATGTGAGGCCCGATTGGGACTGTCCAGCGCGAAAGAGCAATTCATGCGGAGTACACGCATGCACTGCGCCCGTAACATGCGGTATCATTCCACGTTGGACATCTGTTCACGCATTTCCGGCATTAATCTCACGGGAGCAAACGATGAAAGTTACAGCTTGCCTTGCGGCGCTCGCAATTGTGTTATTTGGCGCGTTCCAGACGGCCCGGGGTGCCGATCGGGTTTCGGTCAAATGGCTGGAAAACCCCGTTGGTTTACCCTCCGGGGTTGCCTGGGGTGTACCTTACCCGAAAGCGGCGGTCCAAAAAGACCAGATGTTCTCGCTGCGCACCGCAGATGAGAAAGCGCTTCCCCTGCAATCCTGGCCGTTGGCGTACTGGCCGGATGGGTCGATCAAGTGGATGGGATTTGCCACGGTGGGTGGGCCGCAAGTCACGGGGCCGCTTGCACTTACGGCGGGCAAGGCGGACGCTGCCGGGCCGGTGGTTCAAGCCAAAGAAACGGCCACGGCGATTGACATTGACACGGGGGGGGCGGAGGGGATGACGTGTCATATCTCACGAAATGGCGCTTATCTTTTTGATAAAATTGCCTTAAATACGCGCATCATTGCCCAAAATGCGCAAAGTGAGCTTATTCTGCAAAAAGGCGTCGAGGCCGACCCGGCCAGACCCCAACCCCGCCAGCGCTACACCAGCAACATCACAAAAGTCACCCTGGAGCAGTCCGGACCGGTGCGCGCGGTCGTCAAAATCGAGGGGATGCACAAACTCGACCTCACCGGCGTGGACGCGATGCCCGGCTCCCCTGTTCGCCAATGGCTGCCCTTTTACGTTCGACTCTATTTCTACCCCGGGGTCACACCCATCCGGCTGGTCTATTCGTTTGTGTTTGACGGCAATGAGAAGGAGGATTTCATACGCGGGCTGGGGTTGTCGATCTCCGTGCCGTTTGCCGAGGAGGTGCAGAACCGCCATATTCGCTTTGGCGGTGAAGAGGGCGGGCTGTGGGCGGAACCTGTGGAACCCCTGCTCCTGTGGCAGACCCAGTTCAACAGCCCCGGCGGCGGCAGGGGGGGGAATGTCTATGGCAGCCAGATCAACGGGCAGCGCGTGGCCAACCGCGCTCAGGTCGATGCGGCCAGCCAGCATACGCTGGACGCCCTGCCGAAGTGGGGGGACTTCCGGCTGCTGCAGCCCAACGCACAGGGGTTCACGATTGAAAAACGCACGAGCGAGCAAAGCTCGTGGCTGGCGGCCGGCGCGGGCAAGCGCGCCCCGGGGTATGTGTATGTGGGGGATGTGTCGGGGGGCATAGGGGCGGGGGTGCAGAATTTCTGGCAGTCGGCGCCGGCGGCATTGGAAGTGCGGCACGCGCTGGCCAATGCCGCCGATTTGCGCGTGTGGCTGTGGTCGCCAGACGCCCCGGCGATGGACCTGCGGCACTATGACACGGTGGCGCACGGGCTGAGCGAGACGTATGAGGATGTGGAAATGCCGCTGGCCACGCCGCAGGGGATTGCGCACACGAGTTCATTGACGCTGTTTCCGGGCAATGCGGTGCCGGCGAAGGCGGATGCCGTCAAGCACTATCAGATGGCGGCCGCACCGCCGCTGCTGGTGTGTACGCCGCAGTATCTGCATGACCAGAAGGCGTTCGGCATCTGGAGTTTGCAGGACCGCACGACGGCGTTTAAGAAGAGCCTGGAAGACCAACTCGACGCGGAGATGGCGTTCTACATGAAGGCCGTGGACCAGTACAACTGGTACGGCTTCTGGTACTTCGGGAACGTGATGCACTCGTACGATGCGGTGCGGCAGACATGGAAGTACGACAACGGGGGGTTTGCGTGGGACAATTCGGAGCAGGGAACGGACATGGTGGCGTGGTACATGTTTTTGCGGACGGGGCGGGCGGATCTGTTCCGCTATGCCGAGGCGATGACGCGGCATACGGGGGAAGTGATCTGCTATCACCAGGGTCCGATGGCGGGCCTGGGCAGCCGGCATAATGTGGTGCCATGGGGGGACGGGGCGAAGGAGGCGCGCATTTCGATGGCTCCGTACCGGCGCTACTACTATTACCTGACGACGGATGAGCGCACGGGGGACGTGATGCATGAGATGCTGCAGGCGGACAGTGCGATTACGCGGATCGACCCGATGCGCAAGGTGATTCAGCCCACCGCGGCCGACGCCCAGTACCCCGCGCGCGTGCGCGGCGGGCCGGACTGGTTTGCCTTTCTGGGCAACTGGATGACGGAATGGGAGCGCACGGGCGACACGAAATACCGGGACAAGATCATGACCAGTTTGGACTCGGTGGCGGCGATGCCGTTTGGCTTCTCCACTTCGCAGAGTTTGTTGTGGGGATTTTTCCCCGAGACGGGCAAAGTTGTGCCGCGGGATAACAACCGGGGGAGCTACAACCTGGTGAACAACATGGGCGGGCCGGAAGTGATGATGGAACTCAACGAGTTGATCGATCATCCGGGGTGGAAGAAAGTCTGGTTCGACTATTGCAACGGGAACAACGGGAGGCTGGCGGCGTATTACGCCAACTATGCGCCCGGGCTGACGCCCGACCAGCGTGCCGCGGCCGCGACGCGCGCGGTCAACGGCATCCGCGGGGGCGTGGGGGCGAACTTCGGGAACATCGTGCGGCGCGAGGGGGCGGGGGTGTTTGTGCCGCTGGAGATACCGCAAACGCTGAACGGGCTGGTTACGAATGACGCGAACCAGAGTTCGCTGCAGGTGATAGAGGTGCTGGAGTTGTGCAAGGATGCGTTGCCGACGGATGCGGCGGCGGCCGGTGCGGGGCGCGGGGCGCGCGGCGGGGCGGGGCGGGGGGTGCCGGCGACAACACCGGCGGCGGGCACGGCAACGGCACCTGGGGGGTGACGGAGTACACGGAGATATTTATCAAAGTGCCTCACGTTCGATAAGGGCGATCATGATCATTCCAAGGCCCAAGGCGACATTGAGCCACAAGAAAATTCTCCGCCCGGAGGCATGGATATCAGCCTTCAACATGCGAAGTCCAAGCAATGCGAAGATAACGCCCAAGCCACTCAACACCACGCACACTCTCCATGCGTCGTCCATTAACAGCCCCATCGAAATGAATCCCATAAACGTGCAAAATGTCGCCCCTATTGACGCGGTAACAACGCTGGGTGACGTACGAACTTCTGGTTTGCGGTAATCAAGCGTGGGAGGTTTGGAATTCGGGTCCATTACGGGAGTATACCCCGCAAGCCCGCGCACGTGCGAGGGGTTTTTCATTGGCGGATAAAGCCTCACTTGGCCTCGGAAAACACTTGCACGCCAGTAAAAATCAGGCGAAGAATGAAGGCGAAAAAGCCGAATGACGAATGACGCATATAATGCGTGGCTAGATAACGCCGGGGTGATGTGGTAACGTTTTCCGGCATAATATTCGCATAAGAGAATGTGGCGGTGAAAAACAAGCAAATGTTGGACAATATTTTGCTCAAAAAGTGGCGGAAAACGCGCAAATATTTGCCATTTTTTGCGCTAAAAGGTAAAATTTCTCTTGACTTGGCACGTGTTTAGACGATAATCTGTATAGCTCATCCACCATTGGTGGAAGGAGTACCGACGCCGTTCCTCTTCAGGGGTGCGGCGTCAGACGTTTTTGCGATAGGAACTTATCGCGTTCATAGCGCAGCTTCTTTTTCCGGTGTTCTTCCAACGTGCAATACGCGGTAATTAACAGAAAATAACGCGTGCCATCGCGTTTTCTCTGCCGCAGCGCGAGTACGACCAAATACTCCTCGTTGAGCCACAGTAGATGCCTTTGCTCGCCCCGATTGTCATTAATCCAATAATCGACATATTGACTATTTTCTATAATATTTCGAATCCATCCGATTCGCTCAAGGCGGCGCAAATCAGGCGTTCGCGATGTTTCATCTTCGCCGGAAGAAGTACAATGCCAGTAGCCCGCTTCCTTTCCGTCCATGACCGGTTCTCGCCGGCAGCGAACCCAGCCGTCTTGGAACTTGGGCTGCGATTGAATGAAATCCCGGCAAAATATGGCATATGCAGCCTCGTTGTATTGGGCATAATCGCCGGAGTAATCACTGAGCAAAATCAACGTTGCCAGCCACGAATGCGTATGGTTCACAGTGCCGCCTCCTGGGCTTGACAGCGCAAGAGGCTAATTTTGGGATGTCTGAGCCAGGTAGTCGTATCGAGCGATATTCCGGCCCGTCTTTGAATTCTCCGGATAACCTCGATCTTGGCGGCGTTGGTCGCAAGCCTACGATTATGATAAGAAATGGCCCCCGTGATCAGGTCCGCGAGCTGCATAAGCGGTGATTCGTGCGATCGAATCTGTTGCACGCGCTCCACGATTCGTCCGTGCAAATCGTTTCGTGACGTGCGCAGATACTCTTCCAGTTTGGCGCGCCGGGACTCACTTTGCGTATCCTTGATGTCCAGATAAATCCGATACCGCTGTGTGGGATCGATGATGGGTTCAATCATGCGGAAACACATTTTATAGTAGAAATCGTCATGGGTTTGCTGAAACGCGGCGTGATTGAGTTTGGCTTTATCAGGCACGAGAACCCCGCGAAATTGCAAATTGTCGTCATCAAAAAAATAGTCTATGATGTCCAAGTACATTTGACATTTCGAATTGGATACTTTCATCCATTTGATTTCGACCGCCGGCGGTAGGCCGTGTTTTTTTTTGATCTCTTGCAGGCGTTCTTTGATTCGCCTGACAAGCTGGAATTTGCATACGACCGAACCGAAAACCATGACGTTAAAATGATCCCCGGCCAAATGGCAACTCTCATCGCAATAAATATTAAAAAGCTCAGCCATTCTGATGACCTCAAAGTCCGGTACGAGGTGAACTCGTGTCCAAATTCCGCCTCGAATTTACGATTTCACATTAACCGCCATGCCCGTAATCGGCAAATCACATGGCACCCGCGCACCCGCGAGGGAAGTCTGCGAAAATATGCTACGACCGTTTCACGCCATCACGGTTTGGGCGTCAGCCCGGGGAAGCCCGGCGGGAATTCGCGCAGCAGGCCGTTGGTGATTTCCACGGGTTGGGACGGGATGGTGACGGTGGCGGGCGGCAGGCCTTTGCGCGTGGCGGTGACGGTGACGGCGCCGGGGGTGAAGGTGGAGCGGACGGAGACGCGGTTGATGCCGCACTCGGTGTCGAGGTAGAGGTTGTTGGTGGAATTGAGGGTGTCGCTGTTGAGGCCGCCGCGCCAGATGGCCGGGCCGGCGCAGGTGAAATCGACGCGGGCCTCGTCGGTGGGGCAGCGCTGGCCGGCGGCGTCGAGGATTTCAAAGGTGATGAGGGCGACGTCGGCACCGTCGGCGAGGAGGCCCTTGGGGCCGGTGTTGACGGTGAGCTTGAGGCTCGCGGGAGCGCCGGCGGTTTTGAGTTCATGCTGGGCGACGACCTGGCCGGCCTTGGTGGCGACGGCCTTGAGCGTGCCGGGGGCGAAGGCGACGTTCGGGAAGGAATAGATGTAGCCGCTTTGCGGGGTTTTGCTGACGCCCAGGGAGGTGCCGTTGAGGAACAGTTCGACGGAGTCGCACAGGGTGGCGATCACAGAAATGGTTTTCTTGGTGTCGGCCTTGTAGGCGGGCTGGCCGGCGACGGGGTAGGACCAGTGGCCGATGATGTGGAGGTCCGGCGTGGCGCTCTGCATGACGCGGGTGGCGTAGAAGATTTCCTTGGGGAGGCGGACGCCATCGACCTTGCCGGAGACGCGGAGGACTTCGGAGCTCTGCTGGCGGCCGTCGGCATCGGAGTCGGACCAATAGATCGAGCCATAGGCGGAATACTTGGAACTGGCGGGATTGGGATTGTCGATGCGGGCGCTGACGAAGTTGAAATAACGGCGGACGCCGCCGAGGGCGAAGGTTTCGGAATTCAGGTTGTAGGTGTCGTTGGGGCCTTTTTTGAAGCCGAAGTGGGGCGGGGAGAAGTCATCCCAGATGCCGCGGGGGCCTTCCTCGCGGTAATCCTCGGTTTCGATGATGGGGGCGTGGTCGCGGTTCTGGTCGGTGGCGGGCTGGCCGAGCATGGCGCCGAAATATTCGGTAGCGACGACGGAGACGGGGTCGCGGAGCGAGCGGCACCCCATGGCGCGGCCGCCGCTGGGGTCCCATTTTTTGCGGATATCGACCATCTGCTGCATCTGGGTGCCGATGACCTGGGAGTTGCCGGCTTCCCAGAAGAAGACGCTGGGGTTGTTGCGGAAGTAAATCATGGAGTCGCGCATGACCTCCATGCGCTGGTCCCACTGGCGGTCGAAGACGTTGTGTTCGCCATCGCCGGCGGGGCAGACGTTGACGATGCCGTATTTGTCGCAGGAGACGACATCGACGCGCTGGGGGGAGATGTGCATCCAGCGGACGTAGTTGCTGTTGCTTTCGCGGAGGAGGGCGGAGTTGAAATCGTGCATCCAGTCGGGGTAGGCCTGGCCGAGGCCGGGCCAGTCGTTGACGGAGCGCTGGGCGTAGCCGGTGAGCCAGACGAAGCGGTCATTGAGCCAGACGCCGCCCTTGCCGACGCCGCCGCGGAACTCGGCCTTGCGGAAGCCGGTGTGGATTTTGGTGACGTCGGCGATTTTGCCATCGACGGAGAGGATGGAGTAGACGTCATAGAGGTAGGGGTCGTTGATGTCCCAGAAACGGGCGGCGGTGAGGGGGCCGGCGGCCTTGACGGTGCCGGTTTTGCCGGCGGCGAGGTTCTCGGGGGCGCCGGCGAACTGGGCGCGGACGATGCCGTCGGCGTCCACGACGGCGGCGGAGAGGGTAAGGGCGGCGGAGGCGGCGGTTTCGTTGCGGACTTCGGATTCAAGATTGATGGTGACGGATTTGCCGGGGATGTTGTAGTTGGAGCCGAAGACGTAGACGCCGGAGGTTTCCAGGCCGTAGTAGAGGGGTAGGGTTTGGTAGACCTTGGGGGTGATGTGGAGGGAGACGTTGCGGTTGAGGCCGCCGAAGTTGGGGTTGGAGTTGGAGAACTTCCATTCGTAGGGCATTTTGGAGGATTCTTCGAGGTACTCGGTGGTATTGTCGACCTGGGCGGCGAGGACGTTGTCCTGGTCGCCGAATTTCACGAGGGAGGTGATGTCCATGCCGAAGGAGGTGACGCCATTTTCATAGAGGCCGCAGGGCTTGCCGTTGAGGTAGAAGTGGGCGGCCTGTTTGAGGCCGTCAAATTCGAGGAAGATTTTCCGGCCTTCGGCACTGGCGGGCAGTTTGAAATGCTTGCGATACCAGCCGAGGCCCTGAAAAAAGCCCATATCGCCGCGGCCGTGGCTGATGTACGCGCGATAGGTGTCCACATCGTTCCAGGTGTGGGGGAGGCTGACGTTGGCCCACTGGGAGTCGTCGAAGGCGGGGTTGAAGAAATCGGGGAGGACATCGCCGGCCTTGGCCTGGCGGATGAATTTCCAGCCGGGGTTGAAGTTGTAGCTGGCGCGCGGCGAGGCGGGCGGCGTGAATTTCTGCTGCCCCAAGGCGGGCATGGCGGTGAGCAAAAGCGCCGCGAGAACAACTGACCAAGGGATACGTCGATTCATGAGGGGATCCTCCGCATAAGAACATTCACAGGTTAAAACCTGTTGCCGAATTGATAGAACGATCAACGTATCATTCGGAGTTAGATTGCATGGGAGGCGGGGGATTGTGTCAGTGGCCAGTGTGTCGGCGGTCATATGCGCCGGGCGAGTTCCCAGCCGCCCTTGACGTTGACCACGTCGGCGAAGCCTATTTGCTTGAGGAGGCGCACGGCGACGTGGCCGCGCAGGCCGCTTTGGCAGATCGCGGCGGTGGGGCGCGAGGGATCCAACTCGGTGGCGCGCTGGCGCAGGACATCGACGGGGATGTGGATGGCCTGGGGGAGATGGTCCTTGGCGAATTCGTCGGCGGTGCGGACATCGACAAGCTGGCGGCCGTCGATTTCGGCGGGGGGGATGGCGGGGGTGAGGCGGCTATGCTGGTTTTCGGCGACGAAGGCGGCCAGGTGGAGGGGGTCCTTGGCGCTGCCGAACTGGGGGGCGTAGGCGAGGTCGAGGCCGGCGAGGTCGTGGATGGTGCCGCGGAAGTGGAGGAGGGTGGCGATGACATCGAGGCGTTTATCGATGCCGGCGTGGCCGACGGCCTGGGCGCCCAGGACGCGGGCGGAGGCACGGTCGTAGACGAGTTTGAGGCGGAGGGGGGAAGCGCCGGGGTAATAGCCGGCATGGTGGTTGGCGGTGATGTAGGCGGAGTCGGGGTCGAAGCCGGCGGCGCGGGCGGCGGTTTCGGAGAGGCCGGTCATGCCGGCTTCGAGGGAGAAGACTTGGACGATGGCGGTTCCGGCGGCGGTGGGGGCGAATGGTCGCTCCCTTACGGTCGCGGCTCCGCTGGGTGTTGCGAATTGTCCACTGGCTGCGTGTTCACCGGCTAAGCGGCCGGCGCGATTCGCCGGGCCGGCCAGGGGGATGCGCGCGGGCTTGCCGGTGACTGCGTGGAGGACTTCCGCGGCGTCGCCGGCGGCATAGATGTCAGGATCGCTGGTGCGGCCGACGGCATCGACGGCGATGGCGCCGGTGATGCCGAGGGTGAGGCCGGCGGCGCGGGCGAGTTCGACGTTGGGACGCACGCCGATGGAGAGAATCACGACATCGGCGGGGATGTGGCGGCCATCCTCGAGCAGGACGGCGGTGACCTGGCCGCCAGCGTGCTGGACGCCGGCGAGGCCGCAGTTGGTGATGACGTGGACACGGTGGGCGGCCAGTTCGTGTTCGATATCCACGGCGAGTTCGGCGTCGAGCTGGGGCAGGACGTGGGGGGCCTTTTCGACGACGGTGACGGCCAGGCCGCGGTCATGCAGGGCTTCGGTCATCTCCAGGCCGATGAAGCCGCCGCCGACCACGACGGCATTGTGGGGATTGTGGGCGGCCAGATAGACTTGCAGGGCGCGGGTGTCCTCGAGGGAGCGGACGGAGAAGACGTTGGCGGAGTTGAGGCCGTCGAGGGGGGGGATGATGGGTGAAGCACCGGGGGCGAGGATGAGTTTGTCGTAGGGGAGGAGTTCCTCGCCGCCGCCGGGGTTGCGGACGCGGAGCATTTTGGCGGCGCGGTCGATGGCGAGGGCCTGGGTATGGAGGCGGACGTCGATGTTGAAGCGTTCCTGGAGGCGCGCGGGGGTGGTGATGAGGAGCTTGTCCTCATGGGGGATGCGGCCGGCGACGTGGTAGGGCAGGCCGCAGTTGGCGAAGGAGACGAAGCCGCCGCGTTCGAGGACGGTGATGTGGGCGGCCTCGTTGAGGCGGCGGGCGCGGGTGGCGGCGGACATGCCGGCGGCGACGCCGCCGACGATAAGGATATGGAGGGGAGTCATGGAGGCACCTGTTTTCCGGATGGATGAAAGTCGAATTTGAGGGTTCCACTCTGGGCCACGTTGTGCCGGGCGTTTCCACGCCGGGCTAGGGTTTGCAGGCGGCGTTTTTATTCCAGGGCATTTTCGCGAGGAGCATGCCCATGCCGCAGGTGTCGGTGAGACCGGCGAAAGCGAGGCCCGCGCCGACGAAGGCGGAGAGTCCGATGAACCAGGGATGAACGGTGAAGGCGAGGACGGCGCCCGCCAGGACGAGGAGGCCGGCGGCGATGCGGACCTGGCGTTCGAGGGAGATGACGCCCTGGCCGCGGACGACGGGGAGGCCGGCGGCGATCCAGGCGTCGGTGCCGCCGTCGATCACGGCGACGTCAGCGATGCCGGCGGCGATGAATTTTTCGGCGGCGGTGGCGGCGCGGCGGCCGGACTTGCAGATGATATAGATGGGCGTGCCGGGCGCGCCGTGGCGGGCGGCGGCGACGGCGGCGGGATCGAGGCGGTCCAGGGGCATGAGGCGCGCGGGCTTGGCGTGGACGGCGGCGAATTCACCGGGGGTGCGGACGTCGATGAGATCAATGGCGGCCGGGTCGCAGGCGGCGGCCTGCGTGGCGGAGACAAGGTTGAGAGTGGCGAGGGTCATACGGAGGCTCCTTGGCGGGAAGCCCTGCGGGGCCGGCCCGCGGCGGGCGGGGGCGCCAGCAGGGACTGCTGGGTTTGGATCTGGCGGTAGACGCCGTCGCAGACGACGGCGCACATGTCGAAGACGCGGTCATCGGCGACGCGGTAGATGACCTGGTTTTTGAGGCGGGCGGAGGCGACCAGCCCGGCGGCGCGGAGGACGGCCAGGTGCTTGGAGACGCCGGCCTGGGCGATGCCGAGGCGCTGCGTGAGGGCGTTGACGTTTTGGGGCCCCGCGCGGAGGACCAGGAGGAGGCGCAGGCGGGAGACATCGGCGAGGGCCTGGAAGCGGGACGCGACACAGGCGAGGAGGGCGGTTTGTTCGGGCTGGAGCATGCGTCACCTGTATTCCTATATAACTTTACTAGAATATAGCAATATGACAGCGCCAAGTCAAGCGTAGGGGAGTGTATTGCCCCCCCAATAACGAAGGCCCGCCGGCCAGGGCGGGCTACAGAACCCGTAGCGTCAGCGAGGTGGTGTTGCGTGCGTTCCTGCTGGCGGCATCTTCGCGCAGGCGAGGGACAGCCCTTGGCATACGGGGGGTCTTGCATCGCCTGCGCGCGGCCACCGGGGTTGTTGGGAACAGTCCTTCCACCTCGCTGACGCTTCCGTTTCCGTCACCGGGCCTGCTGGAGGATGAGCGTGCGGGCCTGGTTGGTGGGCACGTTCAGGGCGCCCAGGGCCTGGGCGGCGGCGGTGCGGACCTTGGCGTCGGTGTCGGCGGAGGTGACGAGCTTGATGATCGCGTTGACCTGCGCGACATCCAGGGCGTTGCCCGTGCGCTTGGCGGTTTCGGCCAGGTTTTCGAAGAACGTCACGCGCAGGACCGGGTCGCCGTCCACAATGGCGGCGGCGGCCAGGGCGCGTTCGCCCTCGGGATGGTTGAGCCGGCCGAGCACGCCGGCGGCGGCGGCGACGACCTCCGGGCGTTTGTCCTTGAGGGCGTCGATCAGGGTGGAGGAGGCCTCGTTGATCGAATAGATGCTGCGGTGGTCGGCGGCCAGACGGTCGAGCAGTTTCAGGGCCGTCAGGGAGAAGGCGGTGGCTTTTTCGGCGGTGATGGGGACGATGCCCAGTTCCGCGCGAACCTGGGCCAGGGCGGCGCTGATGGTGGCCTCATCGGAATGGGAGTCGATGACGGCATAGCCCGGCTTGAGGGCGTACTGGAGCTTGGTGACGGAGAGATCCTCGGTCCTGGCGGCGACGAGCACGGGTGCGCCGGCGAGGCGGTAATCGGTGCGGCCGATGGGCACCAGGTTCGCGACATCCGGGCCATGGGGGATGATGACCACGTCGATGGCCGGGGCGCGGCGGGCCTGTTCGAGGGCGGCGGAGATGGTGCCGCCGGCGTAGACGGTGTAATGGGCGTCGCTGTTCCGCAGGGCGTCGGTGAGGGCGTTGCGCATGTCGTCATCGGTGACGATCAGCAGCACGGCGGGCGAGCCGGTGTTGCTCACGGCCTGGCACATGATCGGTACGACCTGGAAGTAGGCCGTGAACTGGGTCAGGGGATTGGCCCGCGCCAGGGCGAAGGCGGCGTTGAAGCGCACCGCGCGGTCCGAGTTGGACAGCGCCCGCACAAGGGGCGCGTCGGCGCTGGCGACCAGGCCCGATACGCCGCCGGTGGACTCGAGGGCGGCGATGGCGCGGAGGGCCAGGGCCGAGTCATGGTCGTCCAGGGCGCGGGTGAGCACGGGATTGAGGTAAGTGGGGCCGAAGGCGTTGGCGTAGAAGGCGGCGTCCTGGGCCAGGGCGGGCTTGCTGGGGTCGGTGTCGCCGGCGGGGAGTTGGATTTCGCGCTTGAGATTGGCGGCCAGCCACAGGGAGATGGCGGCGGAATTTTCGGGATCGACCTTGACCGTGGACTCGGCCATGCGCAGGGCCATGACGCTGTTCCAGATTGCCGTGGGAACCTGGACGTCCCGGACGTTGTCGATGCCGTCGAAGTACCAGATCGGGTTGGTTTTTTCATCCAGCGGAGGCAGATATGAGGCTTTCTTATTGTAGTAATTTTCGCCGCCGGCCAGGTACAACTCGGCCGGAGACATCGAGGCCGTGCGGCCGGTGCGGTCGATGAGCGCGATGGCGTTCTGGACGGCGAGCTTCATCTGGGCGGAGGAGTTGGCGTCGGTTTCCAGGGCGCGCAAGGCCGGGAGGGCCTGCGGATAACCGATCTGGCCGATGACGTTGATCAGTTCAATGCGGAGGATGGGATCGGCGACGCGGAGTTCCTCGATGAGGGGGTTGAGGAGGGGCCGCCCGATTTCGCCCATCAGGCGGATGATATAGGGATGCAGATCCTTATGGGTGTTGTCCTGGAGGTATTTGAGGTAGAGGGGCACGGCATACTGGCCGGCGGCGGTAAGGCGGTCCTTGGCGTTGAGGTAGGGCCGCGGTCCGCCGTTGAGGCGTTCGATGTCGCCCTTGATGCGGAGGGGATCGCGGGCCACTTGGCGGAAGCCTTCATCCACAACGTCCAGGAGCTTGGCCATGGATTCCTTGAGGTCCGGGCGGCGCAAATCCTGCACGAGGGTGGCACGGAAATCGCGGCCATCGGCGGCGGTTTCAAATATTTGC
>CAIPTQ010000290.1 GCA_903868035.1 uncultured Phycisphaerales bacterium
CTGCGGCCTGGCCGCCTTCGTCACCATCTTCCCCGATTTCCTCCCCCAGCCGGGGCTGAGCGAACGCGACATGATCACCCGCCTCGCCGGGGCCGCCGGCGCGCTCGTCTGCGCCGTCGGCATCCCGCTTGCCGGCATCGGCATCCTGTCACACTACAACCTGGACCTGGTCCCCTGGAAACTCATCGCCTGGGGACGCGACACTCCCCAGAAAATGAATCAGAACTATGCGCTCGTGGACCAGGGTGAGGGCGTGAACTCCTCCGTCGCCGTCACCTCTTACATCGAGGACCGCGAATACCTCTATTTCCACGTCGCCGGCAAAGTCGAGGCCTCGACCAATCCCCTGGACATGCGCCTCCAGCTCATGCTCGGCCACTATCCCTCCCTCTTCCATCCCGATCCCCAAAAGCCCAAAAAGGTGCTCGTCGTCGGCTGCGGCGCGGGCGTCACCGCCGGCGCCTTCATCCTCCACCCGCACGAGAAAATCGTCATCTGCGAGCTCGAGCCCCTCGTCCCCAAAATGGCCCGCCACTTCTCCCTGGAAAACAACAACGTCGTCACCACCAAGACCGACGGCACCTACGTGGACCCCGCCGTCCGCGTCGTCTTTGACGACGCCCGCCACTACGTCCTGACCACCGACGAAAAATTTGACATCATCACCAGCGACCCCATCCATCCCTGGGTCAAGGGCGCGGCCTGCCTCTACACCCTGGAATACTTCCAATCCGTCAAGGCCCGTCTCAACCCCGGCGGCCTGGTTACCCAGTGGGTGCCGCTGTACGAAAGCGATGTCGAGGTCGTCAAGAGCGAGATCAAGACCTTCTTTGAAGTCTTCCCCAACGGCACCATCTGGACCAACAGCGACAACGGCGGCGGCTACGACATCATCCTCATGGGCGGCAATGAACCCCTCACCATCGACGCCGCCGCGCTGCAGGCGCGCCTCCGCGGCCCCTTGCTCTCCAACATCTTGAAGAACTCCCGGCTGAACACCGCCGACGACATTCTCCGCACTTACGGCGGCCGGGCCGCGGACCTCAAGCCCTGGACCGACGTCGATGCGCCGAAAGGCCAGATCAACCACGACTCCAACCTGCGCCTGCAATACCTCGCGGGCCTGGCCAACACCAGGCAAGATGCCACGAAAATCCAGAGTGAAATCTTCAGCTACCGCCGCTTCCCGGCGGATCTGCTGCAAGTCTCCCCGGAAGAGCGGAAAACCCTGGAGGATGTCTGGTCCGGCAAAATGCCGGCACCGTAACAACATGAGATGATCAATACGCAATATTCCTTAAAGCCGGAGCGCCCGTGTTACTCGGGGGTATCATTAGTAGGACCGGCGAATCAATAAGTGGTGCCGACGCCCTCGTCGGCATTTCGATCACCAAGTGCTGGCCGCATCCGACGAGGTTGTCGGCACCTCGATTTCTGACAATTATTGATTCGTCAGCCCTTATGTGAGTTCCCCAGGCCCATTGCTTGAGCCCCGGGTGACAACCTGGGCGCCGATGCGGAAGGTGTCTTCGCCGTAGAATTCGCAGTAGGTCACGCGCAGGCCGGCGTGACGGACGCCATCGCGTTCCAGGCACAGGTCGAAATGCTCCCCGGTGTCGAGCGGGAAGGGGCAGACGAAACCGACGCCGCGCTCGGAGTGATCCAGGAGGCGGATGGCGATCGGTTCGTCGGGGTCCTCGGCACGCCAAATCCAGGCCGCGAGCATGAAGGGCAGGCGCGGCGATTCGCGGCGGTCCACGATGATGCGGTCTGCCAGAATGTTGACGGCGGGGCTTTTGAGAAAGTCGGTGTGCATGGCCTGTCCTATAGATACGTGCGATCCTGTTGAGACTGTCGAATATAAGAGAGCGCGTGGCAAGCGGATTTTGGAAAACCGGGGTTGAACTGACGGCATGGCTATGGAGCCGCTGGCAAGGGCTGATAATCTGTTGTGCCCCAGCGGAGCAGGCATACCCTCTGACCACTCACTGGCAACTGGCAACTGAACTACTGCCCTATGCGGTATGCGTGCCGATGCGGAAGGTGTCTTCGTTGAGGGATTCGCAATAGGCGACATGAAGTCCGATATGCCGCGGACCGGTGCGCTCGAGCGCGATGTCGAAAAGTTCGCCGATATCCAGGGCGACGGGGCTGATGAAGCCCACGCCGTGGTCGGAGTGGTCCAGGATGCGGATGGCGATGGCCTTGCCGGGGGCTTTGGCGCGCCAAATCCACCCGGCCAGCATGAGCGGCGCCCGCAGTTCGTGGCGGCGGTTGTGGATGCGGTCTTCGAGGAGGTTGATGGATTCGGCTGACAAAAGGTCGGTGTTCATGAGTCGCTGCTTCCCTGAATACGTGAAAACACAAGCTCTCAGGAGAATGTCGGATACGCCGCGGGCGGAGGCAAGCCGTTGCCTGTAAAGGGGATGGGGGCGTGGGGGCTGGGGAGAATGGGGGAGGAGCACGGTGAATTGGGAGGGTTGCATGGGCTTTCCATGACCGCGGGGGGGTGGCTTGGGAGAGATGCGGCGCGGGCGAAATACACGTTTATGACCCCGCCATTCGTCGCAGCACCGTGTGCAAAATCCCGCCGTTGCGGTAGTAGTCTACTTCCACGGGCGTATCAATCCGGCACCGGGCGGTGAAGGTGACTTTCGTGCCGTCCTTCCTGGTCGCCGTCACGGTGATATCCTGGCGGGGCTTGACGTGATCATCGACGGCGATGTTGAAGGATTCGGTGCCTTCGAGTCCGAGCGTGGCGGCGTTTTGGCCAGGCTTATAAGTGAGGGGTAGGACGCCCATGCCCACGAGGTTGGAGCGGTGGATGCGTTCAAAGGATTCGGCGATGACGGCTTTGACGCCCAGAAGGAAGGTGCCCTTGGCGGCCCAGTCGCGTGAGGAGCCCATGCCGTAGTCTTTGCCGGCCAGGACGATGAGGGGTATGCCGGCCTTCTTATAGTTGAGGGAGGCGTCGTAGATCGACTTGATCTGGCCATCGGTGAAGTCGGTGGTGAGTCCGCCTTCGGTGCCGGGGGCGATTTGATTTTTGATGCGGGTATTGGCAAAGGTGCCGCGGGTCATGACGCGGTCGTTGCCTCGGCGGCTGCCGTAGGAGTTGAACATGGCGGCGGTGACGCCGGCGGCGAGGAGGAACTTGCCGGCGGGGGAGTCCTTTTTGATGTTGCCGGCGGGAGAGATATGGTCGGTGGTGACGGAATCGGCGAGTTTGGCCAGGACGCGGGCACCCTTGATGGGTTGGATGGCGGAGGGCCTGGGGGAGAGGTTTTCAAAGAAGGGGGGTTCCTGAATATAGGTGCTGGCGGCATCCCATTTGTAGCGGTCACCGGTGCTGGTGGAGATGTGCTGCCATTCGGCGGAGCCTTTGAAGACGTCGCCGTATTCGTGGGTGAACTGATCGACGGTGACGGACTTGGCGACGGAGTCGGCGACTTCGGACTGGGTGGGCCAGATGTCTTTGAGATAGACGGGCTGGCCGGCTTTGGGGCCTTTGGTGGCGATGCCGAGGGATTCGGTGGTGAGGTCGATGTTGACGTTGCCGGCGAGGGCGTAGGCGACGACGAGGGGCGGGGATGCGAGGTAGTTGGCTTTGACGGACTGGTGGACGCGGCCTTCGAAGTTGCGGTTGCCCGAGAGGACGGAGGCGACGACGAGTTCGTTGTCGATGATGGCTTTGTCGATGGCTTCGGGGAGAGGGCCGGAGTTGCCGATGCAGGTGGTGCAGCCGTAGCCGACAAGGTTGAAGCCCAGGGCGTTGAGGGAATCGAGCAGGCCGGCTTTCACGAGGTAATCGGTGACGACTTTGGAGCCGGGGGCCAGCGACGTTTTGACCCAGGGTTTGCGGGTTAGCCCTAAGGCCGCGGCTTTTTGGGCGACGATGCCGGAGGCGATCATGACGTCGGGGTTGGAGGTGTTGGTGCAGGAGGTAATGGCGGCGATGACGACGTCGCCGTGCTTGAGTTTGAAGGTGGTTTCGCCGTCGGTGACGGAGACTTGCTTGAGGAGTTCTTCTTCGCTAACGGCATGAGGGGCGATCTCGATGCCGAGGCCGGACTTGCCGCCCTCGCCGCCTTCGGATTGCATCTTATTGATGGCGGTGGCGGGAGCGGGAGCGGCGGGGGGTTTCTTGGTGCTTTGGAGGAACTTGGGGAGTTCCTTGCCCCAGGTGGCTTTGACGTTTTTGAGGCTGATCCGGTCCTGCGGGCGCTTGGGCCCGGCGACCGATGGCTCCACCGTGGCCATGTCCAGTTCCAGCGTGGAGGAGTATTCAATGGGATAGCTGTCGTTCCGCCACAGTCCCTGCGCCTTGCAGTATTGTTCAATGGTGGCAATGAGTTTCTCATCCCGCCCCGTCAGACGCAGGTACTTGAGCGTCTGCTCATCCACCGGGAAAAAACCGCACGTCGCCCCGTATTCCGGCGCCATGTTCGCAATCGTCGCCCGGTTCGCCAGCGGCATCTCCGCCAAACCCGGCCCGAAAAACTCCACAAACTTGTTCACCACGCCGTGCTTGCGCAGCATCTCCGTGATCGTCAGCACCAGGTCCGTCGCCGTGACGCCCTCCGCCAGTTTCCCCGTGACCTTGAACCCCACCACCTCCGGTATCAGCATGTAGATCGGCTGCCCCAGCATCACCGCCTCCGCCTCGATGCCGCCGACGCCCCAGCCCAGCACGCCCACACCGTTGATCATCGTCGTGTGCGAATCGGTGCCCACCAGCGAGTCCGGATACAGCACGCCGTCTTTTTCCCAGACGACTTTCGCCAGGTATTCCAAATTCACCTGGTGAACAATCCCCGTCGCCGGCGGCACCACCCGAAAATTGGACAGCGCCTGCTGCCCCCATTTCAAAAACTGATACCGCTCCGTGTTGCGCTCAAATTCCAACTGCGAGTTGATCGTCAACGCCATCCCCGACGCATACGCGTCCACCTGCACCGAATGATCGATCACCAGATCGCACGGCACCAGCGGATTCACCTTAGCCGGGTTCCCCCCCATCCGCACCATCGCCGCCCGCATCGCCGCCAAATCCACCACGCACGGCACCCCCGTGAAATCCTGCAACACCACCCGTCCCGGCATGAACGGAATCTCCGTCTCCCCAATGGCTTTCGCGTTGTAGTTCGCCAACGCCCGCACCGCCTCCTCCGTCACCACAAACCCGTCCAGATGGCGCAGACACGCCTCCAGAAGCACTTTAATCGAATACGGCAGACGGTCGATGTGGCCCACGCCCAGTGTTTTCAACGCGTCGAGGCGGTAGATGGTTTTTTGGCCCAGAGCGGTATCGAGCGTGGCGCGGGCATTGAACGAAGTGGACATTTTGGCTCCTGCGTCTGTGAGAACCTGGAAAATAATAGCCACACATTTTACACAAACTACTTCATTTTAGCCCCATGCCGTAAAATGGTGCCGGAGGTTTCATGCGCATCGCTCTGGCCCAAATCAATCCCACCGTCGGCGACCTCGCCGGCAACCTGCACAAACACCTCGCCGCCCTGGCCCGTGCCCGCGAACAGGCCGCCCAGGTCGTCGTCTTCCCCGAACTGTCCATCCTCGGCTATCCCCCAAAAGACCTGCTCCTCAAGCCCGCCGTCATCGCGCTGGCCGCCCAGGCCGTCGAGCGCATTGCCGCCGCGGCCCAGGGCATCACCGCCCTGGTGGGCTATCCCGAAAGAAACACCGCCTCCGTCGGCCGGCCCCTGCACAATGCCGTCGCCATCGTCAAGGACGGCGGCATCATCTCCCGCAGCCTTAAATCGCTGCTCCCGACCTACGACGTGTTCGATGAATCCCGCTACTTTGAACCCGGCGGACGGGGGGCGGAACTCACCTTCATCGAAAACCAGCCCCTGGGCATCTCCATTTGCGAGGACCTCTGGAACGACGAGAAATTCGTCGAGCGCCCGCTGTACCACTACAATCCGATCCAGGCGCTGGCCGAGGCCGGCGCCCGCATCCTCATCAACATCTCCGCCTCCCCGTTTGTCCTCGGCAAGAACGACTACCGCCGCCAGCTTTTCTCCTTCCAGGCGAAGCGCTGGCATATGCCCATCGTCTACGTCAACCAGGTCGGCGGCAACGACGAACTGGTCTTCGACGGCAACTCCGCCGTGTTCGACCATACCGGCCAGGTGATCGCCCAAGCCCACGACTTCGCCGAAGACCTGCTCATCGTCGATCTTCCGGTGGAACAAGCGAACATCGAACATCGTAAAATGACCATCCCCCGCGCCGGCATCGCCTCCATCCATGCCGCGCTCATCCTGGGGCTGCGGGACTACGTGCGCAAGTGCGGCTTCCGCTCCGTGGTCCTGGGACTTTCGGGGGGCATCGACTCGGCGGTGGTCGCGGCGCTGGCCGCCGAGGCGCTTGGCCCCGCCAACGTCACGGGCGTGGCGCTGCCGTCGCGGTATTCCTCAGACCATTCCGAAACCGATGCCCAAAAACTGGCCCGCAACCTGGGCTTGAACTTCCACACCATCCCGATTGAGGGGCCGCATCGCGCCCTGGAGCAGACGCTGGCCCCGCTGTTCGCCGGCGGCAAGGAGGGGCTGGCCGAGGAGAACATCCAGGCCCGCCTGCGGGGCAACATTCTGATGGCCTTGTCCAACAAATTCGGGCATTTGCTGCTGACGACGGGGAACAAATCGGAAGTCGCCACCGGGTACTGCACGTTATATGGAGATATGTGTGGTGGTTTGGCGGTCATTTCGGACGTGCCCAAGATGATGGTCTACGAACTGGCCCGCTTTATGAACGCCCAGGCGGCCGCGCTGGGCCAAGTGCCGCCGATTCCCGAGGGCTCGCTCACCAAGCCGCCGAGCGCCGAGCTGCGGCCCAACCAGACGGACCAGGACTCGCTGCCGCCGTATGAGATCCTGGACGCGATCATCGAGCGGTACGTGGAGGAGGAGGCGACGGTCGGGCAGATCATCGCGGGCGGCTTGGACCGGGCCACGGTGGAGCGGGTGGCGCGGCTGATCGACTTGTCGGAGTACAAGCGCAAGCAGATGGCGCCGGGGATCAAGGTGACCTCGCGGGCGTTTGGGTTTGGGCGGCGCATGCCGATCGCGCAGCGGTTCGATCCCCAGCTTGAATCCCTGTAAACTATTATGGTTTCGGCACCAGGCCCGTCTTGGCCTTGGCCTCGGTCTCGGGGGTGATCGACCCGCAGAAATTCTGCGTCATGTAAAACGAATCCTGCTTGTCGGCGTCATAGGCGCCGCGGGCCACGCCCACGCCCAGATAGACGTACTCTTTCTTCACGATGTTGTCATGATGGTGCGGGCTGTTCATCCACTTCGTCGAGACGGCCGCGGCCAGATCCTGGTACGTGTAGTAGAGCCGGGGCTTGCCGGTGGCCTCATCGAGCCACACCTCCTTGCCATCCAGCGCGTCATGGGTGATGTAATGGCCCGACCCAATTTCCATTGCCGGCAGCACCGCGATGTTCTCCCCCGCCAGCACATTCACCAACCCCACATTCCGCAGGCGGTCGCCCAGCGTGGCATTGTTGGGGTTGGGGGAGACGTGGTCGAAAAACTGCAAGTCCGCCATTTCGGTGGAATGGCGGCGGGCCATGAGGTTCATGGCCATGCCGTGCTTGAAGATGGGGAGTTTGTTGTTCACGCGCTCGCGGTTGGTCTGATGGAAAATCGCGGCTTCGAGCAGGGTGAGATTGAAGGTCGTCTTGCCGATGCGCTGCTGGACTTCCGGGCGCTTGAAAAAGTCCTCGGTGGCCAGGGCGTAATAATCGATCGGTTGGGCGGCGGCGGTGGCGGCGGCGTTCGCCGCGGCGGGGGCGGCGGCAATCGCGGCGGCGGCGGGGGCGGCCGCGGTGCGCGACGTCGCGGCCTGGCCAATGACCAGCGCGGCGGCCACGAGGGTGACCAGGGGGTAAAGGAGTTTGCGCACGGGATGCCTCCGCCACTATGATAGCAAGGCGACCCATGGGGGCAATACCATTGAAAATAAGC
>CAIPTQ010000291.1 GCA_903868035.1 uncultured Phycisphaerales bacterium
CCAACGAGATGAAACAGTCAAGGCACTTTGACCCATAAAAATCATTAATCGGTTCGGTAGTCGCCATTTCATGAGGCGCATGCACAGTTTTCTATAAAAAAAGATGTGCGTTTTTTCCCACAAATTCAGGCAAAAAAAGCGGCGCACCCAAGGGTGCGCCGCTAATCCAGCGATAATATTCGCAATATAGAATTTGAAAATAATATCTGTTGCGAAGGGGAGTCGTCGCCGTTGAAGGGCGGGCCCGCCGAGTGGATGAAGCCTGCGTCCGTGCCGTACCGAGCCTGCACCATCCATCCGCATATCATGGAGGGAGGTCGATTGTACCGATGGAAATACCGCGGGTACAACCTTGCGTTCATGGAGATTCCCGGCGTGAAGACCGAAGACCGATTGCGGTCATCCCACAGCATGAAGGTCAAGCTGCTGCGCCTCGCGTGGGCGGCGGTGGAGATGAGCCTGTTCCGCCTGTCATTCCATAACATGAGCGGGTGGCGGTGCTTCCTCCTGCGGTGTTTTGGCGCCCAGGTCGGCCGGCGGTGCGCCATCCGGCGCACGGTGCGGGTCTATTACCCGTGGAACCTGGAACTGGGGGAGCTGTGCATCGTCGGCGACGACGCCCGGTTGTACGACCTGGGCCGGATAACCCTGGGCGACCGCGTCATGATCTCCCAGGAAGCCTATCTGTGCGCCGGCACGCACGACCATGCCGACCCCGCGCTGCCGCTGCTGACTCCGCCGATCACGGTGGGCTCCGACGCGTGGATCTGCGCCCGGGCGTTCATCGGGCCGGGGGTGAAGGTGGGGGAAGGGGCGATCGTGGCGGCCTGCGGGGTGGCGGTGAAGGATGTGCCGGCGTGGACGATGGTGGGGGGCAATCCGGCGAAGTTCATCCGCGGACGCGAGTTGCGCCGCGATCCAGCAGATGGGGAACGCGAGGCAAAAAAGGATTAGGGTTTGGGGCGGAAGGGGTCGGGCATGGCCGGGTCGATGGTCAGATCGACGGCGGTCTTGGCGGTTTTGCCATCGGCGGCGATCTTCACCGCGCCCTGGGCCGGGAGTTTGAGCGAATTCCAGATGAAGATGTGGTCCGGGGCCAGCTTGGTTCCCAGCGATTTGCCGTCGGCGAAAAGCTCCACCGCGTCGCAGTTGGAATAGACCTTGATCTGCGTGGGGGAGTAGGGGAGTTTTTCGGGGAGATTGATGTGGACCATCGGCATGGTGGTGGGGGGGGTCCAGGTGGCCTGGTAGAAGTAGTAGGCGTCTTTCTTGATTTTGCGGTCGTAGGTGACCAGCCCCTTGTCGTTGCGGCCCAGGGTGTCGCCTTCGCTGCGGGAGTCCACGCCGAAGTCGGCGAAATTCCAGAGGAACGTGCCCCAGATATACGGGCGCGCCGCAAGGGCCTTCCAGGCGGCCTCATGGACGAGGCACTGCCATTCCTCGGGATGCCAGCGGGCGGTGGTGGTGGGTTTGGGCGGATTTTCCTGGTGCTGGATGACGCTGGCGCCGGCGCCATATTCGCTCATCGAGTAGGCGCGGGCGGGCAGGGCCTGGCGCAGGGTGTCGAGCGTGGCGGGCCAGGCCTCGGGTGCGCCGGTGTACCAGCCATCATAACGGTTGTATGCCGTGAGGTCGGTCAGGAGGGTGATGGGGTGGGCGGGCGGGCGGTCGCTGGCCCCGACGGTCAGGCGGGTGGAATCCAGTTGCCGGGCCAGGGCATTGAGGCTGGAGACCAGGCCCAGGCGCGGTTGGTCGGTGACGGCCATGTGCTGCTCGTTGTAGATGCTCCAGAAGAAGATGCCCGGGTGGTTGTAGTTCTGCTTGATGAGTTCGGTGAGCTGCTGTTTGGAGATTTGGGCGAATTCGGGGGCGAGGTCGATGTCGTTGACGAGGCAGAGTTCCGCCCAGACGGCCATGCCGCCCCGGTCGCACAGGTCATAGAAATACTGGTCGTGCTGATAGTGGGCCAGGCGCACGGCCGTGCAGCCCATGCCGGCGATGAGCCTGTAATCCTCCTCCATGTCGGCACGGGAGATGGCCCAGCCTTTGTCGAGGCGGTCCTGGTGGCGGTTGACGCCGTGGAGGCTGTAGGGCCGGCCGTTGAGGAAGAAGCCCTTGTCGGGATCGACGCGGAAGAAGCGGAGGCCCAGGGGCTGGGTGTCGGAGTCGAGGATGGTGTCGCCGGATTTGACGTCGATTTGGACGGAATACATGTAGGGGTCTTGGATGCCGTTCCAGAGGTGGGGGCGGTCGATGGAGAATTTGGCGGTGGCCTCGCTGGGGCTGGTGATGAGGGTGCCGGCGTTGACGGTCGTCAGATTGACGCCAACAGCGCCGGTTTGCAGCGCTTTATGGTCCGCATCGAGAAGGGTCCATTGAATGGTGACGGGCCCTTTGGGCGCGCCTGGGCCGCCCATGATATTGATGGTGGCTTCGACGTCGGCCTTGTCGGCGGAGACGTTGCTTTGTTTGAGGTAGATACCCGGGGATGCGATGCCGTCGTCGATAGGCGCGATGGAGAAGTTGTTGCGCGTCAGCAGATGGACGTGGCGGTAGAGTCCGCCAAAGATGGTGAAGTCGCCGGCAAGGGGTGCGACGCGGGGGTCGCGGGCGTTGTTGACTTTGACGGCCAGAACGTTGTCGCCGGTGGGGTTGAGCAAGGGGGTAATGTCAAAGCAGAAAGCCTGGAAGCCGCCGGCGTGGGTGCCGACGGGTTTTCCGTTGAGGAAGACATCCGCGACCAGAGCGGCACCGTCAAACTGCAGGAAGTACGACTTGCCGGCGGCGGGCGTGACGGCCAGGTGGGTGCGATACCAGGCGGGTCCGCGGTAGTAGTTGCTGCCGCCGTCCTGGCCGTCCTGGGCGTTCCAGGTGTGGGGGAGTGTGACCTTCTCCCAGGCGGAGTCGTCGAAGGCGGGGGCGCTGGCGGCCGGGACATCCTGGCGGAGGAAGCGCCAGTTGGCGTCCAGCGAGGTGTCCTCGCGCGGGGCGGCGGCATGGGCGGCCGCGACGGAGAGTAGAAGCGCCAGCACGGAGGGGAGAAGAATCGGTTTCACGGGTACTCCTTTGGGCGAACATCATATCACCCGACACCCCCAAGCGGGACTGGATGCCGCCGCACATTTTCGCACAGACACCAATAGAAAAAACTATGTTTTGCTCTTCGCGGTCAAATAGTGGATAATGACGTCCACACTCAGCGGCTTATCCGTCGCACTTCTTCTTTCCGGGAGCCGCATGGCCTCATTCCAGATCATCCAAGGGGGCATGGGTGTTGGCGTTTCCAACTGGCAGCTCGCCCAAACCATAGCCTCCCACGGACAACTCGGCGTCGTCTCGGGCACCGGTCTGGCCCCCACCCTGGCGCGCCGTCTCCAAATTGGCGACCCCGGCAACCACATGCGCCGCGCCCTGGCCAGCTTCCCCCTCCCCGCCGTCGCCCAACGCCTCATCGCACGCTATTTCGTCGAGGGCGGCATCTCCCCCCCCACGCCCTTCGCCCCCACGCACCGCCCGGAAATCCAGCCCTCCCCCGAGGCCCTGGATCTGCTGGTCGCCGGCAACTTCGTCGAAATCTTCCTCGCCCGCCAAAACCACAACAACCCCGTCGGCATCAACTACCTCGAAAAAATCCAGATACCCCACATCGCCTCCATCTTCGGGGCCATGCTCGCCGGCGTCGCCTATATCCTCATGGGCGCGGGCATTCCCCGCTTCATCCCCGGCGTCCTCGACAACTATGCCGCCGGCAAGCCCGCCTCCTACCGCCTGGACGTCGACCAGGCCGAAGGCCAGGAGTTCGCCACCACCTTCGACCCCGCCGCCTATTGGGCCGATCCGGCGCGCCACCCCGGCACGCCCCTGCCCGCCCTCACGCGCCCCAAATTTCTGGCCATCGTCTCCTCGGCCACGCTGGCGATGACCCTGGCCCGCAAATCCAGCGGCCACGTCGATGGCTTCATCATCGAGGGCAACACCGCCGGCGGCCACAACGCCCCGCCCCGCGGCCCCGTGCAACTGAATGTCCGCGGCGAGCCGATCTACGGCCCGCGCGATGTGCCCGACCTCGAAAAAATCGGCGAACTCAAGCTCCCCTTCTACCTTGCCGGCGGCTACGGCCTCCCCGGCAAACTTGCCGAAGCCCGCGCCCAGGGCGCCTCCGGCATCCAGGTCGGCACCGCCTTCGCCTTCTGCAACGAGTCCGGCATCGACCCCAAACTCAAACGCCGCATCCTGGGCCTGGCCCGCGCCGGCAAGATCGACGTCTTCACCGATCCCCTGGCTTCCCCCACCGGCTTCCCCATCAAAATCCTCCAGCTCGACGGCTCGTTCTCCGACCCGGCCGTCTTCGCCCGCCGGCGGCGCGTCTGCGACCTGGGCTACCTCCGCCGCCACTACCGCAAGGCCGACGGCACCCTGGATTATCGCTGCCCCGCCGAACCGATTGCCGAATACGTCAAAAAGGGCGGCCTGGAAGCCGACACCGTGGGCCGCAAATGCCTGTGCAACGGGCTGTTCACCAATATCGGCTTTGGCCAGCGCCGCCCCGAGTCCGTGGGCGGCAATGAACCGGCGGTCATCACCGTGGGCGATGCCGCCGACAGCCTGGCGCTGTTCCTCCGCCCCGGCGCCGATTCTTATTCCGCCGCCGATGTCCTGGAAATCCTGCTCGCCGATCATCCGCTACCCGTCCCCGTGAATGGCGCCTGCGAAGCGGACCACGCTTGCTCCTGCGCCGCCGCCGCCCTAACCTGATCCCATGCTCCACCTTCTCGATGCCGGCCTGCTCCCATACCGCCCCGCCTGGGAGCTCCAGCTTCAGCTTCACGACCAGGTTCTCGCCGGCGTCCATCCGCGCGGCGCCCTCATGCTCGTCGAGCATCCCCCCGTCATCACCATTGGCCGCCGCCCCGAGGCGCAGCGGCATCTGCTGGCGACGCCCCAGTTGCTGGCGGCCCGCGGCGTCGAGGTCGTGGAGACCGACCGCGGCGGCGACATCACCTTCCACGGCCCCGGCCAGCTCGTCGCCTACCCCATCATCCCGCTCAACCTCTACAACTTTAATCTTCATACCTATATGCGTTTCCTTGAAGAAACCGTCATCCAGACCCTCGCCGCATTTGGCGTTTCCGCGATCCGCGATCCTTCGCCCAAGCCGGCGACGGGCGTCTGGGTTCAATCTCCTCCCTCCACTGACCACCGGCCACTGACCACTGACCACTCCCCCACTGACCACTTGTCCAAAATCTGCGCCCTGGGCATCAAGGTCCGCCGCTGGATCACCCTCCACGGCATCGCCCTGAACATCACCACCGACCTCTCCTTCTTCAGCCTCATCAACCCCTGCGGCCTCTCGCGGCCCGTCACCTCGATGCAAAAACACCTGGGCGACAAGACGCCTGCCATGTCCGCCGTGAAGGAGGCCCTGGCCGCCGCCCTGAACGCCGGGCTGCCCCAACCGGGCAGTGCCTTGTAACCGGGTGTGGTTCAATATTCGGGAGCGGCACCAAGCCAGAAATGTCAGTTTCCAGCGCCGCTTCCGCGGCTTGACACAATTACTTTGGGCAACCAAACCCACGACGGCGCCTGCGGCTTGTCGTGGGCTACTCTCGCGCCGCCGCTTCCGCGGCTCCATGCACGGCGAGGTCATTACTTGAATCGGAGCGGGCCGCTGCGGCTCCCGTCAGCGGTGATTACCCGAAAGAAGAGTCACAACCTCGCAACCAAGGTTTTGTTCAAGTGTCGTGCATCTTCCGGCGCACTGCCGTAAACTTGAAGCATGCTCATCCTCGGCATCGATCCCGGCCTCCGCATCACCGGCTACGGTCTGGTCTGCGTCAGCGGGCGCGGCCACCGCCCCGTCCTGCGCGAGGCCGGCGTGCTGCGCATGAAAGCCAAGGGCGAACTCGCCCAGCGCCTGCTCGAACTCCACACCTCCCTGGCGGCACTGTTGGATGAGACGCAGCCGGACCAGGTCGCCGTCGAACAGCTTTACGCCCACTACAAACACCCCCGCACCGCCATCCTCATGGGCCACGCCCGCGGCGCCATCCTGCTGGCCGCCGCCCAGCGCGGGCTGCCGGTGACCAATCTGGCCAGCACGATGGTGAAGCGCACGGTGACGGGGAACGGCCACGCCTCCAAGCCCCAGGTGCAGCGTGCCGTGGCGATGTTGTGCAAGCTGGCCCGGCCACCGGAGCCCCCGGACGTGGCCGACGCCATCGCCATCGCCTGGACGCTGGCGACGCGCGGGGGCAAGTGAAGGGGCGCAAACGGGTGGGGTAGTGGTGGGGGGGGAAGAATTTCGCGGGGCATCTTCCGCACCATTCGCTCCCGGCGCGCGGGCGGCTACGGCCCCGCTTCCGGCTGGTGCCGCGGATGGCTGTGCCGGATGTCATCCCCCTTCACGATGAAGATGACTTCTTCGCAGATGTTCGTGGCGTGATCGCCCATGCGCTCCAGCGACCGGGCCAGCAGCACATGGGTGAGGGCCCCGGCGAAATCGCGCGGGCCGGTGATGGCCTGGCGCACGATGTCATCGCTGAGAATCTCCGCCATGATCTCGTCATAGAGGTTGTCCACCAGGTCGTCGCGGGCGATCGTGGCGCGGGCCAGGGCGGCGTCCTTAAGCACAAAGGCCTGCATCGCATCCCGCACCATCTCCTGCACGGCTTCGCCCATGCGCCGCAGTTTGGGCAGTTCCGCCACGTTGGCGTGCCGGGCGCAGAAGTCGAGGTTGTGGCACAGCCCCACCGCCTGGTCGCCAATGTGTTCCAGGGAGGAATTGACCCGCGGGGCCGTCAGCAGGAACCGCAGATCGCCGGCCACGGGGGTGTAGACCGTGAGGAGCCGCACGGCCTCGCGGTCGATGGTGATCTGCATCTGGTCCACCTGCTCTTCGACCGCCAGCACTTTCTGGTAGACCGCCGCCAGGTCGGTCATGGCCGCGAGGGACATGGCGACCATGGACCGGGCCAGCGCGCCCAACTCCACGATGCGGTCGCGTAACGCTTCCAGTTCCTGCTCGAATTTCTTCATGCCACACCTTTCAGCCGTAGCGGCCTTCAATATACATTTCCGTCTGGGGCTGCGACGGTTTATAGAACAGATCGGCCGTCGGGCCGTGCTCGATGAGTTCTCCCATGAGCATAAAGAGGCACTCCGCGCTGGCGCGGCGGGCCTGGGCCATGTTATGCGTGACGATGAGGATAGTATAGCGCCGGCGGAGGGATTCGATGAGTTCCTCGATGCGGGCCGTGCCGTGGGCGTCCAGGGCCGAACACGGCTCATCCATCAGGATGACCTGGGGCTTGAGCGGCAGGAGGCGGGCGATGCAGAGCTTCTGCTGCTGTTCGAGGCTCAGGGAGGTGGCGCGGCGGCGGAGGTTGTCCTTGAGGGTGTCCCAGAGGTCCACCTCGCGGAGGGCGGATTCGACGAGTTCGGCATGCCGCGCGCGGGGGGTCCGGGTGTGGATGCGCGTGCCGAAAAGGACATTTTCGTAGATGGAAATGGGCAGCGGGTTGGGCCGCTGGAACACCATGCCCACACAGCGCCGCAGTTCGCTCAGGGACACGTCCGGGTCGTAGATGTTTTTCGAGAGGATCGTGATTTCGCCCGTGGTCGTCACGTTGCCGTAGCGCTCGTTGATGCGGTTGAAGCAGCGCAGGAGCGTGGTTTTGCCGCAGCCGGAGGGCCCGATGAGGGCCGTGACGATGCCCTTCTTGATGTTGACGGTGATGGCCTTGAGGGCCTGGAATTTGCCGTACCACAGGTTCAGGTCGCGGGTCTGCAGGCTGTAGTCCGGTGCTGCCGGCGTGGCGGTTTCCAGGGGGGCGGGGACGGTGTTGGGGGTGGGGGTGGGGGCGGTGGTCATCCAATGCTCCCGGTTACGTAGGCGCGGGTGAGTTCCTGCTGCGGCTGTTCGAAGAGCTTGTCGGTGGGCGCCACTTCGATGAGCCGCGAGTCGTTGAGAAAGGCGGTGATATCGGCCAGCCGCTGGGCCTGCTGGAGCAGGTTCGTCACCAGCACGATGGTCATTTCCTTCTTCAACTCCAACAGCACGTCCTCAATTTTCATGGTGGTCACGGGGTCGATGGCGATGGAGAATTCGTCCAGGCACAGCAGGTCCGGCCGGTGGGACAGCGCGCGGGCCAGGGTGAGCCGCTGCTGCTGCCCGCCGGAGAGCTTGGTGCCCAGCGAGGCCAGGCGGTCCTTGACCTCATCCCAGAGCATGGCCTGCCGCAGGCACTTTTCGACCAGGGCGTCCAGCTCGGCGCGGTGATACATGCCGACCATGCGCGGGGCGTAGGCGACGTTGTCATAGATCGTCAGGGGCAGGCCCACGGGCAGGGGGAACACCATGCCGATGCGCCGCCGCAGGAGGCAGGGATTGCGGATTTTGGACACGGCCTGGCCGTCGATGCAGACCTCGCCGCAGACCTTGGCGCCGTAGACGAAATCGATGGTTCGGTTGATGCATTTGAGCAGCGTCGTCTTGCCCGAATTCGCCGGGCCGATGATGCCGAAGATCTGGTTCCGCGGCATCTGGAGCGAAATGTCGCGCAGCGCCACCTTGCGTCCGTAGCTCGCGGTGAGGGCTTTGAACTCCACATGCGTATCCATCTCGTGCTCACCACTTCTTCCGCGCGCGGAGGTAAATGCGGAACACGATCGACAGGCTGTTGAACAGCAGCACCAGACCGATCAGCACGACGGCGGTGCCGAACTGCAATTCCTCGGAGACGCCCTTGACCTGGGTGGATAACGCGAACAGGTGGTACGAGAGGGCCATGAAGGGTTCGTTGAGGCCGTAGGGCAGATAGGACGAGATGCCGGAGTCCGGGACGCGGACGTAGAACACCGCGCCGGTGAAGAGGATGGGGGCGGTCTCGCCGGCGGCGCGGGAAACCTGGAGGATGACGCCCGTCAGGATGCCGCTGATGGCGTTGGGCAGCACGATCGTGCGGATGGTCTGCCAGCGGGAGGCCCCCAGGTTCCAGCAGGCCATGCGGAAGGACATGGGCACGGAGGCCAGGGCCTCGCGGGTGCTGGTGATGATGACGGGCAGGGTCATGACCGCAATGGTGCAGGAGGCGGCCAGCAGGGACGGGTTCATGTGCGCGAAATACACGAAGGCGCCCACGCCGAACAGCCCATGAACGATGCTCGGCACGCCCGCGAGGTTCACCACCGCCAGGTTGATGATGCGCGTGAGCCAGTTGTCGCGGGCATATTCGTTGAGATACACGCCGGCGAGGATCCCGATGGGCGCCGCGATCAGCAGCGAGAGCAGAATGAGGCAGAAGGTGCCCACCAGGGGCGCCCAGACGCCGCCGGCGGTCATGCGGTTCTGCGGGTTCTGCAGGATCAGGGACAGGGACAGCGCCGGCCAGGCCTTGATCACCAGGTAGCTGAGGATCAGAAGCACCGGCACCACGAGCGTCAGGGCCATGGTCATCAGGACATACTTGGCGATGATTTCGTGGCGCCGTTTGGTCCGCTCGATTTTAGTGGCCGTGAACATTTGCCGGAAGGAGCCATCCGCCGGCCCGCGGTTGCCGGGGCATGGGTGCGGTTCCAGAACATCCTGGCGCGGTTCAGTCATTTTGCCGCCCCTTCACGCCCTTGATGATCAGGTCCGCCGTCAGATTCACCGCCAGCGAAATGCCGAAGAGCACCACCCCGATCAGAAACAACACGCGATAGTGCTGGTCCCCGCGCACGGCTTCGCCCAGCTCGGTGGCAATCGTGGCCGTCAGGGTCCGCACCGGATCCAATACGCTGTGGGGTATCTGCACGGCATGTCCGGTCGCCATGAGCACGGCCATGGTCTCGCCAATGGACCGGCCCACCCCCAGCAGCACCGCGGCCAGCAGGCCGTTGCGCGCCGCGGGAAACAGCACCCGATACACGATTTCCCAGCGGCTGGCGCCCAGGGCCAGCGCGGCTTCCCGGTAGCCGTCGGGCACGGCCCGCAGGGCGTCCTCGGAGACCGACACAATCACCGGCACGCTCATCAGCGCCAGCACGATCCCCCCGTTGAGCACGTTGACTCCCACCGGCGCCCCGGTCCAGCGGATGATCAGCGGTCCTATGACCATGTAGCTGATGAAGCCCCAGACCACCGAGGGAATCGCCGCCAGCAGCTCGATGACGATCTTCAGCGTCTCTTTTACTTTGGGGCTGGAGAATTCCGCAAGGTACACCGCCGCGCCCAATCCGATGGGCACCGCCAGCACCATGGCCAGCAGCGTCACCGCGAAGCTGCCCGCCAGCAGGGCGAGGATGCCGTACTGCTCGCGCACCTGCGACGTCGGCCGCCAGTTGGGGCTGGTCAGGAATTCCCGGACATTCAGCGCCGGCAGTCCCGGGGCCGCCTCGATGAACACAAACAGGAAGATCGCCACGACGAACAGGATCGCGCTCCACCCGCAGGCGCGGATGAGGAACTCGATCACCGGCTCGCCCGCATCCATGATGGTGTGCGCCAGCCTGCGGAAAGAGTATCTGCCGGCCCGGGATGGGGCTCCGTCTGTCATCGCTGCGCCTCCGCCGACTGCCGGATCACTAATTCACCAGCGACACGTAGCCCACTTCTTCCACGATCTTCTGGCCCTCCGGCGAACGGCAGTAATCCATGAATTCCTTGACGGTGCCCTGCGGTTCGCCCAACGTGTAGATGAACAGCGGACGGGAGATGGGATACGTGTTGTTGCGCGCCGCCTCGACGCTGGGGGCGATGCCCGGCTGGCCCTTCTTGACGGCGATCTTCAGCCACTTGACGCTGTCGGTCTTGTAGCCCATGCCGCTGTAACCGATGGCGCCGGGGGTCTTGGACACCAGGGTCACCACGTCCTTCGAGCCGCTCTGGTCGATCGAACCGTTCTTGTAGTCGCGGGCCTTGCCCAGCACATGCTCGCGGAAATACGCGTACGTGCCCGAGTTGTTCTGCCGGCTCACCCGCGTGATCTCGTCGCTGCCGGCCACCTTCACGCCCAGTTGCGACCATTTCGTGATCGTTCCGTTCTCGCCGTAAATCTCCGCCAGTTCCTCGATCGAGATCGTCTCCAGCGGATTGTCCTTGTGGACGTACAGCGCCAGCGCGTCGATCCCCACCACCAGCTCCTTGGGCTCTTTGCCCCCGTTGTTGGCCTTGGCCTTGGCGATTTCTGTGGCATCCATCTTGCGGCTGGAATTGGCCAGATCGACCTTCCCGGCAATCAGGCTGTTGATGCCCACCCCCGACCCGCCCCCGGAAACCTGGATGTTGGCCGTGGGGTTCTTCTTTTGGTAGCTCTCGGCCCACGCCTGCGAAAGGTTCACCATCGTGTCCGAGCCGTCGATCACAATCGACTTGGCGCTCCCGCCGGTATTCCGGTTGCAGCCCGCGGCCCACACGAAACCCGCACAGATACACGCGCTAACAATGATTTTCCAGACGCTCATTCTGCTTACTCCAAATAAGTTCCAGATTCCAGACGCAATTTGTGACAACACGCTATGTTTGGGTAAAGATTTCGTTAGGAATTATCCGCTTTTGCGCTAGTGCGGCGTTATGGCCGCGCTAAGATTGGGTTAAGCCGCTTGACGATGGTAATCCCCCATTCCTGCGAAGGATTTCCCCACCCGCGTCACATAGTCTTATGATGCAGTCCCAACTCCCTTGGCGGGCGGCCCGTGCGGGCTTCCCCTTGGAGAAGCGCTCTTGAACACCGTCTTTGATTCCACGTGGCGCACGCAGGCCCTCGGCGGCCAGGCCGACGCGATTGGCCGGTTGGCGGATGCCGCCCTGTCGCCCCTGTACGCCTTTTGCCTCTATCGGGTGGGGCGCAACCGGCATCTGTGCGAGGAGGTCGTGCAGCAGACCCTCCTCGACGCCATGGACAAGCTCAAGCAATACGACCCCGTGCGTTCCCACAATGACATCTTCCCCTGGCTCATGGGCCTGGCGCGCAACGTCATTCAGCGGGCCTTGGCGAAGGAGAAATCCGCCGTCTCGCTGGAGGCCCTCTGGTCGCGCATGGATCGCGAACTCCTCCAGGTCTACGCCCGCCTCGATTCCGCCCCCTTCGGCGAGGAATTACTCCAGCGCCAGGAGACCTGCGACATGGTCAACATCACCATGTCCCAACTGCCGGCACACTATCGGCAGGCCCTGGAGGCCAAGTACGTCCAGGGCCAAAGCGTGCGCGACATCGCCCGTGCCGCCAGCACCACCGAAAAGGCCATCGAATCCCTGCTGACCCGCGCCCGGCAGGCTTTCCAGGTCACCTTTACGTCACTGGCGCAAAACCTCGGCGTGTAACAACATCCACTATTGGCACACCCTGCCCCTCAGGAGCCTGTCATGATCGAACCCATCCCCAACCCAACGCCCGAAACCATCGGCGAGCAAAACACCGCGCGCCTCCTGGCCCAGGCCTATCACCCCGAACAACCCGATCCGGCATTCGCCCAGAAAGTCAAGGACGCCATGATTTCCGCCCGCACGCCCGAATCCTACCCCCTGTGGTCGTCATCGCGCACGCGCAATCTCCTGGTGGCCGCCGCGGCACTCCTGGTCTTCGGCGTTGGCCTGGCGCTGGTGATTCCCAGCCTGCGCGACCCGGGCTACCGTCGCGAGGGGGAGACCGTCTGGATCAATGGTCAGCCCTACGCCCCACGCATTCAACCACCGGCACCCACGGGAGACGGTGCCGGTGGCCGTGGGGTCGGGGGTGCGGCGGTCGCCGGCCTGACCGCCCGTCCCGCGGCTTCCCAACCCGCCCTCGACCTGGTCCAAATCGGCCAAACCATCACCACCAATGCCGGCCAGCGCCGGCGCGTCGGCCTGGCCGACGGCTCGGTCCTCTACATCAACCAGAAAACCTCGCTGCGCATCGACGGCCCGCGCCGCGTCACGCTCACCGCCGGCGAAGCCTATTTTGAAGTCTCCCCGCGGCAGGGCGTGGCCACCGTCCAGAATCCCACGTTTCTGGTGAAAACGCCCCGCCGCCAGGTCGCGGCATTGGGCACCCACTTCGACGTAGCCGTGCATGACATCGGCACCGAAGTCATGGTCACGCAAGGCCAGGTCGATGTCGATGGCGTCTATGTCTACGCCGGCCAGGAACTGCCCCCCGAAAACGACACTGCCGTCGAAGCGCCGCGCTCCAGCATCGTTCTGGATTGGATTCGCGACCTGGTCACTGCCGCCAGCACCCCCCTGGTGCCCGCCAGCGACTACGACGGCGGCGCCCTGATCGCCATCGATCCCTGGGGCCAGGAATCGCGCCTCGCCCTGCGCAATTACACCATCGACGTGTACATCGAGGACGGCTTTGCGCGCACCACGATCGACCAGACGTACTTCAACTATGAGAACGCCCGGCTGGAAGGCACGTTCTATTTCCCGCTGCCCGCCGACGCCTCGCTGTCGCGCCTGGCCATGTACGTCGACGGCACCCTCATGGAGGGCGGCATGTGCGAGCGCGAACAGGCCCGCGAAGTCTATGAAACCATCCTCTACCAGCGCCGCGACCCGGCGCTCCTGGAATGGGTCGATGGCACCACCTTCAAAATGCGTGTCTTCCCCCTCGAGGCCCGCCAGGAAAAACGCATCCTCCTTTCCTACACCCAAAAGCTCGACACCTTGTACGGGCAAGCCCAATATCGCTTCCCCGCCGGGCACACCATGAACCTGGTGCGCGACTGGTCGTTCAAGGCCACCGTCAAAAATGCCGGCAGCGCCCCGTGGACCAGCACCAGCCACGCCCTGGATTTTGCCACGCAAGGGCAGGATTTGGTGCTCAGCGCCTTGGACCACCAGATCAAGCCCACTCAGGACGTGACGCTGAGCCTGGGCACCCGCGCGCTGGCCTCCGCCGAGTACACGCGGTTTGCCGGGGCCAGCTATGAAGGCCAGCGCTACCTGATGGTGCGTTCGCAGCCGCCGCTGGCGAGTGCGGCCAAGCGCCAGCGCCGCGACTGGGTCTTCCTGTTCGAGTCCTCCGGGGCGCGCGATCCGCTGCTGGCCCGGGCGCAGGTGGAGATCGTCAAGACCATCCTCGACAACGCCGAGCATAGTGACACCTTCGCCATCGTCACCGCCGGGGCGCACGCGAACACGATGGGGAAAGCGCTTGCCGCCACGCCGGAGAACGTGCAGCTTGCCGTCGCTTATCTGGAACAGACGCATCTCATCGGCGCGTTGGACCTGGGCCAGGCCCTCGATGCCACCGCCCCCTATGTGACCGCCGCCGCCAATCCCTACCTCGTACACTTGGGCACGGGCATTTCCATCCTCGGCACGCGCGCCCCCGATGAACTGGTCAAGCGCATCCCCGCCGGCGCCCACTACGTCGGCATCGGCGTGGGCAAGAGCTGGTCGCGGCAGTTCATGAAAGCCGCCGCCGCCGGCACGGGGGGGTTCTTCACGCAGATCAACCCCGACGAACCGGTCACGTGGCGCGCCTTCGACCTGCTGGCGACGCTCAACACGCCGCGCCTGCTGGATGTCAAAGTCACCGACCCCTCCGGCCAACTCACCTTCCTCTCCTTTGACGACGCCCTGGCCCAGGGCGAGGAACTCTGCGCCATCGCCCGTTACCCCGAGAATGCCCCCGCCCCCGCGGAAGTCGCCCTCACCGGCACGCTCGATGGCCGCCCCTACCGCCAGACCCTCCGCGTGGGCGCGGTGGCCGACAACGCCGGCTATCTGCCCCGCATGTGGGCGAAGCTGGAAATCGACCGCCTGCTGGCCGCCGGCTCGGAAGCCAACAAGCCCGCGATCATCGCCCTGAGCAAGGCCATGTACGTCATGTCGCCCTACACGTCGCTGCTGGTGCTGGAAAATGAGGATATGTACAAGCAATACAACGTCGATCGCGGCCGCAAGGACCACTGGGCGATGTATGCCGCCCCGGAGAAAATCAAGGTCGTCTACGAGCCTGACCCCCTGCGCCCCACCGGCCAACTGGTGGCGACGGGCCAGAAACTACCCCTCGATCAGACCCTCTCCTCGATCTTGGTGCGCATCGCGCCCCAGGTGATCTACTGGCCCAACGAACAGCGTTATTACAACGGCAGGACCGTGACGGCGTGGGATTTCTATTATGGCGTGGACCAGAATCTTGGGTGGGACTATGATGAGGAGTCCTCCTTGAGACTTGGATTTGATAGATCCTGGGACTCTTCCTATTACAAGCAAAAAGAATCCGGGCGCCTGACGCGTTGGGCGCAGCAGAACCTGATGGATGGTTCCGGTTTGCTTACCAAGTCGAGGTTTTTGTCGTCGGAACGGGAAATGTCGGAATGGGACTTGAGGCAACAGATCGTCTCCGAACACACCAAGCTACCCGGCACTCTCGTGGGTTCCTATACCATTACCCGCGGATTCCTGCCCGCCCCTGTTATCACTCCGGGTGGGGCGTCTGCTGCTCCGGGTGCCCGCCGGGGTGGGGCCGCGGGCGGGGCCGGCAGGGGAGGCCGTGGAAGTGCGGGTCCCGATGTGGGTCGGAAGGCACTATACGCTTTTGACATCGATGCGCAAGTGCGGCACGACTCATCACTCAGCCTGATGAATATGAAATTTGACGCCAAGGAACTCGACCTAAACGGTAGGAAAGGAGAACTCGCCGTCGATTCCCTGGCCTATCGTGCCAGCTATGGCTGGAGCTTCACCTACAACAACCTGCAATACCAGCGCCCCTATTACAACAGCGATTGGCGCACCTTCAGCGACCTCCTCCAATTCGCCCCCGGCATGAACACCAGCCAGGCCGACATCCAGGCCGTGCTCGAAGCCGAAACCGCCCCCGATCCCGCCGCCGCCCCCGGCACCATCGACCCGCAGGCCCGCGCCCTGATCGAACGCGCCCGCACCGCCGGCTGGCAGACCGCCACCATCTCCCAGGGCACAACCCTCCCCGCTTTCCCGATCACCTTCGACGGCCAGGGCCGCTACCGCT
Organism: uncultured Phycisphaerales bacterium; assembly: GCA_903868035.1. The sequence continues at coordinate 15,948 of CAIPTQ010000291.1, forward strand.
ACGAACGCACCCTCGGCGAAGGTCTCCGCGAAACCGTCATCTGCGACGGCACGACCCTGCTGCAGCTCTACCCCGACCTGGGCCTGGGCGCACGCCGCACCGTCTCCCGCTTCCACCGCGATGCCCTCGCCGCGCTCGTCCCCTGGGCGCTGCCCGCCGCCGCCGATCTCGCCCGCGGCAATAACCTCTCCCTCTCCGGCGACCGCACCGTCATCATCACCCCCGTCGGCGCCGACCAGCTCAAGGATGCCGACGGCAAGCCCGTCCCCTTCACCGTCGTACATATGATCTTCGCCGACGGCCGCCTGGCCGAACGCCGCTGGATCGAAATGCCCACCGCCAAAACCCTCTACCGCGAAACCTATTCCCCCGCGGGCCTGGTCGCCGGCATCGATGACCAGGACAAGCCCACCGCCACGCTCGATCTGGCCCTCAAGCCCGCCACCCCGCCCGCGCTCACCGCCGAGACCAAGGACTTGGTCGTCCTGCCCATGCCGATCCGCGAGCGCGCCACCGTGATCCGCACGCGCAATCTCAAGGATGATAGCCAATACAATTGGTCCGAAGACGACGCCCTGGCCGTACTGGCCGCCGACCTGAACAACAATGGCGGCGACCTCCTGCGCCTCCTCGGCACACGCTTCTACGCCCAGCTTGACCGCCGCATCGGCTTCGTCACCCTCCTGATGGCCTCGCAGTACGGCCTGTCGCCGGACTACACCCTGACTGTCAACGGCCAGCTCGTCACCTTCAACCCCGCGACCGATCACCCCGGTTCCGCCCTCGCCCGCTACTATGTCGATCAATGGAAGATCACCCAGCAGGGCTACAGTTCCGCCGACGTCTCCCCCGGCGACACCAAGGATTTCCTCGGGCGCATCGCCGGCATCCGCTATGCCCTGATCCGCGTCCAAAAAGGCGGCACGAGCGACGAACGCGCCGCCGCGCAAACCCAGGCCCTGCAAGTCGCGCGCACCTGCAATGATCCCCGCTTCGCCTGGGCCATCCTCAGCGTCTGCCTCAATCAGGGCAGCTACGGCCAGAATTTCTACAGTGACCTGGCCGACACCGCCAAAGCCCTGCAAAATGTCCCCGGCCTCTACTACGCCGCCCGGACGGAGGAAGCCCGCGCCCTGTATAGCACCGGCACCGCGGCCAACCAGGCCCTGGCCAAAACCAAATACCTCTCCCTCTACAACGAAACCCTCGCCCAAGGCAGCCTCCCGCTGATCGACTACCAACTCCGTAACTCCCTGTACGGCAACAACGGCGAGGAGTGGCAGAAGCTCATGCGCGACACCTCCGCCACCCTAAAGTCCAAGTACGGCCGCGTGGCCGCCATCTATCACGTCTGGCAACTCTATCAGTTGGGCGATCAGGCCCTCGCCGAGGAACTCTTCGCCTCCGCCATGACCGACCTCCCCGCCGCCGAGCGCGCCCCGGCCATCCTCGTGGGCGTCAATTACCTCCAGAGCGTCAGCCAATACCCCCGCGCCGCCCGCATGCTCCAGCCGCTGCTCGATGATCCCCAGTGGAATCAGTCCCCCACCCTCTGGTACGTGGCCGCGCAAATCGCCTCCAACCGCGGCATGCTCGCCCAGAGCCTCGGCTACCAGGAACGCGCCATGGACCTCGAATTCGCCAACCTGCCCCCGATGGTCAACCTCCAGGCCCTGCGCGAACGCTATTCCCAGGCCCTCGCCCAATACCTGTCCCTCGCCCGCGCCATCGCCACCCTCAAGCAGCCCCCCTCCACGG
>CAIPTQ010000292.1 GCA_903868035.1 uncultured Phycisphaerales bacterium
CGTCGGCATTTCGCCAACCAAGTGCGGGCCGCAGCCGACGAGGGCGTCGGCACCACGATTTCTGACGGTTATTAATTTGTCGGCCCTTCGGAGGTGAGAATTTTCGGGATTCATATGACGGGCGTCAGTGGGGTTCCATAGGAACACACGCTTGTAAACACGAATCCCGTTGTCCGCGTGATTGTTTCGCACGGATTATCCGGTTTCCTAAAGGAGGCAACTACATGTCACTACGTTCCCATTCCCTGTGCCGGGCGGGCGTTTCCGCCCTGCTCGTGCTGGCCGCCATGCAGGCGGCCCGCGCGGACACCACCCCGGCCGCCACCTACTCGGTCACCGTCACCGGATCCACCGCGCTCAAAGGCTTCTTTACCGCGCCGGGATCCACCAACGACTGGATCGACATGAACAACGACGGCATCAAAGGGTACAATGACGCAGGCGGCAGCACCGGCCCCACCCCCTTCGTCCAGCAAATTGCCCCCACCGCCACCATTTCCGGCGGCAGCGTCACCGGTTACACCGTCAGCGCCAACACCAACGGCGTCGGCAACGCCGCTTATCTGAGCGTCCAGTACCGCGGCACGGGCTCGGTCAACGGCCTGGTGGAACTCGTCAACTACAACCTCAACGCCACCCTCCCCAGCTACGCCAGTTATGGCGATCCCGGCGCCCTCAATCGCACCACCGTCACCAGCGGCGGCACCCTCCAGTACACCGTCGGCCCCAATGGCGCCGGCCCGGGCGGTTTTCCCCAGGGGCCCCTGACGTCGGTTGACGCCGCCATCCTGGATGTCAGCATTCCCTGGGCCGTGCAGGGCGCCACCGCCACTGCGCAGTGGAATCTCAAGCCCACCGCCGCGGGTTATGGCCGCAACGCCATTCCCGTCGTCAACGCCGTCTCCATGACCAACAAACTCGCTTCCCTGACCTCCACCAGCAACGGCATGTCCCTCAACCTCAATGTTTCCGCCCCCGATAGCAAAACCGTCTTCGGCACCCCCGTCGCCTTCGCGCCCATCTCCTTCGTCTCCAACCATGGCACCGGCGTGCAGAATGTCAGCCAATCCGCCCTCGCCTTCATCAACGTCACCGGCCGCATGGCTGACGGCACCAACCTCATCGTCGCCACCCGCGACAGCGGCTCGGGCACCCGCAATGGCGCCATGAACTCCATCGGCGTCGATCCCTCCTTCGGCATGGGCGAAAACATCGGCGATCTCGCCACCGGTGCCGCCGCCAACCTCAAGCAGGTCCTCGGACCGCATTTCCAGCCTACCAATCTGGATTCCACCGGTATCATGGAAGCCGTGGTCGCCAACAGCCGCCTGGCCATCGGCTACGTCTCCACCACCACCGGCAAGTCCGACCAAGGCACCGGGAAGCTTGAAACCCTCGGTGTGACCTTCGACCTGGAAGGCGGCACCACCCCCATCCGGCCCACCGCCAGTTCCATCGTCAACAACAACAACATCGCCACCGCCTACCGCATCGGCGGCATCGCCACCTTCGGCACCGTCGGCGATCCCCTGGCCACCACCATCAACTCGAACTTTGCGGCCCTTAACGGCAACCCCCAGATGGCCAATCCCGGGGCCGCCGCCTACATTCGCAACATCTACGAGAGCATCAAGCAATACACGACCAATCCCACCTCGACCGCTAATTACTTCAGCCCGGCGGCGACGTTGATCACCTCGAATTTCATTCCCATCGCCGCCATGACCCAGGTGCAAAGCGCCACTGACGCCACCACTTGGGTAAATAACCCGAACTTTGCCTCCGCCGTGAACACCGCCGGCTTGGGCATTTCCGGCTTGAACACCGGGGCCTATGGTTCGGGCGCCGCCCCCTATGGCCTGGTCCCCACCCGCGAAAACCTGACCGCCAGCACCTATTCCGACGGCCAGACCCTCAACTATCGCTACTTTGACAGCACCGGCGCCCCGCAGACCGTGAATGCCGGCGCAGCGCTCAACCTCCGCAACGCCATCGCCGGCGATTTCACTGGTTCCGGCGCGCGGAACATCGCCCAGATTCCCGCGATGATGGCCGCCGTGGCCAATCCCGCCGCCTGGGCCGCTCTGCCCGGCAACCACAGCGGTTTGACCGGCTCGAACCTGGGCACTGCCGCCATCCCCGAAATCCTCGGCGACTTCAACGGCGACGGCAACTTCGACTCCAAGGACGTCCGCTACTTCGCCGACGGCCTGGCCATTCAGTCGACCGGGCCCAATGCCGGACACGTGGACCGCAAGGCCGCCTTCACGGCCGTGGATAACAACACCGCCAGCGGCAACTACTTCAACACCACGCTCAAGACCGGCAAGCCCTACGCCGCCGGCGACGCCCGCGGCGATATCGCCGGCTCCGCCGCCGGCCCCAATCCCGGCGGCGCCCCCACCGGCAACGACAACACGGTCGACGCCAAGGATCTCAACTACGTGATCGATCAGATCAAACTCGCCACCGGCTCGCCCAGCGGCGTGGTGCCCGTGACCACCGGCGACAGCGTCGGCCAGTTCTCGACCCTGCTCTCCCGTGCCATTACCAACCCCACCGTTGGCGTCCGCGCGGACTTCTCCGCCGACATGAACGGCGATGGCAATATCAACTTCAACGATCTGTCGGACATCGTGCAGAACACCCTGGGCACCCAGTTTGGCGATGTCAACCTGGACGGCATGGTGAATGATGGCGATCTCAATCTCCTGCTGACCAACTTCGGCCATGCCGGGGGCTGGGAACAGGGCAACTTCCTGGGTACGGCCACGGTGGGTGATGGCGATCTGAATCTGCTGCTGTCACATTTCAATTTCCGCGCCGGCTTCCTCGGCGGTTCGGAGTTTGTGATGGGCGCGTCGAATCCCATGACCTCCGCCACTCCCGAACCGGCCTCGCTGGCACTCGTCGCGCTGGGCGCCGGCGCGCTGCTGTGTCGGCGTCGGCGTTCCTGATTTCGCGTTCGTTTCTTTTGTTGTTGTCTGTTTTTTCACTCGGATTCAATTTTTTGGAGTCTATTCATGAAAATGTTTCACTCAGTCCTCGCCGCAGTTGTCCTCGCGGGCGTCCCGGCCCTCGCCCTGGCTAACATCACCACTTCACTGGTGCCCAACTCCGGCTCCACCATTCCCGCCGGCTACAAATCCTACGATCTCAAGATCACCTCCGACACCGACTGGACCAACCAGCGCCTCGACTTGACGCTCACCCAGGGCTCCATCTATCAGGACGGTTTCGGCGGCGACACCCAGCCCAATCCGCTCTTTTTCTCGATCGCGCCTTCGCTCCAGTGGGACACTTTCTTCACGACTCCCGGCGGCTTTCCCAACACCGCCGGGACCGGGACGGCGCCGGGCTTTGCCGGCACTAACACGATTACTTCGACGACACTCGGCGTTTCGTGGTTTGATTCGGTGACCAACGCGCCCGGAACCTACACCGTCGCCCGCCTCACCCTGTCCGACAATGCCGTCGGCGCCTACAGCGGCAATGGCTTTGACGCCCAAAGCGGCGGCACCGGAACCTACTTCTCCGGCAACATCAACGTCCCCGAACCCGCCTCGCTGGCGGTCCTCGGCCTCGGTGCGGTCGCCCTCATGGCCCGCAAGCGCCGCGCCTGATCCACCTTTGTAATACCACCCTCCAACGGGCTGGATGCGCCTCATGCTCCCAAGCAGCGCGTCCGGCCCGTTCTTTATTTTGCGTATCACGGTTTATCTGTGCCCGTCATATGGGACGTGGTTGCTGCTGGTAGGCGCAGCCTTCGCGCTTCGCTCATGGGAACTTAACCCTTTGCAAGCGCTCCCCAGGCTATGGTTACTGGTAAAGACTGGTAAAGAGTCCCGGAGCATTGCCATGTCACGATATGTACTGTTTGCGCTCGAGGCCCTGGCGGTGCTCGTGGCGCTTGGCGCCGTGCTCGAGCGGCAGCACGTTCCGCGGACGCCGGACCAGGTGCCGCCCCAGGTGCTCGTGGCCTGCGCCCAGGATCATCCGGACGGCGTCATCCAGTCGATTACCGAACGCACCATGATGGACGGCCGCACCCGCTATGCGCTTGTGATCGCCGACCCCGCGACGCAGGCCCAGCAACTCGTGTCGTACCTTGCCGACGGCAAGGCCGAAACTCCCGGCCCCTGGGCCGACCTGCGCCCGTGATGCTTCCCGATTCGCTGGCTTGCCCTTGGGCCTGCCGCGTCGCGAACCGCTCCAGCGCTCGTTGACCTTCGTACGGGCCTGCCCTTTCGCGGCCTTGCGCACGGCGGAATCGAGTCCCCCCCGCGCCCCACGCCGCCGCGATAATATTCACATAAATCGAATTTCCTGTCGGTCAGTTCAAGGGAGATTGCGACCCCTTGCTCCTATTGGCACCGCCTTGGATCACGCCAAGCACGGCCAGTTCCATGTATCCCTTAAAATATCTAAGGAAACGTAAGATTTTTCTTGGTACGCTGAAACTCGGCGCTATACTGGCGCAATACTCAATTTTACGCGGGTCTTCGATGTTCGTGGGCCGGTTTCATTGCCTAAAGTCCAATTGAAAACCATGGAGATCTTATGCGCGGTATTTCTGGAACCAAGTGGTGGCATGGCCTCGCATTGGTGATTCTGGGTGTGTTGTCCGCGGATCGCCTTCGTGCCGACACCGCCTACTTCGAGGATTTCTCGTCCGGCTCGGCCAATCCGGCTTGGTCGGGCACAAATTTGGCGGTAAGTCATGCTGCTGCCGGCACCACCAATGCTTGGTATCTGGGCCTGCTGAACAACGATACCGTCACGCTTTCACTCACGGGGCTTAACCTCGGAGGCGGCCCGGCTACTCCCAATACCCAGGGGCAGCATACCTTCACCACCGTGTCTTACGACGTGTTCATCATCGGCGGTTGGCTGGGCAACAACGACGCAACTCTCCCCGCCAGCCCCAATACGTTTATGTCCAATTTCTCCAGTTCCGCCGATGCCGTGAGCAATCTCCTCACCACCACGTTCAGCAACGATGCGGGAACATTGCAGACTTATCCCTACGACAGCGGCGGCGGTTTTTATTCCCAACCTGGCGGCAAGAGCGCCAACCAGATCAACACGCTGGGCTTCACCGGCAATGATCCCAGTTACAACGACTCGATCTACTCCATGTCCGGCGGCCGGAATCAAGCGTTCACCTTTAGTCACACCGTGGATGACCTGGCCCTCACCTTCTCGGCCCAGAATCTGACGCTCAACGCCAACTGGGGCCTCACCAACGTCAAGGTGGTCACGGGCGGAATTTTTACCTGGCAATCCATCCCCGGCGAGGGATTGAACGGCGGCTGGGACTTCAATCCCCACTGGCTCAACCCCAACGGCACTTCGACCAATATTCCCGGCGCCGACGATGCGGTCGTGTTCTCCGCCGTGGGCAACTATTTCGTGAGCATTCACCACAATTACAGCGCCGGCTACCTGCGCGTGACGGGGAGCAGTTCCAGCACCGCCGGGGTCATGTTCAACACCATTGGCCACGCGCTGACCCTGACGGCCGGTGACTATGCCAATGCCTCGCTGGCCGTGGCGGATGGACCGGGCCTGATCGGCAGCCTGTTCGTCCTCAACTCCTACGACGACCTGGATTCCAATTTCAACGGCGTTATCAACGCCCAGACGGTGGGGATCGCGCGGGGCGTCAACGCCCAGGGCACGCTGACGCTTGACGGCAATTTGGACGTGAACTATCCCGGGGCGGGCAATGTCATCCTCAACGTGCAGCGCGAATTGACCGTCGGGGACGCCCGCGCTAACGTCGGCGGCCCCGTCGGCGTCGCGACGCTCAATATTCTGCACGGCGCAGTCGTCAATTCCGGCCTCGGCGGCGGCAGCGCTTCCAACAACCCCGCCGACGGCAACCCCGTGGGCTTTGCCGCTTACGTCGATGGCGCCGTCACGGTCGATGACCACAGTATCTGGAACCAAACGGGGTTTATCTGGATCGGCGTCAGCGGCCCCGGTTCCCTCACGGTTAGCCACGGCAGCCAAGTCAATGTTTTCCAACTGCCCTTCGTCGGCCAGCCCCCCGCTACCACTGGCACCCTCAGCATCGGCGGATTCGCCGGTTCCAACGGCGTGGTGACGGTGACCGACCCCGGTTCCCAAATCAACGCCGGGTTCGTCCAGGTCGGCACCATCGGGATCGGCGCCACGCTCACGATTGACAATTTCGCCCTGTTCACCGCAACCTACGTTTCCATCGGCTCTTACATCACCGCCTTCTCCGGGCCTTCCGGCAGCGCCCTCGTCAACCTCTCCCACCAGGGACAAATCCGCGTCACTACCCCCGACGGCATGGGCCAGCTCAACGTCGGCGACTACTTCAACGGCACGTTAACGCTGGGTTATCTCCCCGCGAGCACTCCGTACAACGTCGGTTTGGCCACCGTGGACTCCGCCATCATCGGCAATGGCCCCATCACCCCTGGGGTTAACGACCATGGCCCCATCGTCTATGGCGAGGTGGATGTCTTATGGGCGCAGGCGGCGGGCCTGCACTCCCTGTTCACGGTCAATAAAACGCTGACCGTCGGCGCTGCCGGTAACGGTCATGGCGTCCTGTTCATGAGCGCTGGCGGCGTGGCGATCGTACTGGGACAGGGAACCGCTCCCGGCACGATTGTGACCGTCGGCGATCAAGCCGGATCCTGGGGTCAGGTCTTCGCCGGCGGCGGGTCGGGGGGAGCCGGTTGGGCCCAGGGCTCCACCTTTGACGCCAGCGCCGGCGGCGTGGTGCTGGGGAATGCCGGCTATGGCCGGCTCGATTTGGCCGTCGGTGGTGAGGCCTTCGCCAAAACCGTGGTGATGGCGCAACAGGTCGGTTCCTCCGCCGATATGGTGATCGACGGCGACCTTTTCGATCAAAACCACGCGACCTTCCTCAAAGTCTCGGCTGCCAGCGCCGGCTTGACCGTCGGCCAGGCCGGCAATTCCGCCGCGATCGTCGTCACCCACGGCGGCCTCCTCGACACCTACCGCGCCACCGTCGGCGGACAGGGCAACAACATGTCCGCCGGCACCGTCACGTTGCAAAACGCCGGCTCCCTCTGGCTGGTGCATGGCCAAGCGTTAGGATCATTCTTCACCGGCGGTAAACTCGATGTCGGCGGCGATGGCCTCGGCGGACTCGGCGGCGGCAGCGGCGTCGTCACCGTCGGCGCGGGCAGTCAACTCGGCGTCGAGGTCTCCCTTCAGCTCGCCCGCAATGGCATGGTCGTCCTCAACGGCGGCGCCATCACCGTCGGCACCGCCGACCCCCTCTTATTGGATTCCACCCCCAACCGTCTCCACATCATGGGCAACACCACCTTGAACCTCGCCTACAGCACGGTCTATGGCCAGGGCACCATTGAAGGCGATGTCCTCCTCGATAACGGCGGCTACCTCGGCCCCAACGGCTTCGTCGGCGGGCAAACCGGTACGCTCACCATCGTCGGCACCTACCACGAACTCGCCGGCGGCACCCTCTCCGTCAAGCTCGAAGCCCCCGGCCCCGGCCACTACGACACCGTCGCCGTGCTTGGTTCCCTGATCGACCATGCGTCCGGCAACGCCATCTTCGACAACGGCGCCGGCGTGACCGTCATCGGTGAAGCCTACACCACGCCCCAGTTCGGCGATTACTTCGACCTCCTCACCGCCGCCAATGTCGATCTGGTCGGCTCATTGAATCTGCAGTTCGCCGGCAGCCTCTCCCCGGCCAACTGGTACTACGGCGTGGTGTCCGTGCCTGGCGGCGAGGCCTTGCGCATCGAATATGGCACCTCCGTCCCCGAGCCCGCCGCGCTCTCCCTTCTCGGCATCGGCCTGCTGGGATTGCTGGCTCGTCGGCGGCAACAGGTTCCCCGGCGATAAGGGAACCCCGTCCGACGATAAGGATCGGCGAATGAATAACTGTCTGCCCTCACAAGATTTCTGAAATCTCAAATCTCAAATATCAAATATCAACTCTCAAATCTGAAATATCTGAAATATCTGAAATCTCAAATTCTTCGTGTCCCTTCGTACGACTATCACGCATCTTCTTGCGTTCCTCACAAGATTTCTGAAATCTCAAATCTGAAATCTGAAATCTGAAATCTCATATATCTCAAATCTCAAATTCCTCATGCCCGTCTCTGTGCCCTCGGCGTTCTCGGTGTCGAAATCGTCGTGCCGATGCCTCGTCGGCCGCTCGCCACGGCATGGACGCATCGCCCCCCCCTTTTCCGGTGAAAACGCCTTCCCTTAACAAATGTTTAGTCTTTCCGGCCACTTCGACCAAATGATACCCCCACCATCACCCGATCAACTAAAAAGCCCCGGATTTCCACCAGCACTCTGCGAGCCTGAACCATGATGATGCCGCCACCATCACCCACCGAAGACCTCCGCCTCGCCGCCCTGCGCCGCCTCAATGTCCTCGACACGCCCCCCGAAGCCGAATTCGACGACATCGTCAAACTCGCCGCCTTCATCCTCGACGCCCCCATCGCCCTGGTCTCCCTCGTGGACTGCGACCGCCAATGGTTCAAAGCCTGTGTCGGCCTCGCCGTCGATCACACCGCGCGCGATATCTCCTTTTGCACCCACGTCATCGCCCAGGAGGACCTCGCCCAGGTATTCGTCATTCCCGACGCCACCCAGGACCCGCGCTTCCACGACAATCCCCTCGTCACCGGCCCCCCGTACGTCCGCCTCTACGCCGGCGCGCCCCTGGTCACCAGCGACGGCCAACCCCTGGGCTCCCTCTGCGTTGTCGATACCCAACCCCGCCAGCCCACCCCAAGACAACTCGACACCCTGCGCGTCCTCGCCCGCAGCGTGACGGCACAACTGGAACTCCGCCGCTCCGCCGCCGACCTCCGCGAAGCCCAGACCCGCGATGTCGCCATCATCGCCCTGGCCAAGCTCGCCGAATCGCGCGATCCCGAAACCGGCGCCCACCTCGAACGCGTCCAGGCCTATTGTGAAATCCTCGCCGAACAACTCACCGCCCTCGGCCACTACACCGACGAAATCGACGTCGACTTCGTCCGCACCCTCCACGACACCAGCCCCCTCCACGACATCGGCAAGGTCGGCATCCCCGACGCCGTCCTCCTCAAGCCCGGCCAACTCACCAACCGCGAATTTGAAATCATGAAGACCCACACCACCATCGGCGCCCACACCCTCGCCGCCGCCATCGAGCGCCACCCCGATGCCAAATTCCTCCGCATGGCCCGTGACATCGCCGCCACCCACCACGAACGCTTCAACGGCACCGGCTTACCCCAACGGCCTCGCCGGCATCCAAATCCCCCTGTGCGGCCGCATCATGGCCGTCGCCGACGTCTACGACGCCCTCTCCAGCAAGCGCGTCTACAAATCCGCCTTTCCCCACGAAGTCGCCAAGGACATCCTCCTTAAGGAATCCGGCAAACACTTCGACCCCAACATCATCGCCGCCTTCCAGGCCGCCGAAGAGCAATTCCTCGCCGTTCGCACCCGCTACCGCGACCCCATCCCCGAACCCCCCACCGAAACCTGAAGTGGTGCCGACGCCCTCGTCGGCGTCCACCCCGGGATTCACTGTCCACTGACAACTGCCCACTTCTCAGGGGCAGATTTGACGCGTAATGGTGCGGTCGGTGATTTTCTGGTCAACTGTCTGGGTGGTCGCGCAAGGTTGCCTGTGATATTTTCCTGGCAAGTGTTCTGAAATTTCAAATATCTCAAATCTCAAATCTCAAATATCTCAAATCTCAAATCTGAAATCTGAAATCTCAAATTCCTCATGCCCGTCTCTGCGCCCTCTGTGCCCTCGGCGTTCTCGGTGTCAAAATCGTCGTGCCGTCGTGGTTACGTTTGGTCGCCGTCATCCGAAACGCCCACTCCTCCCTCCTCACTTCACCTTCACACTCACCGTATACACGCTATACCCCTCCGCATGCACAAACTCCAGCTTCAGCGTGTCCATCCCCGCCGCCGCCGGAAAACTCCCGTCCCCCGTCGTCCGCGGCTTGACCGCCACCCGGCTCTCCCCCTGCGCCAGCTCCTTCGCCCCCGCCAGCGCCTGCCACCGGCACGTCAGCTCGCTCAGGTCCGTGAACGAATACCGGTTCTGCAGCGGCACCACGCACTTGCCGTTCGCCGCCGTCACCTCGCTGGCGCTCGTGTTGATCGGGGCCATCGCCGTCTTCAACATGTTGTACATGGGTTGGATCTTCCGGTCCGCCGACACCGGGCCTTGCCCGCCCGAGGCGCGGTAGCCCGTGGTCCGGTCGTTCGTCCGCGCCCCCGGCGCGTTGGTGCCCCACCGCTCCGGGAACTTGTCGAACATGCCCTGGGCCTGCCATTCCCAGAGAAAGGCGCCCACGATCGCGTCGCTGGACCAGATGAACGCCCAGTTGTCATTCAGCGTCTTGCTGTCCCCCGCGCCATACTCGGTCAAAATCGCCGGGCAGCGCGCGCGGTTGGGACTCGCCGCCAGGCTCTTGAGGGACTGGCCCTGGTTTTGCACGCGGCCGTTCACCGCCGGGCGCTCCTCCACGGTGGGCGTGGGATATATATGGTAATCCTCAAAGTCCGACCGGCGGTTCTGCCCCAGGTTCGCCTGCGAGATGTACGCCAGGCGCGTCGGATCGTTGGCCTTCGCGTAGTCGAACTCCGCCTGGTTGTTCACCCCGTAGCTGCTTTCGTTGCCGCAGCTCCACACCACCACGCTCGCCCGGTTCTTGTCCCGCGCCAGCGTCTCCTTCGAGCGGAAGGTGTACGCCCACGTCCGCGTGGCATTGTTGATCTCGCTGGCCACCCAGCAGGATGGGATTTCATCCAGCACATAGAACCCCGCCTAGTCGCACAGCTCCATAAACCGCTCCGCGTGGTTGTAGTGGCTCGTGCGCACGGCATTGATGTTGCACGCCTTCATCAGCTTGACATCCGTTTGCCAGCATTCTTCGTTCAGGGCGTGGCCGAACGGCGAGTATTCCTCATGCCGGTTGGTCCCCGCGAATTTCACCGGCACCCCGTTCACCTCGAATACGCCATTCTTCAGCTCCACCTTCCTGAACCCGATCCGCTCCTCCACCCGCTCCACCGTCTTGGTCCCGTCCGACAACCGATAGAACACGTAGTACAAATTCGGCTTCTCCGCCGACCACAGCTTGGGCCCCATCACGGGCGCCGCCAGCGCCACCGTCGCCGTGCCGTCCGCCCCGATGTCCCCCGCCTGGCTCATCGCCGGCGCCGCCGCCTTCGTGCCGTCCAGGTTGTACAGCTCCCCGCTCACCGTGAAATGCGCCCCCGCCGTCCCCGCCACCTTCACCGTGGACTTCAGCGTCGCGTCCTTGTACTGCGCGTCCAGGTCCGTCACCACCGTCACATCCCGCACATGCAACGGCGGCAGGGCCAGCAGATACGTCTCGCGATAAATGCCCCCCAGGCACCAGAAGTCCCCATGGTCCAATGTCGCCGACGACGTGTTCTTGTACAGCCGCACCGCCATGACATTCCGCTGCCCCGGCTTGAGCGCCTTGGTCACGTCAATGTCAAACGCCGTAAAGCCGCTCTCGTGATACCCGCACCGCTCCCCGTTCACAAACACTTCCGCCCCGTCATACGCCCCGTCAAAATGCCACAGCACGGTCTGCCCCGCAAACGACGCCGGCACATCCACCGCCCGCCGATACAACCCGATGTCCTTCGACGTCGCCGGCCGCTCCTGATACGTCATCATCGAGAAGCCCTCGATCTCCCACTTCGCCGGCACCGGTATGGTCTTCCAGTCCGCGTCCGAGGCCGTGGGTGCCGCAAAGTCCGGCACCGCCGTGTCCGCCGGCAACTCCCCCCGCACCGCCGGACTCACCCCCTGCTCCAGCTTGAACTTCCACGTCCCCGTCAGCGGCAGCACCGCCGGATTCCCCGGCCGCAGCATGTCCACCGCCACCGGCGCATCCCCCGCCACCGGCACCGGCACCATCACCCCCAATGCCGAAGCCGACAAAAACCAACCCGCCACAACCGAAAAATATACGTGCTTGCGCATGCCCAGACCTCCTCAGAAATGAATGGAGAAAAGAGGTGCTTGCGCATCAAAACGCACAAGTTGGAGTATTCTTGCCCGCTGTTGCGAAAACCAGCAAAATGCAAAAATAATCAAACATGTCGAAGATGCAAAGAAATATCTTAAATTTGCCGCAATTTTATTTCAGGAATTGATGATTATAAGTAGTGGCACAGGGTATCACCGCGGCTATTTTCCGCAATAGTCAATAACCCGCGCGATGTCGCTCCGCAGCTCCTGCCGCGCCACGATCCGATCGATAAACCCTTTCTCCAGCAGGAATTCCGCCGTTTGGAACCCCTCCGGCAGCTCCGCCCGGATCGTATTGGCTATCACCCGCGGCCCCGCAAACCCAATCAGCGCCTTGGGCTCCGCGAAAATCACATCCCCCAGCATCGCAAACGAAGCCGTCGTCCCGCCATAAGTCGGGTCAGATAATACACTTATGAACAATCCCCCCGCCTCGTCAAACCGCGCCAACGCCGCCGATGTCTTCGCCATCTGCATCAACGAAATCGTCGATTCCTGCATCCGTGCCCCCCCCGAACAACTCACCAAAACCATAGGCAAATTCTCCCGCGTCGCCCGCTCCACCGCCCGCGTAATCTTCTCCCCCACCACCGCCCCCATCGACCCGGCCATGAACGCAAAATCCATCACCGCCAGCATCACCGGCCGCCCTTTGACAAACGCCCGCCCCGCCCGCAAACCATCGTTATTTCCCGTCTTTTTCTGCTCATCCGCCAGCCGTTGGGCGTACGATTTCTTGTCCGTGAACTGCAAAATGTCCCGTGGCGCAAGGGTTTGGTCCATCTCCTCGAACGACCCCGGGTCCACAAGCATGTCAATACGTTCCTGGGCATCCACCCGGAAATGATGCCGGCAGTCCGGGCAGGAATGATTCTGCTCCTGCATGGTCTTGCGGTAGATCATCTCCCCGCACGCCGGACATTTGAGCCACAGGCCCTCCGGCACATCCACATTCCGGCGCGGGGCCGCGACGTGTTCCCACGCGGCGGGTAGTTTCTGCAATTGCGCCATGGTTTGCGTCCTTTTGGATGCAGTCGCAAGACCCCAACTAACGTTTGCCACGCGCCCATGTCAAACCCAACAGCGCGCCTCGCCCGGCAACCGCCCCGCGGAATGTCCGCGGGAAGGGAAACGAACAGGTTCACAATACCCAAACACTCGCAGTTGGTCAATGTTGCAAGAACCCATCTTTTGGACCGACCGGGTTGGCGCTCCTGCCAACGGGTTATTATCGGCACATGAATTGTTAATGATGCATTGATTCCGTGTTTTCGCCGATTATATTCACTGTTACGAATTAGCGGCTTTTCTTCCAGATCATCGCGTTTTCTTGGCATGACTAACGTCCGATGAGTACGATGATCTGATAAGCCACACTATTCAGGAGGTATCGAATATGAAATGGCATGTGCTTGCGGCGGCGATTTTTGCCGGAACCCTTTCGCTTATTGTGGGATGCACGACGGCCGTCCCCACGGTGGCGGTGCCCGCCGCCAATGATCCTTTGGCTTATCGGCCCATCGCCGAACCCAAGCCCCTGCCGCCGGTGGGCTATATTCCCGGCGGCGTGCAGCCGGTCACACCCTTCCCAGGTGCGCAACCCACGGCCATGCCCGGCGGCATGGTGCCTGCCGGCACGCCGCTGGTCGGCGCCAGCCCCAGCATCCGCAACGAGGACGCGTTTGTCGCGGCCTACGCCAAGCGCAGCCCGCGCATGATGATCTTCGTCAACCGCACCATCCAGGGCGATCCGCTGCCCCGGGACGGCATGGAGGAAGTGTTCCGCGTCGAGAAGGTGCAGTCGGCAACGGGCGCGGTGGCCGTCAACAACACCAGTTCGCTCACCGGGTCGGGCCAGTCAACCTCGGCGTCGGTCTATGGCAGCAGCGCCTCCAACACCAACATCAACCGCACGGATTCCAGCGGCTTCACCAGCGGCGGGCCGGCGACCTACACCAGCAGCACGATTGTGAAGCGGCCCACGGACAAGGTCGATGTTTTCGGCGCCACCCCCGACGATTACCAGATGATCGAAGCGTCGATCGTGCGGTACTTTGACAACTCGGGCAAGGTGCGCGTGCAGGATTCGGAGGCCGCCCGCGCCAAGCTCACCCGCGAGCAAATCCTCCGCCTGGAGAACAGCGATCCGGCGGCCAGCCGGCTGCTGGCCACGGAATTGCAGGCCGACGTGCTGGTGCGCGTGACGGCCAAGCCCACGACGCAGGCCACCGGCGGGGCGGCGATCCGCCTGATGGCCAAGGCCGTGGCGACGACCGACGCCCGCAATTTGGGCACGGCGTTTGTGGACATGCCCCTGCCGATGACCAAGACGAATATTAATGTGTTTACCCGTTATCTGTCGGAGGAACTGATGGGGCAGATGGCCCAGAAGTGGTCGCTGCCAGCGGAGTATGATCCGGTGGAGATCCGGATATACAAGGCCGCGGCAGTGGACGATTCGCTGAAGATCAAGGACTGGCTGACCAAAACGCCGGGCGTCAAGAGCGTGCGGGTCAACAGCGCCACGGGGGGCACGGCGACGAGCTACGCCTCGATGGCGGTGGGCTATGCCGGCGCCCCGGAGGATTTGTACGGCGATTTGAAGGCGGGCATCGGCCTGAGCCAGGGGCTCAAGGCGGTGGACCTGTCGAACATGACGATCAGCCTGGAAATCACGGGTCCGATGAATTTGCAGGTCACGACGACGCGGCGGGTGGAGAGCACTACGACGGTGACGGAGGAACGGCGGGTGGAGCCGATCAATCCGTCGCCGCCGCAGCCGTAAGGTGTTATTTCTGGTTATTTTTCAGCGTAATTTAGGTAAATTTCTTGCAGATTTGGTTATTTGGAGTAAAACGATGAAAAAGCTGTTCGCCATGGGATTTATGTCGCTGAGCCTGCTGGCGGCCGGATGCGACGGGCCGATTCCGGCCTGGCAAGACCCCAACTCGCCGCTACAAGTGAGCCTGACGGGCTATGGGTTGCAGGACAAAATTCGCGTGGTGGTGCCCAAGCCCGAACGCGTGGGCGCCGGCCAGTTGAAGGTGACAATACAGGTCGCGAACCGCACAAACAGCGAGCTGACGGTGGACTATAAATATTCGTTCACCGACAAGTATGGCACGCCGGTGGAGAATTCAAACATCGGCTGGGAGGGGGAGCGCATCTCGCCGCGCGGCTACCAGACGATCACGTTCACGAGCATGTCGGCGGCGGCGGAGGATTTCCGCGTGCAGTTGCGGCCGGGAAGTTAGTTAGTTTGTCAGTGGTCAGTGGTCAGTGGTCAGTGGGCGGAAGAGATATACGCGATGCGGAGATTATTTTGGCGGTCGCCCTTGGGGCGGCCGCTTTTTTTTAAGGGGCGGGAACGGCATGGTTTTGCGGCTTTTGCCGTCATGTTTGCGAATGCGCGATTAATCTATTTTTTTATCGGGATTTGGGGGTATTCTGTATTCATCCCTTGGCGTTTGACACAACAATTCCAGAAGCGTGCCAAGCGGGGCGAATTGGAGGCCTTTATGTCCAGGCAGGCGCGTGCCGGCGCGTTATCGTTGGCTTGCGTGTTGGCGATTTGGCAGAGCGCGCGGGGCGTGGACCTGCAGGATGCCGCCACGGGCCATGCCGTCGAGGCGGCGGCCGCGGATCAGCCACAAATCAACGCGATCATATATGTCGGCAACAACACCCAGCCGGCGTCCGCGACGGTGGACGTGTTCAACTGGGACGACTGGGCAAACGGCACAACCACCACCGGGCAGGTGTTCAACATCACCGGCTACTTTGACACGGGGGCCAGCAGCATCCTGCTGTCCGACACCACCGCCAATTCGCTGGGAATTCCCGCCAGCAACACCCTCTATAGCGACGTGGGGGTGTTGGGCTCGGATATGTTTGCCGTATCGCAGGAAGTCCGCGTCGGCATCGCCAATTACAACTACACCCGCACCGACCTGGATGTTTTCAACACCGACGGGACCGCCAACACCACCCCCTACACGTTGGTGCAGAACCCGGTGAACCCCGCCACCAACAACGTGCGCCTGCAAATCGGCCCGATAGCGCATCAGATTGTGCAAAATCCAGTGGTGGGCCAGACCGGTGAACTCTCGGATGCAATCAATAAAGCGCTGCAGGATCTCGGTTTAGGTTCACTCAAGGAGTTAAATGATCTTTTGGCCCTATTTGGCACAGACACCTTTGATTTGCCGAATAATCTTGACGAAACGACGCAAATGATCGGCCAGCTCAACGCGACGGACGTCATCGGCATGCCGGCGATGAAGGGCAAGGTGGTGGTGATCGACCCGACGCGGGTGAACAACCTGGGCGATTTTTTCGCGAACATCGACACCATCAACGACATGCCGGACGTTTTTCTGCATACCTACGTCTACGCGCCCAACACCCCTTACAACGCGTTGGCCAAGGACACGAACCCGGGCATCCCCACGACCAGCCACCACGTGAAGCTCTCGTACGCCTCCTTCGACCGTTTCATCCAGCTCACGTCCAGCAACGCGGACGCGCCGGTCGCGCCGACGCTGACGCATAATCCGTTCATCGGCACGGACCCCGTGGCGCTGCTGTTCCCCGATCCGCAGCACCCGGTGGAGAACGTGCCGGGGATCAGGATCACGCGGGGGACGTATGCGTCGGAAGGCAACTGGCTGCTGGACACGGGCGCCGTGGCCAGCATGATCTCCACGTTTCAGGCCGCGAATCTCCACGTCCACTACCTGGCCGGAACCTTCGGCACGGCCGCGCCGGTGCTCGTGGATGATTCGGGCACCCCGCTGACCGACCAGTTCACGCTGGCGATCGGCGGCATCGGCGGGGATCCGGTCACGCTGGCGGGCTTCTTCCTGGATTCGCTGCTGCTGCGCACGATGGAAGGCACCAGCAGCGGCAACGATCAATTCAACATCCGCTTCCTGGGCGCGCCGGTGCTGGTCAACGACATCAGCCTGCAAGATCAGGCCACCGGCAAGATACTCACCCTCGACGGCATCTTCGGGATGAACTTCCTGATCTCCTCCACGCCCATCGACCAGAGCGATCCCTATGACCCGATGGCGGGGTTCGCCCCCGTGCAGGGCTACTTCGATTGGATCACGTTTGATGAACCCGCCGGCATCCTGGGCCTGAACTTTGACCCGGCGCTGGGCCTGGACACGGCGACGCCCGAGCCGGGTTCGCTGGCGCTGCTGGCGGGGGGGATGCTGGCGCTGCTGGGGCGGCGGCGGCGGGGGCGTTGATCCCCGGTGCCCGGACCGCAACTTAATTTCACCACGAACCATATATCATCAATCCGGTCCCGCAGCACTTGCCGTGTTGGACACAAATACACATGTATCCCGTCCAAGATGAACAGATTCCAAGCCGAGGAGCCAGATTCTCAGAGAGATGTGGCAACGGTGGTGTTAATCTCGCCGATTATGTATAAATCGTAGATTGGCGTGAAAACATGCTGGTCAATCCTGCAAGCGTATACCACCCGGTGGGTAAAACACAGGTGTCCATTGTCGGTAACGAATCTTTCCATTGCATCCAAAATAGGAGCAAGCTACGATGCTCCTAAATTGGAAGCACCCCACCCGCCACGGACGGACCCAAAATGACCCTCGCCCCCACACGCCCCCCTCCTAAACGCAAATCACCCCGCTCGCTGCCCCTCACCACCGCCGAATTCTTCGCCGGCATCGGCCTCGTCCGCCTCGCCCTCCAACACCAAGGTTGGCAGGTCCTCTGGGCCAATGACATCGACCCCGACAAGGCCCAGATGTACCACGCCAACTTCGGCACCGAAGACCTCCACGTCGGCGACGTCCACCAGGTCCCCGCCGCCGCCATCCCCCCCTGCACCCTCTACACCGCCTCCTTCCCCTGTAACGACCTCTCCATCGCCGGGGCCATGGCCGGCCTCAACGGCAAGGAGTCCGGTGCCTTCTGGGGCCTCATCCAAATCCTCCGCGACAAGGGCGAAGATCCACCTGCGCCGCGCATCAAATTCTATTTCGACAGGTCTTTTGCAGCGTGTGCAAGTTCGCGGGCGAATATCTCATAATTTGTGAGGTTGGGCATTGTTCGCGCCACCAGCCTGAGAAATGCGCCAGGCCTACGATCATGTGGCGCGAGTCTGGCAGTGCCAATAACCTGGTGTAAAAATTTCGCAGTCGCATGGTCACTCGAGTGCGCAATTGCGTGCCGCGTGATAACGACGCGGTTAATGATATCTCGTTGTGGTTGGGAGATTTCGGTAAACGGCCGTCCGGCCCGCAAGTACAACTTCGCCCGACTTTGTGTCTCGTCATATGGCAACCAATCGACAAATTTCCGATTCTGCAAAATCACCTCCTCCAGCATTTGCACGGACTTGAATTCGATTCGAGGAACTGCGCGTGATCTTGCATGTGTGCTCTTTCCTCTGAAACGCGGGATTTAACAACAGCATGTTGTTCTTTTGCCAGGTGATGAAGTCCGCGACGCTGTAAGTTGTACGATCGACTGCCATGTGACCTCCATTTTGGGCCGTGTCTTTACATCCGTCCCGGCGACATTTGACGCCAAGCCGGAGTCATTGTACATCATCTCTGCTTCAGCGCCAGAAGAACTCGCTGACGCAAAGCCTCTGCCACTTCCTGTGATTTCCGCATGTCAGTAATCAACACCTCCCACAATTTCCAGTACGCCGCCCACTCCTCCGCACCGACGATCGCCGCAAAATCCACCTTGGTCGGCGGCTTCCATTGTTCGTACCGATCCAGCCGCTCAATTCTCTGTTCAACATCTGAAATTCCCCGCCCCGTGGGCGCTCTTGGAGCCTTGCTCAACATCCAGTCGCGCCAATACTTGTTCCCCTTGCTCTGATTGCACTTTCCGCATGAGGGCACGAGGTTCGCAATCTCTGAGATATAGCCCGTTGGCCGCAGGTCCTTCACCAGCGGTCTCAGGTGATCCCACTCCGTCGCCCCGTCGCCGCAATAAGCACAGCGCACATTTCCGGGTTCCATTCCCAGGATCACGAGCGCCTGGTCGATCTCCTCGATTGTCGGCATAATCACTGGAATCAGCGACCCTACAAATGCGTTAGTGACGGACGACTTCCGCGACACCATCGTCTGTACCGCGGGCATCTGGAATACCTTCAACAGCAGCCTACACCGCATGTCGCTGTCCGATACGGTCAAGGTCGCCTCGCCTTCCGCTCGCGAATAGCCGGCGCTCCCGGCAACTGCCGCGCGACACTGGCAAATGCCTTGCTCGGATTGCCGCCACACGCGGCCACAAACCACCTGAATTCAATCAGGTCGATCCGCCGCTCCCCCGTCTCCACCTTCGCCACCCAGCTCGGTGACACCTTCAACCGCTCGGCCAACGCCCGCTGGGACAGCCCCGCATTCCTGCGCGCGGCACGCAACTCCTCGCAGAGCGCCGCGTACTCAGACGTGTGAATCGACTTTCTCATTGCTCCTATCATCGAAGCAAGCTACACTGCTTCCAAATTAGGAGCGCTCACGATGGAAGAATTCCGCCTTGCGATCCCTACGTACAATGCCAACCTCTTCCGCGACCAAGTCGCCGCCGGGACCATCCCGGAATTCGGGCCACCGTATGTTCCGGTCGTGATTCGCGAAGCCGACGGCGTACGAATCGTTCTGGGCTCGCATGACTACGACTGTCGCCACGCACCTGAAATTCAAATCGAGCGCCGCCCAAGAGGGTGGGCCATCTTCCTGCATCCTGTCGGCGGGGGCGATGCTTGTGGCTACGTCTATTTCGTCGATGACGGGCGCAGCTTCCTCCTGCCTGAAAATGGGCTCGGCCCAACGCCTGCAATCGAAATCCTCAATCACTCCGATAAAGTGCCGGACATGGATGCATCCTGATATTCACCACTTGCCGGTCTCGCGCATCATGGCCGCCGTCCGCTCCTCCCAAAACCAATCCACCGAACTCCGTCTCATCGCCCTCTTCCGCCAAATCCACATCACCGGCTGGCGTCGCCACTACCCCCTCTTCGGCTCGCCCGACTTCACCTTCCCCAAACAAAAACTCGCCCTCTTCGTCGACGGCTGCTTCTGGCATCGTCACTCTTGCAAGCAGGGGCGATCCATGCCCGCCACCAACGTCTCGTACTGGAAATCCAAATTCTTCCGCAATTCCAATCGCGACCGTATTGTGCGCCATCGTCTCAAAAAGCTCGGATGGAAAATCTTTACGGTGTGGGAATGTCAGCTCAAACGCCCCCAACCTCTCACAATCCGCCTCAAACGCATCTTGCAAAGTTGACACGGATTTGCAGCGCATGTGGGATAGGCGTTGTCCCGGGTGCGGCGTGGCGGAATTGGGCAAATGCGAGAGGCCTCCGACCTGATTTGAGAGATTTGATTTTTACCGGGAAAGCAATAAGAAGTGGTGCGATAGTCATACCCAGCATATTGCCTTTTTCAAAAGTCCCCCCCATAATGCCGCCCATTCAAGCGGGATTCTTGGTCACGTCTGCTTTTTATGGGGATTTTCATGCGCCAGAATTTTATGCCACGAGTTGGTCTGTTCGTCGCCGCCATCTTGGGGCTGCTGCCCGCCGCCGTTCTGGCCGGGGACTACAGCGGGGACTTCTCGCTGCGGCTGGCCCCGGCGTTTGTGCGCTTCACGGAAGTCTCCAGCATTGGCGGCGCGACGGTGGCCAACCGCTGGTCCTCGGCGATCAACCCGGCCAGCGCCGACTGGAACCACCTGCCCGGCAACGGCCTGGTGATCACGCCGTACTACTCGCTGGTGATGTTCGACAGCACGACGCGGCTGCACATCATTGGCGAATCGTTCACGTGGGACATGGGCGAGTGGGGCACGATCCAACCGACGGTGAGCCAAATCCGCAGCAACCACGAGCCCAACAACCAGGGGATGGAATTCGGCTACAGCGTGGACACGGCCCAGGTGCAGTGGGCCAAGCGATTTGACAAATTGGCGCTGGGGATTGATGTGAACGTCGCCCGCGCGGAGGTGGTGCAGCGGGGGACGGTGGCGGGGCGGCAGATTTACGCCGACGGCAATGCCGAGAGCTATCGGCTGCGTCTGGGCGGGCTGTACGCGCCGTGCGACAAGTGGCTGCTGGGGCTGATCGTGGAATACGGGGCGCAGCCGTATCGCAGCCTGACGGTGGTGACGGTGCCGCTGCCCAATCCGTATCCGCCGATGGTGATCAACACGCGGGACACGGGCACGCAGCAGCAATTTTTGGCGCGGCCGGGGGTCTCGTATGAATATGCCGAGAATTCGAGCGTGTACGCGGATTATGAACTAGGGATCTATCAGAACAAGAACGGGACGCTGCATGACAGCCGCGTCTCTCTGGGCATCGACCACCAGCTCTTCCCGTTCCTGTTTGTGCGGGCCGGGACCGGCGTGGACTTTTTGGGCAACGCCAGTTGGACGGCGGGGCTGAGCATGCATTTCGCCAAATGGGGATCGTTTGACTTGGGGTATCAATATGATCCGCTGCCGGAGATACGTCCGGAGTTTGGGCGGGCGCAGGTGATCCAGGCGACGTTCATCGTGCGGTTCTAGGGGGGAGACAGAAGACAGGAGTCAGAAGACAGTCGTCGGAATTCACCACGAATCCGTAAGATCTAAATACGACCCAAACAGTTTTGCCTCCACAGCGCAATCCCCCTATACTCGGCCCCCCTCGCCGCGCCTCCGGGCTGATTCCGGCCCGCTGCGGCGCGTCCATATTTGGCACCTTTTTCCCAAAGGAGCACCCTATGCCCGCTGTAGCTTCGTACCGGCCCTCCGACATCCGCAACATCGTCCTGGTCGGACATGGCGGGGCCGGGAAGACGACCCTCGCAGAAGCCATGCTGCACCGTTGTGGCGTGATCACGCGGATGGGTTCGGTGGACGACGCCAACACCACGAGCGATTTTGAACCCGAGGCCAAGCAGCACAAGCACTCGACGTCCACGACGCTGCTGTTCGCCTCCCATGACAATCGCGAGATCAACCTGATCGATACGCCGGGCTATCCGGATTTCATCGGGCAGGCGCTGGCGGCGTTGCCGGCGGTGGAAACCGCGGTGATCGTGGTGAACGCGGAGACGGGGATCGAGGTGAACACGCGGCGGCTGTTTCATGCCGCCGGGGAGATGGGGCTGGCGCGGATGATCGTGATCAACAAGATCGACAAGATCGAGGATGCCTCGCGGCTGGAGGAGCTGGTCGAGAACCTGCGGGAGACATTTGGGCCGGAGCTGCACTGCATCAACCTGCCGAAGGACTACGGCCGGGATGTGGTGGACTGCTTCGACCTGGACCACGGGGCGACGGACTTTGGGGATGTGAAGAAAATCCACCAGGAGATGGTGGAATCGGTGGTGGAGATCGACGACCAGAAGATGGAGAAATATCTGTCCGGCGAGCAGATCGGGCTGGATGAACTGCGCGAGTGCTTTGTGAAGTCGATGAACGCGGGGCATGTGGTGCCGATATTGTTCACCGCCGCCAAGAGCGAAGTGGGCATCGACGGCCTGCTGCACATTCTGGTGGAGGAAGCCCCCAGCCCGGCGAACGGCAAAATGAAGCGGCTGCGCAAGGGCGAGGGGGAGACGGCCGAGACGATTGAAATTCCGTGCGACGCGGACAAGCCGCTGCTGGTACACGTGTTCAAGGTGACGACCGACCCGTACATCGGGAAGCTGGCGATGCTGCGGATTTTGCAGGGGAAGATGGACAACAACACGCAGTTCGTCTGCGGGGATGAGAAGAAGGCCCACAAGACGGGGCATGTGCTGAAGGTGGAGGGGCGCGACCATCCGGAGCTGACGACGACCGCGTATGCCGGCGATTTGGTGGCGTTGGCAAAGGTGGAGGACATTCATCCGGACCAGATCGCCCACGATCCGGCCAAGACCAACGAATACAAGCCGATTGTGCCCAAGTATCCCACGCCGATGTTCGCGTTGGCCATTGAGCCCAAGAACCGGGGGGATGAGGTGAAGATTTCCGGCGCGCTGCACAAGCTGGCGGAGGAAGACCCCACTTTCCGCTGGTCGCACGACGCCCAGACGCACGAGATCATCATCCACGGCGTGGGCGAGCTGCACCTGCGCGTGACGCTGGAAAAGATGAAGAATCGATTCAACCTGGAGGTGACGACCAAGCCGCCGAAGATCGCATACAAGGAAACCATCACGGCCAAGGCCGAGGGGCACTACCGGCACAAGAAACAGACGGGCGGGGCGGGGCAGTTTGGCGAGGTGTACCTGCGCGTCGAGCCGCTGGACCGCGGCGCGGGGTTCGAGTTCGTCAACGACACGTTCGGCGGGAGCATTCCCAGCCAGTACATTCCGTCGATCGAAAAGGGTGTGCATGACATTCTTTCGGGCGGGGCCATCGCCGGCTACCCGGTGCAGGATATCCGCGTGGTGGTGACGGACGGGAAGTATCACCCGGTGGATTCCAAGGATATCGCGTTCCGGACGGCGGGGAAGTACGCGCTGAAGGACGCCATCACCAAGGCGCGGCCGTCGCTGCTCGAGCCGATCGTGAACATGGAGATCACGGTGCCCGAGAAGTATGTGGGGGACATCACGGGCGACTTGAACGGGCGGCGCGGGCGCATCAATGCCGTGGACACGCTGAGCGGGGGGATGTCGATGATCCGGGCGGTGGCGCCGCTGGCGGAAGTGATGACGTACAACAACCAGTTGCGCAGCGTAACGAGCGGGCAGGGGGCGTTCATCATGGAGTTCAGCCATTATGACGTGGTGCCGCCGCAGGTGCAGGCGAAGATTATTGCGGCATATAAGCCGAAGGAAGAGCCGGAGTGAGGCAGGGGGATTTCATGCTTGAGCATACGCGGCGGCCGGCGCGTGGGGGCCTTGTTTTTGCAGGAGACACCATGCACCAGCGCATCTTCCTGTTACTACTGGCACTGTTTCTCCCAAGTCTTCCGGCCTGTCTCGCCCGCCCCACCGTGCCGCCTTCGGCGCAGGGCGTGCGCTGGGGCATCATCACCGATGTTCACTATGCCGAGCGCCCCACGGCCAGCGGACGCTACTACGGCAGCGCTTTGGGCAAGACGGACGGATTTGTTGCGGCCATGAATGCCGCGCGGCCGGATTTTGTGCTTGAACTCGGCGACTTCAAGGACCAGGACGCGACGGCCGTGAAGGTGAACACGCTCAAGTACCTGACCACCGTCGAAGCGCATTTTGCGGCATTCAAGGGGCCGACGTACCACGTGCTGGGCAACCATGACATGGATTCGCTCTCCAAGGCGGAGTTCCAGGCCCGGGTCGTCAACACCAACATCAGCCCGGCCCAGACGTATTACTCCTTCGACCGGGGCGGCATTCACTTTGTCGTGCTGGACGGCAACTTCAAGGCCGACGGCACCCCCTATGACTCCGGCAATTTCGACTGGAAAGACGCCAACATTCCCCTGGCCCAGCGCGACTGGCTCACGGCGGACCTGGCCGCCCATCGCCGGCCCACAGTGGTCTTTGTCCATCAGCGACTGGACCTGGCCGACACCGCCGACGGCAACATCAAGCAGGGGGCGGAGGTCCGCCAAATCCTGGAGCACAGCCGCCAGATGCTGGCGGTTTTTTCCGGCCACGAACATGGCGGCGGCTACACGCTGATCAACGGCATCCACTATCTCACCCTCGTGGGCGCCATCGAGGCCGGTGCCGACCTTGTCGCGGGCAACGCGTATGCGCTGGTCAGTGTATCCCAGGTATCGGCCAACTCTTACCGCCTGGATGTTCAGGGCACGGGCCGCCAGCCTTCGCGCACCAATCTCCTCTGCAATACCGCACTGCCGGTTCCGTAAACTTTTTCCCCTGGCGCATCACTTTAGGAACGAAGCAGTATTGCGCTTGCACCTATCGGCCCCAGGCGGATAATCGGCGCGTCAACAAGGGAGGTATTATGCGATCAGTGTGTTCAACCTGGATCATGTTCGTGGCGGTGGGTTTATTGGGCCGTGTCGGCGGGGCCGGGGAGTTGGACGTGCCGCGGCTGGCGCTGGAACCCGCCGCGCTGTCAGCGGCGGCGGGCACGGCGGCGCGCGTGGCCACCCTCGCCGACTATCGTGCCGCCCCCAACGATCTGCGCCTCACCCTCTACTGGGAGAACGACGGTGGCTGGGCCAAACCCTTTGACAGCCACGATCGCCACTATACCTCCGGCGTGGGCCTGTCCCTCGCCTGGCGCGCCCTGTGGGTCGATGATTTTCTGAAAAACGTCCCCTCCTTCGGTAATGAGTTCGCCGGCCATGCCGATTTCGCCATGGGCTTCGTGGGCAACCTCTCGATGTACACCCCGGAAAACATCACGACGACCGTGCCACAGAACGACCGCCCCTTCGCCGGCTACACCTACGGCGGCTTGTTCTTCCAGCGCGCCCGCCGCGTCCCGCCCCCCGAGTTCGGCTTCCCGCAACCCGCCCGCCTCTTTAATCCCAGTTCCTATTCCGCCTTTGAATCCCTGGAAGTGGACATCGGCATCCTCGGCCCATCATCCCTCGGGCAAAACGCCCAGGAAATGATCCACCACCTCATCAAGGATCCCAAGCCCGTCGGCTGGGTCAACCAGATTCATGATGAGCCGGAATTTTCGCTCAAGTACAACCGCCGTTGGCGCAGCCAGGCGGTGCGGCCCATTGAGAGCATTCCGGTGGCGTTCCAGTTTTTGCCGGAGCTGGGGCTGACCGTGGGTTCGCTGCAGGATGAGCTGCGTGCCGGGGCGACGTTGCGCTTGGGGTATAATCTTCCCGATGACTTTGGTCCGGGGGAGCTGTCCAACCCCGCCGATTTCACCAGCCAGGCCGCCTGCGCCTGCCCCGGCATATTCGACAACGTATTTGCGAATCAATCGGTGTGCATCTTTGCCCGGCCGTATGGGCGTTTTGTGGCCCATAATGCCCTGTTGCAGGGAGACAACTGGCGGCATGATGACCCGGTCACGGTGACGCCGCGGCCGGCGGTGTTCGCGGTGCAATGCGGGGTGGGATGGCGGTTACTGAAGCATTTTGAGCTGGCGTATATGACGACGTATGAGTCGTCGCAGTTCTCGGGGCAGCGGGGGTGGGATAGCTGGTCGTCGGTGCAGTTGTCGTTTTCGCTGTCGTGGTGATGGTAAAAAAATCGTCGATATTTGATGGAACCAGACGGCGGCTCGTGCGTCCAATCTGGATGTGACGTTCTTTGGCACGTCCGGCCGACGAGGGCGTCGGCACCACTTTCCCCTTTGGGAGGGCCTGACATGTTCCGGCAGCTTCTATCTTCCCTGCTCGCATTTGCCGTCATTTCCGTGGGTTTTTCCTCCGCGTTGCGGGCGGATGGGTTGATCGTCATCTCCAACCCCCCGATAACGACCGTGCGCGGGCACTTCAGTTTTGCCCCTCTGGAGGTGACGTACCACAAGGTGGATGTGAAGATCACCGACCAGATGGCCGAGACGCATGTGGACCAGGAGTTTTACAACCCCAATGGGTCGGTGCTGGAGGGGGATTACATTTTCCCGGTGCCGTTCGGGGCGCAGCTCAACAAGTTCACGATGGACATCGACGGCAAGCAGGTGCCGGCGGAACTGCTGCCCGCGGAGAAGGCGCGGACGATCTACAACGACATTGTGCGCAAGAGCAAGGATCCGGCGCTGCTGGAATACGCCGGGCGGGACATGTTCCGCGTGCATATCTTCCCGATCCCGGCCAATGGCAAGAAGCAGATCACGCTGAGCTACACCGAGCTGCTCAAGCAGGACAACGGGCTGGTGGACTATCACTACACGCTGAACACGGAGAAATTCTCGAGTAAGCCGCTGCAGAACGTGATCCTGAAGGTGACGGTGGATTGCAGCGAGCCGATCACCACGCTCTATTCGCCGACGCATGAGATCGACAAGACCCTCAAGGGCGACAAGAGCGCCACGGTGGGTTTTGAGGGCAAAAACATCCGCCCGGACACGGATTTCCACCTGTTCATCGGGCACAAGGCCTCGCCGGTGGGCATCAGCATGCTGTCGTACCGGCCCGACCCCACCAAGGAAGGGTATTTCGTGCTGCTGGCCGCACCCACGGTGAACAAGGACATCAAGCCCATGCCCAAGGACGTGGTCTTCGTCATGGACACCAGCGGCTCGATGGCGGGGGACAAGATCGAGCAGGCGCGCACGGCGCTCAAGTATTGCATCGACACGCTCAATCCGGCGGACCGGTTTGACATCATGCGGTTCAGCACCGAGGCCGAGCCGCTGTTCAGCGGGCTGAAGGACGCCAGTGCCGACAACCGCAAGAAGGCCGTGGAATATGCGGCGGGGTTGAAAGCGGCGGGTGGCACGGCGATTGACGAGGCCCTCATCAAGGCTCTGGAGGAACGGGACGCCAGGGAAGGGCGGGTGTTCATGCTGGTCTTTATGACCGACGGGCAGCCGACGGTGGGCGAGCAGAACATCGACACCATCCTCAAGCACGAGCAGGCCGCCGCCAAGGGGGCGCAGGTGCGCGTCTTCACCTTCGGCGTGGGGACGGACGTCAACACGAAGCTGCTGGACATCATGGCGGACCAGACCCGCGGCTACTCGCAGTACGTGCTGCCGCAGGAGAAGCTGGAAATCTCGATGAGCAACTTCTGGGGCAAGGTGCAGGATCCGATCATCGCCGGCATCAAGATGGACACCGGCGGGGTGGCGCTCTCCAAGGTCTATCCCAAGGACATGCCGGATCTCTTCAAGGGCGACCAGCTCGTGGTCTTCGGCAGTTATGACAAGCCGGGCAACAGCACGGTGACGCTGACGGGCATGGTCAACGGCGTGCAGCAGAAATTCCCCCAGGCCGTGACGTTTGACGAGAAGACGGACACCAGCAAGGAATGGATCGCCAAGCTGTGGGCCACGCGGCGGGTGGGGTATCTGCTGGATGAGATTCGCCTGCACGGGGAAAACAAGGAACTCAAGGACGAGGTGGTCGATCTGGCCCGCAAGTGGGGCGTGGTGACGCCCTACACGGCGATGCTCATCATCGAGGACGAACGCGCCCGCGGCGTGCCGCTGGCCGAGCGCAGCCTGCGCGAGATGGAATATGACACCCGCGTGGCCATGAATACCGCCGGCGCCATCCACACCATTCGGGCCGGCGAGGTGGCCGGTTCCAGCCAGGCCGTCGCCAATGGCATCAACACCTACGCACTGCGGAATACGCAGAGTCTGGAAGGGGCCAAACAGGTCGCCGCCCAGGATGAGAGCCGGTTGCAGGTCGCCAATGGCGGCAACGGCTCGGCGCTCGCCAAAGACCGCTTTGCCCCCAGCGCGGCGCCGGCACAGCCGGGCATGATCGTCGGCGGGCCTATCGCGCTCGACACCAGCGGCGGCTATTCCACCGGTTTTGGAGGCGGCGGTGGTGCCGGTGGTGCCGGTGGTGCCGGTGGTGGTGGCGGCGGTGGCGGCGGCGGTCGTCGCGGCGGCGCGCTAGGTGGCACTTACGGCGGCAGCGGGGCTTCCAGCGGCGGTGTGATTTCCGTGCCGGCGCCCGTCGCCCGGGCGGCTGCCGCGCCCGCGGTACGGCAATCCGAACTCAACCTGGGCAACCAGACCGCCAACGGCTGGCAGGCCGCCGTCGACGCCAAGTCCGACGGCTATCGCGTGGTCAGCAACTACGCCCAGCAAACCCGGACCATCAACAACCGCGCCTTCTATCTCAACGGCAACCAGTGGACCGACGCCGGCGTGCAGAACGCCGCCAAGGACGCCAAGCACGTGAAGGTCGTCTTCAACTCCGACGCCTATTTCGACCTGATCGCCAAAAACCCGGAGGCCACGCAGTACCTGTCGCTGGGCAACAACGTGACCATCCAACTCGCCGGCATCATCTATGACATCGTCGAGGAGGACGCCGCGGCGCCCAAATAACCCCTGACCGCACTGACGCCGGGCACGAAGAGAGCTGGGAGATGCCTCTTCGTGCCCTCTTTTTTTAGCCAGTGGTCAGTGGCCAGTGGTCAGTGGCATGGGTGGGAAGGTGGGGCGTTGGGATTGAAAACTGCCGTGGTTGTGTATATCCTTTTGTATATTCCTAAAAGGAGATGCTAATGACCGTCATGGTGCAAAAATGGGGCAACAGCCTGGGTGTGCGGATACCCAAGGCGGTGGCCCTCCGCTCGAAGATTCGCGAAGGTTCGGAACTCGACGTGGTCTACGATCGGGCCGGCGGCGGGCGCGTGGTGCTCCAGCCGGTACACATTCCCAGCCTCAAACAGTTGCTGGCGGGGCTCAAACCCGGGGACCGGCCCGACGTGGTCGATTGGGGCCAGCCCGTGGGCAAGGAGGCCTGGTGATGAGCCGCACGCTATGCCCCGAGCGGGGCGACATCATCTGGCTGGATTTTGACCCGCAGGTCGGGCACGAGCAGGCGGGCCGCCGCCCGGCGCTGGTACTCTCGCATCGCGACTACAATGTGAAGACGGGCCTGGCGATTGTGTGCCCGATGACGACGCGCGTGGACAAGCCGTGGCCGTTTTATGTGGCCCTGGACGAAGGGAGCGCCATCATTTCCGATCAGGTCAAATGCCTGGACTGGCGCGGCCGGCGGGCGGAAGTCAAGGGGCGGGTGTCGGCGGCGGTGTTGGAGAAGGTGCTCGGCGTGTTCTGCCGGATTATACTGCCCGCGGAAGCCGGTCGTTGAACCATGTCGTTTTGGAGAATGCCGATGGGGTGTTTCAAAGTCCTTGGGATTGTGCTGCTAATGATGCTGCCGGGCTGCTGCCCGTGCGTCAAACCTCGCGAAAACCTGCCCGCGCCGATTTCAGTCGACGAGCAGGCCCGCCGCCTCACCGAATGGTCGCGCCAGTTGCCGCGGATTCATGCGTCCACGGTGATCGCCGGCGTGCGGCTGGATTACCGGGACGACAAAGGACAGGATCGCTCGGTGAATGCCGAGGGCTTGTTGCAGATTCGCCAGCATTGGGAAGCGGCAGCCAATGTGCCGGCGGATGTGCTGCTGTTGGGCACGTCGTTCGATCAGCCGGCATTTGAGGCGGGGCGGAACGCGCAGGACTGGTGGTTCGCCATCAAGCTGGACACGAAGAAGGCGTGGCTGGGCGATGCCACGCGGCCGGTGAATTTTGCGACGCTGGGCGGCGCGGGCTCGGCGAGCATCCTGCGGGCCGATCTCGTGCCTGATTTGCTGGGGCTGGCCGAGTTGCCCGCCACCGCCCCCAGTCCGCGGGGGCCCATTCTCATGATGCTGGTCAACGACGACCGGGGCACCAATGACCTGTACTACGGGCAGATGTCGCCGGATGGCAAGCCGGTCCTCGCGCGGGAGATTATCGTGGATCGCTACTCGGGCCACGTCGCGGAGGTTCGGCTGTACGACCCGGCGGGCGTGGTGGCGGTGCGGTCGCAGTTGAGCGCTTATGCGCCGGTGACGTATGCCGACGGCGTGGCCAAGCCGGCGGTGGCGCCGGAGTTCCCCAGGAAAGTGGTGGTGAGCTATCCGGGGCAGCATTTGACGGTGGCGCTGGAATTTGACGAGGTGATGGTGTGGGGCGAGTTCAAGCCGGCGGTGTTTGTGACGCCGGATTTTGCCAAGCTGGGGTTGCGGGTGGTTCCGGTGGAGTGATTGCCGATCCGTCTATGGGGCGCAAGCTCTGAGCGCGTGATTCACCGCGTCCGGGGCTTGGCCACGGACGCGGTGAACGTATATTCGCGCGTTCGCGAAACACGCGGGACGCGGGTCTCAATTCTTGCGGCGCCGCGCGAGCAGCAGCAGGCCGCCCAGCGCCATCCCGGCCAGCGTGCCCGGTTCCGGTGTGGTGATGACGAAGGAGAGGTCCAACGACTGCGGGAAATACTGCGTCCCGTCGGGATAATGCATGTCGGTCCAGCCCGAGCCGGCGATGCCGCCGGGGATCAGCGGGCCGGCAAAATAGGGCGTGTCGCCGAACACCGCGTCGTCGAGTTGATGCGGCGGAAGCGCGGTTTTCCAGCCGAAGAGGACGGATTGCTGGCCATCGGCCGGCAGCGCCTGCACATCCATCCAATAGATGACCGGTTTATCGGGTGTGCCCTGCTGGATGAACGGGTCGGGCAGGTTGGTGAAATTATACTGCCATACCATGTGATCGGTGCCGATGATCTGGTTGATGTTGGGGTTGTAAAACAACTCATGCTGGGGATCGAGCAGCGCGGAGTAGAGCCGAACGGCGGTGGGGGTGGTCACGGTTTGCCAGAGCAGAGCGCCCGGATGGCTGGGGACCGTGCCATTGGCCGGCACATCGGAATGAATGCTGAGTTTGAACGTCACGTAGCCGGGATCGAATACGTCACCCGCGGCCAAATGCCGGACCGGCACCTGATCATTCAGCCATGATCCCCAGATATTGATATCCGTGACTGGGTCAATCGACTGGCATAGCCAGTCATCCGCCAGAATCTTGGAGACGCCCGTTGGAACCGCCGTGTCCAGCACATCCATCCCCGTCGGGGTGAGGTCCGGCAGTTGGACCCATTTGGCGGGATCGCCGGGATTCCAGTCGGCCCGCGCCGCCCCGGCGATGGCCAGAGCCACGCCCACCCCCGCGCACATGCCCAAAAAACTCTTCATAGGGTTCCTTTCTTAGCGCTCCACGGCGCATGATCTCTCCTCTGCTTGCGCACCAAGGGCCATCCGTCCGCACACATATGCAGGCGCAGCCATGCAAGCTGGTAATTTTCATGAGGCGCCGTCTCAACGCCCTGGATGACCGATAACTGGGTGCTGGGTTCGCGGAGATTGGTCGAAGTTGAAATCCAACCTGTCAGCAGTCTTAGAATACCCTCGAAATCGCACATTTCAAATAAAATCTGGCAACTTTACAAAAATATATAGTTATCAAGATTTTGATATTCGGATGATTTTGTCTTTTTATGCTCCACTGGCGCCGGAGTTTCCCGGGAAAGTAGTGGTGAGCGATCCGGGGCAGCATTTGACGGTGGCGCTGGAGTATGACGAGGTGATGGTGTGGGGCGAGTTGCAGAAGAGTGCGGGGGGGGCAAAAGCACAAGGCCAAAATACGTGCCGCCGGACCGCACGCACGGAAATAGGGCGTGTTTTGCGTTTCGTGTTTGGACTTGTGCTTGTGCCCGCTGTTGGATGCTTCTGCTCATGACCGCAGGGCGCGCGGGGTTTGCACGCCGCTGGTCGCGCAAGCGGGCCTGGGGTATCATGATGGTTGTGGATGCGTGGCCAACGGAGGCGAATATGCGGCCCATGGCTGGGAAATACGCGGGAAATGGTTCCTGGCCTTCCTGTCCCTTTTCTCGGGCTCGGGCGCGGACTGGTCGCGGCAGGCTGGGGGTGGTAGGATTAGGCCTGTGACGCGCGGGAAAATGGTTCTGTCCGTCCTGTCCCGGTCCTGTCGGAGTGCATAATGTTATACAAAGTCAAAAGTCGAAGAGTCTTGCACAAGTGCCCCAATTGCCAAGCCGCGTTGGAGAATAGTCTCGACAATGCCGGCGAGCAGGACACCTGCCCGAATTGCCGTCAACTTTTTATTGTGCCTGGTGTCCAGGAACGAAATGAAGAAGCAACGAAACAAGTCGCGGAGAGATTGACTACGGTGGTAGAGGAACGACAACGTTTGGAGGAAGTTCGCCGACGGGCTGATGAAGACCAAAGGTAATTGTTTAGCGCCTTGCCCGTGCATATAATATCTCTAGCGTTTGGAACGCGGAGTGAAATGGCATGGATGCGATCCTTCCTGAATGTCCTGGTTGCGTGGCGGCGGGCACGAAGATTGCGGAGTTGGAGCGGGAG
>CAIPTQ010000293.1 GCA_903868035.1 uncultured Phycisphaerales bacterium
CGGGCTGGGTCAATGGCGACTTCGACTGCAACGGCGTGATTGACGGGACGGATTACTCCATGATCAACCTGGTGTTGGCGCAGCAAACCGTCACGTTGTGAGGCGGGCGGATGACGGGAGAGGGGATTTTCGACTTTCAATTTGTGATTGGGGGGTTGCGGAACGCCTATCATGAACGCGGGCGGGGATTTTTTCTGGCATGGGGGTGCAAAGGGGTTATACATCCACGGTCTGGTTGGGCATTTCGCTGGCAGCCTCCAGTCCTGCCGCGCCGCCGAGATGATGGGTGCCAAGCTCGAGATGAAGCGCTGGGTTTTCGAGCAACTGCTCACCAAGCTCGAACTGGCCAAGACCGACCAGGAATTCACCCAGTCGATGTCCGCGATCAACACCGTCGTCAAGATCGACCCCGAAGCCGTCGCCGACGTCATGGGCGAAATCGAGGACAAGCTCGGCGACCAGGTCGATACCGACAAGGTCTGGGAAAAGATGTACGGCAAGGAGATGGAGGGCGTGGAATCCCAGATGACCGACGTCGTCCCCTCCATGTCCGACATGATGGGCCAGTTGCAGGATGAGGTCGCCGAGGACATCACCGCCGACCGCCCCGCCAAGTCCAAGGCCAAGGACCCCGAGGCCCCTGAGCGCCGCGCCAAAAAGGACACCGAAGGCAGCCTGGACTCCCAGATCAGCGACGCCCGCAAGCGCATTCGCGAGGGTCTGGAGGGCGAAAAATGAGTTTCCATGGCGATAAGAAACGCGAGCATGAGAATGCCGCCGTCGCCGCTTATGACGACGGCGATCTGGCCAAGGCCGCCTTCCACTACTTCAAGGCCGCCGAGTTCGGCCTCAGCCTCGCCGAGGAAAGCGAAGGCAAGATCAAGCGCCGCTACGTCGAGGACGCCGGCGAGCTGATCGACCTGGCCGAAAAACTCAAAACCAAGGCCGCCGCCAAAAGCAAAACCCAGGTCCGCCGCGCCATGAAGGAGGGCGGCAAAGAGGAGGACGACAAGGCCAAGAGCGACTGGGAGCTTAAGGAACGCCCCACCGAGCGCCTCGACGATGTGGCCGGCCTGGCCGAGGTCAAGGCCGAGCTGCGCGAAAAGGTCATCGAGCCGTTCAACCACCCGGAACTCTTCGAGCGCTTCAAGCTCAAGGTCGGTGGGGGGGTCATCATGTACGGCCCGCCGGGCAACGGCAAAACCTTCGTCGCCAAGGCCGTCGCCGGCGAGCTTGACGCCGCCTTCTTCCCCGTCAATGCCGCCGAAATCAAGGACAAGTACGTCGGCGAAAC
The DNA here is from genome assembly GCA_903868035.1 of uncultured Phycisphaerales bacterium. Next base: position 1,295 of record CAIPTQ010000293.1, read on the forward strand.
CGAGAAGAACCTCCAGAAGCTCTTCGAGGACGCCCGCAAGCACGAGCGCTCCGTGCTCTTCCTCGATGAGGTCGATCACCTCCTGGCCAAACGCGGCAACCGCAAGATCGGCACCGTCGCCCAGTTCCTCACCCTCACCGACGGCCTGGTCCAGAACAAAAACTGCATGCTCATCCTCGCGGCCACCAACAAGCCCTGGATGCTCGACGAAGCCGTCATCCGGCCCGGCCGCCTGGGCACCCACATCTACGTCGGCCCGCCCGACGCCCCGGCCCGCGCGGCGATCCTCGCGCTCAACCTCAAGGACGTGCCCATCGCCCCGGAACTCAACCTCGCCGAGCAGGCCGCCCTGACCGAAAGCTACAGCGGCGCCGACATGGCCGAAATTTGCGACCGCGCCAAACGCGCCGCCAAGAACCGCCAGGTCGCCAGCGGCAAGAACGAGTTCGTCACCAAGGAAGACTTCGCCGCCGCCCTCGCCAAGGTCAAGCCCTCCGTGACCGCCGAACAGCTCAAGGAATACGACGCATGGCGCATCTCCCGCGAAAAGCCCAAGGACGCCGGTGACGAGGAAGAATGACCATGGAACCCCGCCGCGCCGCCATCATCGTGGGCGTCAACCGCTACGACCAGGATTCCGGCATCCGTCCGCTGGAATACGCGGTCGATGACTGCACGCAGTTGCACGGCTTCCTGCAGTACCGGGCGGGTTACGATACCACGCGCCTGCTGCTGGAGCCTAACAAGGCCCAGGTGCTCGAAGCCTTCGAACAGGTTACCGCCACCCTCGGCCCCGGCGACCTCCTCGTCTTCTTCTTCGCCGGCCACGGCGTCGAGTTCAACGGCAAGCATCTGCTCCTCTGCCGCCCCGCACGCCTCTCGCGCCTCCGCCATTTTGACGAGGTGATCCCCGTCGAGCAGGTGCGCGACGAAACCGCCAAGCCCGGCCTCCACCGCCTGATTATCCTGGACTCCTGCCGCAGCGATCTGCTGCACACGCGCGGCGCCCCGGGCGGCGAGGGCCTCAAGGGCGAAAAACACCTGCGTGATATCGTGGCGCGGATGTCCCAGGAACGCGAGGTGGATGCCGGTTCCGTCGCGGTCCTCTGCTCCTGCCCGGAAAACGCCCAGGCCCTCGAACTGCCAGCCGTGCGCCAGGGCTTGTTCACCGCGGCCTTCCTCGAGGAGATGCAGGAGGCCGTCCAGTGCGGCGGCGAACTCAAGCTCTCCGACACCTTCATCGAGTCCCTCAGTCAGCGCATGGCCCGCCTGGCCCGCGAACACGGCCAGAACGACTGGAAGCAGCGCCCCTGGGTGCAATGGTCCGGCGTCATGCCCGCGATGATCGCCGGCACCGCCGTGCCGGAGCGGCCCACGCCCGCGCCGTCCAAACTAGAGTCGAAGCCCGAGCCGCCCAAGCCGGAGCCGCCCCAACCTGATTCGCAGGCCCTTGCCGTTGTCCAAAAGCTCCCCGGCGCATCGTCATCCGCGAAACCAGTTCCGCCAGCGTCACCGCGCACCAAACCCAAAGCTCGCGCCTCGGCCGTTCCCCCGCCGCTGCCCGACACGGGCACGAACGTACTACACGCGGTGATTGATATTGATGTCCGGGAGATTGAGCGGGCGACCAAATCCGCCAAAGGCGCCTCGGACTACCTCAAGACGGTCTGGAAAAGCCGCCAGGCGGACTGGGCGCGCGCCGCCGGACTGGGCTGGCCCGCGGGGCAATGGCTGATGGGTGCGTGCCTCGAGGAAGGCCTCGGCACAACCGCCAACCCGGCCCAAGCCGTCAAACTCTACCGCCAGGCCGCCGATCAAGGCTTCGCACCCGCCCAATACAACCTGGGATTCTGCTACGGCAACAGCCGGGGCGTCCCCCAGGACGCAACCCAGGCCATCAAGTGGTATCGCAAAGCCGCCGATCAGGGTTACGCCCCCGCCCAATTCAAACTCGCCATCTACTACGAAAACGGCGCGGGCGTTCCGCAGGACAAAACCCAGGCCGCCCGTTTGTATCGCCAGGCCGCCGACCAGGGCCACGCCATCGCCCAATTCAACCTCGCCTTGTGCTACGACCAGGGCACCGGCGTCCCGCAGGACAAACCCGAGGCCGCCCGGCTGTACCGCCAGGCCGCCGACCAGGGCCACGCCTCCGCGCAATACAACCTGGCCCTGTGCTATGACAACGGCTGGGGCGTGGCTCCGGATAAAACCCAGGCCTTCCAGTGGTATCTCAAGGCCGCCTCGCAGGGCCAAACCGCCGCCCAGTTCAACCTCGGCGTCTCCTACGACAAGGGCGATGGCGTCGCGCAGGACAAGGCCCAGGCCGTCCACTGGTATCGCAAGGCCGCCGATCAAGGCTACCCCGCCGCCCAGTACAACCTGGCCCTGTGCTACGCCAACGGCACCGGCGTCGCTGCCAACAAAGCCGAGGCGGTCAAGTGGTATCGCCAGGCCGCCGAAAAAGGCCACCCCGCCGCCCAGTTCAACTATGCCGTGCGCCTCGACAACGGCGACGGCATCGCGCAGAACAAAACCGAGGCCGTCCAGTGGTATCGCAAGGCCGCCGAGCAGGGCCACGCCTCCGCCCAATACAACCTGGGGGTCTGCTACGAAAACGGCGAGGGCGTGGCACCCGACAAAAATGAGGCGGCCAAGTGGTATCGCAAGGCCGCCGAACAGGGGAATGCCGCCGCCCAGAAGGCCCTCAAGCGCAAGTGCTACCTCTCCACCGCCGCGGCCGACGTCATGGGCTGGGCCGACGACGGCCCGGAACTCAATCTCCTGCGCCGCATGCGCGACACCTACATGATGCGGACGCCCGCGCGGCGCGCCCAAGTCGCCGCCTATTACCAAACCGCCCCCCGCATCGTCCATGCCATCGACGCCGCCCCCCGCCCCGCCGCCGAATGGCGCAGCATCGCCCACGCCCACCTCCTCCCCGTCCTCGCGCTCCTCCGCTCCGGCAACCTCCCCGCCGCCCATCACCACTACCAATCCATGGTTCACGAACTCACCGCCCGCTGGCTTCACCGACCACTGACCACTAACCACTAACCACTGTAGTCGGAGACCTATCATGGGACTTCCCTTCCTCGCCGCCAAATGGGGCCTCGCCTGGTTCACCCGCATCGGGGCCATGTCGCTCGTCCTCCTCCTCGGCTGGCAATGCTGGGACCACTTCCGCCCCCACCGGGCCGAACTTGGCCCCATCCGCCAGGCCTTCGCCGACCGCATCATCCCCGTCATCGTCAATGAACTCCGCCAGTCCAAGGGCACTGTCCAGCAGGTCGCCGTCCTCCATTTCGCCAACGACCCCACCGACTATTTCACCAACCAGTTCCGCGCCACCGTCGAACACGGCGGCTCCTTCGACCTCCGCGACCGAACCCTCGGCGAAAAAATCTCCGACACGCTCGGCCAGCGCTCCACCGCCTACGGCACCAAAGAAACCGCCCTCGCCCGCGCCAAATCCCTCGCCGCCCCCGCCGTCATCTTCGGCACCATCCACACCTTCGAGTCCGACGGCACCTCCGCCACCCTCGACGCCGAAGTCACCCTCGCCAACGTCTCCACCGGCGAAATCCTCTTCACCAAACGCTACAACAAGGACACCACCCCCTTCACCGCCCTCGCCGCCGGCGTCGCCTCGATCACCCTGGGCATCCCCTGGTATCAGCGCCTCGTGGCCTGGATTCTCATCGTCGTCCTCCTGCCCGTCTTCACCATCGCCTTCATCCGCACCATGGTCCGCAAAAAATCCAACCGCTCCAACGCCTTTGTCCTGGCCGTCTACACCGTGGCCGCCGTCCTGCTGGCCTACCTCGCGGGCGTCTGCGGATTTTCCTCCTGGTGGAGTTCCGCCTTCTTCCTCCTCCTGGCCGCCGGCGCCTTCGCCTACAACGTGGCCTTCATGAGTTTCGCATTGCGTCTGGAGGATGCCTGAGCCATGACCACCCTTGAACCCATCGTCGCCGTCGAAGCCCCGCCCCGGGAAAAAAGTTTCCTCGGCATCTCCCTCCGCGCCCCGCGCGTCCCCCAGCTCCGCCCCGACGCCCACCTCTATGCCTCCGCCCCGCGCCCCGACGGCATCCGCGAATTCACCCGCATCACCGTCGCCGCCGAACTCCCCGCCCTCGCCGGCGCCGTTCTCTTCTACCACGTCAGCCTCGCCGCCGCCCCCTTCGCCCCCACCTTCTCCGCCGCCGTCAATGACTCCCAAAACCGCCCCTGGGACTGCCGCCTCGCCGGCCGCGTCTCCGTCACCGACTCCCGCCGTTTCCTCGAATCCTTCGCCGCCACCATCGCCGCGCCCAATTCCCCGCTCACCGCCGCCCTCGCCGAATCCTGGTTCGCCCACCGCATCGCCCCCAACGTCCGCGACGCCATCCGCGCCTACGCCCTCGAAGACCTTCGCGACAAACACGCCCTCCCCCCCGCCTGGTGGGAAAAGCAACTCGCCGCCTGGCTCGCCGACTTCGGCATCACCGTCCGCATCGAGGAAGTCGCCTGGTCCAGCGCCCAGGCCGCCGCCGCCGAGGCCGACGCCGCCCGCCAGCGCGACCTCGCCCACGTCGCCCAGGCCCGCCAGGAGGAGCACGAAGCCCAGCTCCGCGAAGCCGCCGCCCGCGCCGCGTACGAACTGCGCAAAAAACAAATCGAAAACGACCAAACCCTCTCCGCCCACGAGACCGCCAACCAGCTCCAGCTCCTCGAAAAAAAGCACCGCAAGGAGCTTATCGAAGCCGACACCCAGATCGAAAACGCCCGCCGCGACGCCGAAAAAGCCGCCCTCGCCCACGAGCGCGAACTCGCCCGCCTCCGCCAGGACATCACCGCCGTCCAGCAGTCCCAGGAGCGCGCCCGCCAGGCCGAGACCCAGCACACCGCCATCCTCGAGGAACTCCGCGGCTTCACCGCCACCCTCGCCAAACTCTCCGACCTCCCCGACCACCTGCTGGCCAAACTCGCCGACCGCGACGCCCACACCGCCCATGCCGCCGCCGAACGCATCGTCTCCCCCGAATTCAACCTCTCCGCCTCCACCCTCGCCGGCATGGGCTTCCACACCCAACAACAATCCCTCCTCGAACACCTCCGCGCCCACGCCGCCGCCGACGGCCACCCGATTTCCATCCGCAAAACCGACCTCGTCACCCGCGACATCGGCACCGCCCGCGTCCACGCCCTCCCCATCAACACCACCCTCCAGTTCCAGTTCACCACCGCCCGCGCCGGCTTCGTCACCCTCCTCAACATCGGCACCAGCGGCAACGTCTACGTCCACGTCCCCAACGCCTACACCCCCCTCGCCCGCACCCAAGTCCCCGCCGGCGCCTACGCCGTCCCCGGCCCCGAACTCCTCCCCTGGGACCGCCTCCAGCAACTCGGCCTCGACTACCTCGAAGTCGGCCCCCCCGGCTGGGAGCACCTCGTCGTCCTCGTCTCCGACCGCCCCCTCCTCCCCGCCCACACCCTCGCCCACGCCTCCCCCGAAAACCCCTTCATCAAACTCACCCTCCCCGACCTCTCCCAACTATGCGCCGCCATCAACGCCGCCCCGCCAGACACCTGGTCCGCCGGCGTCCTCTCATTCCTGGTTGGCTGACAACTCACTGACCACTGACCACTGGCCACTGGCCACTGACCACTGCCTCACCCTCCCCTTCTCGTCAGCCTCTGCTTCAACCGGTCATACAACGCCGCCGCCAGCAGTATCCCTCCCGTCGCCACATACTGGTAATCCTCATGGATATTCTTCGCCGACATCGCATTGCGCACCGTGCCCAGAAAAAACACCCCCACCACCACCGCCAAAATCGTCCCCCCCCCGCCC
>CAIPTQ010000294.1 GCA_903868035.1 uncultured Phycisphaerales bacterium
CGGGGCAGTTCACGATGGACATTCGGGCGATGTTGGAGAATGATTTCCGGGTGAACGCGCCGCTGTTGGCGCGGATTGTGGCGCCGGTCATGCTGGCGGTGGCGGGGGCGGCGGTGATCGTGGTGGGGATGCAGGTGGGCTTTCACGTGACGGCCAAGCCGCTGCTGCCGAGCCTGGCGAAGCTGAATCCGATGCAGGGATTCGGGCGGCTGTTCGCGGGGCGGAACGGGATGCAGTTGACGATGAACCTGCTGAAGATAGTGCTGATCGGGACGGCGGCGTGGACGTATGTGAGTGGGCAGATGCCGGTGATACTGACGCTGGGGGGGATGGATTTTCCGGAGAATTTTGCGGCGGCGGCGGGGATTGTGTTTGCGTTGGCGTGGCGGCTGGCGTGGTCGCTGCTGATCTTGGCGCTGGTGGACTGGCTGTATCAGAAGTGGAAGTTCGAGCGGGATTTGCGGATGAGCAAGCAGGAGGTGAAGGATGAGGCCAAACGGATGGAGGGGGACCAGGAGATCAAGCTCAAGCGGCGGCAGTTCGCGCGGAAGATGATCATACAGCGGATACACCGGGATGTGCCGAAGGCGGATGTGGTGATTACGAACCCGACGGAGCTGGCGATTGCGATAAAGTACGATGCGGATGAGATGGGTGCGCCGCGGGTGGTGGCCAAGGGGGCGGGGTACTTGGCGGCGCGGATACGGCAGATTGCGGTGCAGAACGGGGTGCCGATATTGGAGCGGAAGCCGCTGGCGCAGGCGTTGTATAAGACGGTGGAGGTGGGGCAGGAGGTGCCGGCGGAGTTTTACCAGGCGATTGCGGAGATTTTGGCGTATGTGTATGAGTTGAGCGGGAAGGGGATGAGGCGGATGAGGAAGGCGGGGTGAGAGGGATTTTCGATTTTCGATTTTCGATTGGAGTTGGGGGTGGTGGTTAGACCCCGCTTGCCCGTTATAAAATATGTGCAGGAAAATTCGTTGTTGATCCGATACGTGGTAACTGTTGTCGGAAGACTAGATATTTGGCACCCCGGATCTGCCGGGGGGCTGGTTGTGGAGTAAGCCGACGTGATTGAACACCATTCGGGTGTTGGATCGCGTCGGCTTGTTTTTTGCCTTGGGCGACGTCGGGCGCGGCGCGGATGCGCCAGGTGCCCGGTTGTAGAAGGCACGGGATTCAACGATGGTGCAGCAACTCGTGGTCGGTGTGGATTCCATGGGCACTTCGGCGGTTCTTGTGCCGCTGGTTGGTTTATGGGGGCTTTTGCGGTTATTGCCGGCGGGGTTGGCGGCGATTTCGTATCACTATCAAAGCCAGCAGGCCAAGGTGAGTTTTCCCGGACTGGGGTTGCGAATTGCGCAGCAGATTGTGGATGCGGCGCTGCGGCGGGGTGGCGCATCATTTGACGTTCAAGGAGGGGCGCCATGACCTATGATGGGGGACGCATGCCGGGGGAGGATGGGGGGTGGGCCGGGGCGACGGCACGGTTGCTGCTGGTGGAGGATGACGCGCAGGTGGCCGATGCGCTGTACGAATTTCTCACGGGGGAAGGGTATCAGGTGGACAGGGCGGGCGGGGCGGATGCGGTCGGGATGCTGGCGGGGGCGCGGTACAATCTGGTGCTCACGAATGTGAAGCTGGCGCGGATCAACGGGCTGAGGTTGTTGGAGATGATTCGGCGGAGGCATCCGGAGGTGGTGGTGCTGGTGCTGACGAGCTATGGGATGATGGCGCGGGCGGTGCAAGCGGTGCAGATGGGGGCGTATGAATATCTGATCCGGCCGATCATAGATGAGGAGATACGGGTGACGATCCAGAAGGCGCTGCGGCAGCAGATGCGGTGTGCGTGATGGGCCGGCGGGCGGGGGGCACGGTGAGGACGAGAGTTACGACGCCGGGTCAGGCAAAATTTGCGCTCCCCGCAATAGGGTATTCCGGACAATTTTGGCGGTTCCTTGGGAAAAAGGCTTGCATGGGGATTGCGGGACGGTACACTCTCATACGTTCTGGACAATTCCCGGGTGCTTTTTTTGTTGCCGCTGCATATGGATGCAAATTGATGTGTGAGGCAGCCAGCGCGCCGGTGAATTGACGGGACAACTGAAGCAGGACGCTTCAGCAGGACGAATGGAGTCGTCATGGCCAGCGCAGCGACAATGCGGCCCACGCTTGCGGGAACCGGGGGGTTCCTCACTTCGCCATTTTTTGTACGGCTGCACAAACATCGCGGGCTGATCGTGCCGGCGGGTTTTATCGCGATGATCATGGTGTTGCTGGTGCCGCTGCCGCCGTTTTTGCTGGACATTCTGCTGGTGTCGAACCTGGCGATTTCGGCGATCGTGCTGGTGAGCGTGATGTTCGTGAACTCGCCGCTGGAGCTGTCGATTTTTCCGTCGCTGCTTTTGGGGACGACGCTGTACCGGCTGGTGCTGAATGTGGCCTCGACGCGGCTGATCTTGACGGCGGGGGACCGGTCGACGAGCCTGGAGGGGGCGGCGCTGGCGGCGGGGCATGTGATTTATACGTTTTCGACGTTTGTCGCGGGGTCCAGTGGCGCCTCGGCGACGGCACACACGAACCAGTCGATGATCGTGGGGCTGATCATCTTCATCATTTTGATCGTGATTCAGTTTGTGGTGATCACCAAGGGGTCGTCGCGGATATCGGAAGTGGCGGCGCGGTTCACGTTGGACGCGATGCCGGGGAAGCAGATGGCGATTGATGCGGACCTGAACTCGGGGCTGATCAAGGAGGACGAGGCGCGGCGGCGGCGGCTGGATATTGCGCGGGAGGCGGAGTTCTACGGGGCGATGGACGGGGCGTCGAGGTTTGTGCGGGGGGACGCGGTGGCGGGGATCATTATTGTGCTGATCAACATTGTGGGGGGGATTGCGATTGGGAAGTTCCAGTACGGGTGGGATTTGGTGGGGTGTCTGTCGGTGTTCACGCGGCTGACGATCGGGGACGGGCTGGTGTCGCAGGTGCCGGCGCTGGTGATCTCGCTGGCGGCGGGTTTATTGGTGACGCGGAGCAGTTCGAAGGAGGATTTGGGGGAGGAGTTTATCACGCAGTTGACGGGGCGGGCGGTGTCGCTGTTTGTGGTGGCGGCGTTTTTGATGGTGATGAGTTTCACGGGGATGCCGAAGCTGCCGCTGTGGGGGTTGGCGTTGTTCATCGGGGGTACGGGGTGGGTGATGACGAAGAACAAGCGGGAGGCGGCGGCGGCGGTGATGAAGCAGGAGCGGGCGGCGGCGGGGCTGAAGAAGCCGGAGAAGATCGAGAGCCTGCTGGTGGTGGATCCGATGGAGCTGGAGGTGGGGTATCAGTTGGTGCAGTTGGTGGATACGACGAAGGGGGGGGATTTGCTGGAGCGGATCAGCTTGATACGGCGGCAGATCGCCATTGAGTTTGGGGTGGTGGTGCCGCCGATACGGATACGGGACAACATGCAGATTGACCCCAACGGGTATGTGATCAAACTGCGGGGGAACCCGCTGGCGACGGGGGTGGTGTATCCGGGGCAGTATCTGGCGATGGATTCGGGGGCGGCGTCGGGGAAGATCAACGGGACGGAGACGCGGGAGCCGGCGTTCGGCTTGCCGGCGTGGTGGATTCCCGAGGCGCAGCGGTCGCAGGCGGAGATGATGAATTACACGGTGGTGGAGGCGAGCGGGGTTTTGGCGACGCACATCACGGAAGTGGTGAAGACGAATGCGGCGGAACTGGTGACGCGGGACGAGGTGGCGGCGCTGCTGAAGCAGTTGAAGGAGAAGGCGCCGGCGCTGGTGGAGGAGGTGGTGCCGACGCAGATCAAGCCGGGGGAGCTGCAGAAGGTGCTGCATAATTTGCTACGGGAGCGGGTGCCGATACGGGATTTGGAGACGGTGCTGGAGACGCTGGGGGAGTGGGCGCTCAAGACGAAGGATTTGGAGGTGCTGACGGAGGCGGTGCGGCATGGGCTGGCGCGGACGATCTGCAACCAGTACCGGGATGAGCAGAACACGATTCACTGCGTGACGCTGGATCCGCAGTTGGAGGATACGATCAACGGGTATGTGGAGCGGAACGAGCGGGGGAGCTTTTTGACGCTGCCGCCGCAAATGGCGCGGCAGATCGCGGAGAACGTGGCGGGGGCGGTGGCCAAGCTGATGCAGCAGGGGTTCCATGGGGTGGTGTTGTGCTCGCCGCAGGTGCGGGCGCAGGTGCGGAAGTTGATTGAGACGCCTTTGCCCGCGGTGGCGGTGTTGTCGTACAACGAAATCACGCGGGGCATGAATGTTGAATCCGTTGGCATTGTGGGAGCGACCGTATGAATGTGAAAACGTATCAGGGAACGACGATGGCGGATGTGCTGGCCAAGGTCAAGCGCGAGCTGGGGGCGGCGGCGGTGATACTGCACACGCGGAGCTTCAAGCGCGGGGGGGTGATGGGGCTGGGGGCGCGGAATGTGGTGGAGATCACGGCGGGGGTGAATGTGAATGTGCAGGCGCGGAAGAAGGCTCCGATGCGCGCGCAAGGGCAGGGAGTGCAATCCCTGGGTACACGCGGTGGAAGCGCAAGCACGGCGGTGCTGGAGGCACCGGCGGCCCATACCGGTTTGGCGGAGCGGCATCCGTTGAAGCTGGCTTACGGGGCGGGGCGAGTGGCGCGGGGGGCGGAAAGCGGGCCTATGCGGGGGGAGAGCGGGACGAATTTGTTGACGCGGGAGTTCGCGGCGGGGGTGATGAAGGAGCCGGCGTTTGAGCTGCGGAATGAGATTGGTTCGCTGCGGACGATGGTGGAGAGTTTGTTGCAGCGGACGGCGGGGACGGGGCAGCGGGCGGATTTGCCGGAGGCGCTGGCGAAGTTGTATACACAGTTGATCGAGCAGCAGGTGAGCGATGAGATCGCCTACCGGGTGGTGGATGATGTGAAGGCGGAACTGGGACCGGAGCAGGTGGGGAATGCGGGGGTGGTGCGGGAGCGGTTGACGCAGAAATTGGAGCAGATGTTGCCGGCGAATCTCGGCGGAGGGGTGGCGCGGGCGGTGACGGGGGCGGGGTGCCGGTCGATTTGCCTGATCGGGCCGACGGGGGTGGGGAAGACGACGACGATTGCGAAGCTGGCGGCGGCGTTCAAGCTGCGGCAGAAGCAGAAGGTGGGGCTGATCACGATTGACACGTACCGGATCGCGGCGGTGGATCAGTTGCGGACGTATGCGAACATCATCGGGGTGCCGCTGCGGGTGGTGCTGACGCCGGCGGAGCTGGTGGCGGCGATGAAGGAGATGGCGGACTGCGACACGGTGCTGATTGACACGGCGGGACGGTCGCATGCGGATCAGTTGAAGCTGAACGAGCTGGCGCAGTTCATCGCGGCGGGGACGCCGAGCGAGGTACACCTGGTGCTGTCGAGCACGACGACGCAGGAGGCGATGGAGGCGGCGCTGGAGCGGTTCAGCACGGTGCGGGTGGATCCGCCGCCGCAGATTATTTTTACGAAGCTGGATGAGGCGGTATCGTTCGGGGTTTTGCTGAATGTGGCGCGGATTGCGGGGCGGGCGTTGAGTTATCTGACGACCGGGCAGGATGTGCCGGACAATATCGAGGTCGGACAGCCGCGGCGGCTGGCGCGGCTGATACTTGGAGAGAAGTTGTGATAGGAACTGTAATTGGTAATTGGTAATTAGTAATTGGTAATTGGAGTGGATGACGAGTCCCAATTACCAATTACCAGCAAAGGGATCGACGATGACGGTCATGGATCAGGCCAGTGGATTGCGGGCGATGGCGCGGCGGGCGCGGGCGCAGACGATTGCCATCACTTCGGGGAAGGGGGGGGTGGGGAAGACGAACCTGGCGGTGAACCTGGCGACGGTGCTGGCGGGGATGCGGCGGCGGGTGGTGCTGCTGGACGCGGACCTGGGGCTGGCGAACGCGGATATATTGTGCAACGTGCAGCCGCGGTTTAATCTGGCGCACGTAGTGGCGGGGCAGCGGGCGCTGGCGGAGGTGCTCACGCCGGTGCCGGCGGGGTTTGCGCTGATCCCGGGGGCGTCGGGGCTGGCGAAGATGGCGGACCTGACGGAGACGGATCGGAAGCGGATTGTGCAGGAGTTGGAGTTTGTGGACGAGTCGGCGGATGTGCTGGTGATCGACACGGGGGCGGGGATCGGGCGGAACGTGCTGTCGTTCACGACGTCGGTGGATCATGTGGTGATTGTGACGACGCCGGAGCCGACGGCGATCACGGACGCGTATGCGGTGCTGAAGGTGCTGGTGCGGTGCGGGACGGTGGACGGCGGCGGGGGCAAGATCAGCATCATGGTGAACATGGCCAAGAATCGCGATGAGGCGCTGCAGGTACACGACCGGATCGCATCGGTGGCGCGGCAGTTTTTGAAAACGGATGTCACGTTTTCAGGGTATGTGGTGAACGACGAGGCGGTGCGGCTGGCGGTGCGGAAGCGCGCCCCGTTTGTGCAGTTGTATCCGAACTCGGCGGCGGCCCAGTGTGTCCAGGCCTGGGCGAACCGGATGGATCACCATGTGGATGTGTCGGCGATGCCGGGGAAGCCGGGGTTTTTTGCGCGGATGGCGTCCTGGTGGAAGTGAGTGATGAGTGATGCGATACCTTATTGTGCGGGACGTGCCGGGCGTTACCACGCCGGGCTAGGCTCGGAAGGGAACTGACATGAAACTTGGGGCATTTATATCGGGGGTGTTTGGGACGGTGGGATTTGGGATATCCTTGCTGGCGGGGGCGGTGTCGGGGAATTCGGTGGAATCGGTGCTGTCGCGGGGCCTGGTGTGCGGGGCGCTCTGTTATGCGGTGGGCTATGGGGTGGGCATGATTGCCCAGCAGGTGGCGTTGGAGCACGCCCGGCGGCTATCGACGCTGGTGGCGGCGCAGGATGCGGCGGAAGAAACCAAGCGGCTGGAGGAGGAGGCCGCCAAGGAGGCCCAAGCCGCGGAAAGCGTGGCCGCGGAGGCGGCCGTCGCGACCGGCGGCGTGCCCGGCGCGGCGCCGGGCGGCACCTGATGCAAAATGACCATAAAATAAAAAAATGGGAAATATTAAAGAATTTGCTTTCCAAAAAGGTTTTTATGCCGCAGAATACGCACACATTGGTGTCCGATAACTCGTCCGGCCAAGGAATGGCCACGCAGGGATAGCACCGACCTTTCCCGTGGGAATCTCGCGAAAGGTCACAAGGTCAAGGAGCGACCCATATGGCGAAGACCCACACCACCACGTCCGCGGTAGTGCAAGACATCAACGACGTCTGGAAGTCCTTCAAAAGACACAAGTCGGAGGAGATGCGCAACCTATTGATGCTGGAGTATATCTCCATGGTCAAGTACAACGCGGAGCGCATCTACGCCAAGCTGCCCGACGAGGTGGAGCTGGACGACCTGATGCAGGCGGGGATATTCGGCCTGAAGGACGCGATCGAGTCGTTCGACCTGGACCGGGGGGTGAAGTTCGAGACGTTCTGCGCGCCGCGGATTCGCGGGGCGATTCTGGACGAGCTGCGGTCGATGGACTGGGTGCCGCGGCTGGTGCGGTCGCGCTCGCACAAGCTCGAGCAGGTGAGCAAGCAGTTGGAGATGGAACTGGGGCGGACGCCGTCGGAGGAGGAAATTTCGCGGCGGCTGGGACTGCCGACGGCGGAGTACGACAAGCTGATGAAGGACGCGACGACGGTGACGCAGGTGTCGCTGTCGCGGAAGTGGTTTGAGACGGACGGGAACAAGGACGTGCGGGAGATCGACGTGCTGGAGGACCGGCGGACGACGGACCCGACGGATGAAATCCAGCGGCGGGACTTGAAGGGGCTGATCACCAAGGGCCTGACGCGGGCGGAGCGGCTGATATTGATCCTGTACTATTATGAAGAGATGACGATGAAGGAGATCGGGGCGACGCTGGATTTGTCGGAGTCGCGGGTGTCGCAGATGCATTCGTCGATCATCATGCGGCTGAAGGCGCAGATGGCGAACAAGGACAAGGAGTTTTTGACGGAGGAGGAGTAGGGGGATTTTCGATTTTTGATTTTTGATTTTCGATTGAGGGGGGGGCACCAGGTGGACCTCAAGGCTGGCGAAGATGCTCATGATCCCCGCACCCGCCGCTCCGCGCGCAGGGCGTGTTTGGCGCGTTCCAAGTCCTCCGCCAATTCATCCTCGCTCATGCCGCTGGCGGCAAAGCGTTCCTGAATCGGCCCGCTGAGTTGCTCCAGGGGCCGGGGCGGTTCGGTGAATTGGCGCACAAGCTGCGACACGAACGCCGCCACATCCTGCCCGGATGCCGCCGCCCGCTGCTTGAGTTTGGCCTCGGACTCCGGGGGGACTGAAATAATCAGTCATGGTTCAACCTCCCCATCATACCATGCCTTAAAATAGTGCCGGGTTTGCATCGTCAAATCAACGACCCTGAGATAAGTGCGTCTGAAAATAGCGGTCTGTTCTGGCGGGCCACTGGGGGCCATTTTCGGGCCTGTTTTGCCGCGCGGAAAATGCTCGAAAGTCCCGTTAAATAAAGGATTTACCCGGGAAAGCCCCCCCCCCCTACGGACGATACTACCCGGCGGACAAGAATCCGCGGGTTCGCCTATCGGAGTGGAGCATGACAAATCCGGAACCAAACGCCCATCTGGCGGGGGTGGCGGCGTCCACGAGGCATTTGCTCGTCGTCGATGCCGACAGCAAAACCGCCGACCTGGTCCGCACCGCCGCCGACACCCTCACGCAGGTGCGCCAGGCCACCAGCATCGACGCGGCCCAGGCGGAGATGCTCCGCCAGCCCGCGGAAATCATCCTGGTGAACCTGCAGATCGGCGATCATGCCGGCGTCGAACTCATCAAAACCTTCAAGCGCCGTTATGGGAACTCGGACATCGTCGCCCTCTCGCGCTCCCGCCGCAGCGAGGCCTGCCTCGACGCCTTTCACGCCGGGGCGTCCGATATGCTCCTGGCGCCCTATGCCGCGCGCGATATTCAATTGGTCCTCGCGGCGGCCACGGAACGCCGCCAGGAGACGCTCCGCCGCCAGCAGCGCCATGAACGGCTCCGTACGACCTGCCGGCGGCTCAACAAGGCCCGCCATGAGATCAGCCAGCAGGTCGATCTGCTGTGCAACGATCTGGTGCGGGCCTACCAGGACATGGCCCAGCAGTTGAACCTCACGCAGCATGCCGCGGAGTTCGCCCAATCCCTGGCCGGCGAGTTGGACGTCGAAGGCGTGCTGCGGCGCACCATGGAGTGGATTCTCAAGAAACTCGGCCCCGTCAACGCGGCGATCTACCTGCCCAACGGGGACGATCAATTCGCCCTGGGCGCGTATCTCAACCTCGACACCCAGGCCGACGCGCCGCTCATCGAAACGCTGGGCAAAACGCTCGTCCTCCAGGCCCGCGGCGCCACCGCCCTGACCCTGGAGGAGGATGGCGTCATCGACGAACTCTTCGGCGAGGAAGGCGCGCCGCTCAAGGGCCGCCAGTGGCTGGCCATCGGCTGCCACACTCCCCGCGAATGCCTCGGCGTGCTCGTCGTCTTCCGCAGCAAGGCCGCCGGCGGACTAGGCGCCACGACGGAACTCCACGGCCAGGCGCGCGGGCTGATCGAAGCCGCGGCCCCGCTGCTTGCCGAACGCATTGAGAACGCGCTCGGATTGTATCAGCGCCTCCATCCGTTCGAGGGCGATGAGTCGGAGGTTTGAGTGGGAGAGGGTATCATGGTTATAGTGGCTCACAGTTTTGCCCCGCTGTCGCTTCCGCAGCGCATCGCTTACGCTATCCTGGGTGTTGTTTCGTGTGAGTGACTTATGGCGGCTGTGACGCAAACGGTATTTAGCTATACGGCGATTATTCAGCCGTACATGCCCGTGTTTTACGTCTCCTTCCTGGTCACCATCATCCTGACCCCCGTCATGCGCGCCCTGGCGCATCGCCACGGCGTGGTGGACGATCCGGACAATAAACGCAAGGTCCATACCCAGCCCATCGCCTATCTGGGCGGGGTGTCGATCTTCCTGGGGTGGATGGCCGGCGTGACGGTGTCGGTGTTCCTCAAGCCCCACAATGGCTTGGAGGCCGTGCAGATACCCCCGGGTATTCTCATGGGGGCGATGGCGGTGGTGCTCTTTGGACTCATGGATGACGTCTACAACCTGAGCCCGAAAATGAAATTGCTGGGCCAGGTCCTCGCCGCCATGCTTCTGCTTCTCCCCAGCTTGCTGCCCATCCCGGGTTTGGCGGGCACCGATATCTTCGTCGGCAAGGACAACGGCACCGCCCCGATGATCATCAACGCGCTGAAATACCTTGGTTTCACTCTGCCCGGCTTCGTCGTCACGCTCGCGCCCCTCTTTTCCGCCCTGGTGGCCATCATCGTGATCGTCTCCACCTGCAATGCCACCAATCTCCTCGACGGCCTCGATGGCCTCTGCTCGGGTGTCACCGGCGTGATGGCCGCCGGGTATCTCATGTTGTCGGTCTATCTGGCGCACCATGCCCTGGCCCCGGCAGTGCCGGTGGACCCCGTGCGGATTTGCCTCTCGCTGGCGCTGTTGGGGGCGGTGCTGGGGTTCCTGCCCTTCAACTTCAACCCCGCATCCATTTTCATGGGCGACACCGGTTCCATGTTCCTGGGTTACATGTGCGGAACCATGATTCTGCTCTTCGGGCAAAATGGGGTCCTCAAGTGGTTCCTGTCGGCCATCATCATGTTCGGCCTGCCCATGATGGACACCCTGCTGGCGATCGTCCGCCGGAAATTGAACGGCAAAAATATCTTCTCCCCGGACTCCAACCATTTTCACCATTTCCTCATTCGCCACGGCTTTTCCGTGCGCCGTGCGGTGGTTTTAAGCTATGCCGTGGCGGCGGTCTTCGTCAGCTTTGGACTCGTCATCGTCATCATCCCCACCCGCATGGCCCTGGGCGTTTATATGGTCCTCTTTGGATGGATCATCGTGGCGGCATTCAAAATGGGGATGATCTTCCAGAATACCCCGGAGATGACCACCAATACCACCTTGAACCTGTCGGTCATTACACCTGTTGAGTCCAAACCACCCCCGTGAAGAAGGCGTTTGCCCAAATTGGTGTTGTTTTCAGCCGGTAAATGAGCATGGCCACCGTCACCGAAATCTTCCGTCAAGGGCCTCAAGCCGTATCGGAGTTGTTCGCCCAGGTTCCGCCGGATAGTGCGTGGGACGACATGGACCGTAAACAACTTGCGGACATCTGTTGGACGCGCGCCAATACCCTGGCCAAAACCCAGCCCGCCGACGCCAGAAAATGGGCGCAAGCCGCCTTGGCAGGCTACGAATTACTTGGCCGTTACGGCAAACACGCTGCCGCTGAATCCGCCGCAGAAAATGCCGCAGCGCTACGCTCATGGCGGCTGGTCAGCCAACAATAAATTCGCATACGGAAATATATTACGCCAGCAAACGCTACTAATTCCAGAAAAACGAAAAAACCTTCGTCAGCCCGCTTAACATATCCATAACCATCTGGAATAACTAATCTTACAGCCTAAATCACGCCTGTTTTCCGGACCCATTCACGCACATCGCCTTGCATTTACTACCGGAAATATGGTACTTTCCTACCCTTATGGCCACCTCGCTCAAGTCAAAACGCCACACCCTTCCTGGTAAAGGAAGACCAAAAACCACAAAAGTGGCAAAACATTCCGCGCATCGGCTTCGTCACGGCGAACTTTCCCGGGCCAGCGCCCCGGCCATGACCGCCAAAGGCAAACTCATCACGAAATCACCGGTGGCGGTGGATATCCATCCGGCCTATTCCAAAGCCCTCGATTTCCTCATGTCCCACACGGACTACGAGAAAATGCGCGTCGTGCGCTACAACACCACGACCTTCAATCTCGAACGGATGCGCACCCTGCTCAAGCACTTGGGCAACCCGCACACCAAATTCAAGACCGCCCACGTCGCGGGCACCAAGGGCAAGGGTTCCACCTGCCACATGCTCGCGGCCATGTTGCAGGCCGGCGGCCTCAAGACCGGACTTTACACCTCGCCCCACCTGATCGACATGCGCGAGCGCATCCGCATCAACGGCGAAATGATCGGTCATGCAAAACTCGTCGAGTTGGTCAAGCGCGTCGAACCCGTGCTTAAACGGATGCTCCATACCGGGGAACGGCCGACCTTTTTTGAAATCTTCACCGCCATGTCCTTCTGCCAGTTCGCGGATGAACAGGTCGATATCGCCGTCATCGAGACCGGCATGGGCGGCCGCCTGGATTCCACCAACGTGATCACCCCGGAAGTCTGCGCCATCACGAGCATTTCCAAGGACCACATGGCCGTGCTGGGCAACACCCTTAGCAAAATTGCCGAGGAAAAGGCGGGGATTTTCAAAAAAGACATCCCCGCGCTCACCTGCCAGCAGGATGCCGCCGTCATGGGGGTATTCCGCCGGGTGGCCGGAAACGCCAAGGCCCCGCTGGCGGTCGTGGGTCAGGATTTGGAATTCAGTTTCCGCTTTGAAATCACCCGGCCCATCGGCCCGCACATGCGCGTGTGCCTGACGACCGAGACCAATCGCTTTGAGCACCTGGCCGTGCCGCTGATGGGGGAGCATCAGGCCGTCAACTGCGGCCTGGCGCTGGCGATGCTCGACCGGCTCAAGCAGCGGGGCTTGAATTTCGAGATGAACAAGGCGCTCGAAGGCCTGTCGCGGGTCAAGATTCCCGGGCGGCTGGAAGTCATCTGCCAGAGCCCGCACGTCATCATCGACGGCGCCCATAATGCCGCCTCCGTGCAGGCGCTCTTCCGCGGCGTCGGGCAGCACATCCCCTATGACTCCATGGTCGTGATCTTTGGCTGCAATTGCGACAAGGATATCGACGGCATGCTCGAACAAATCTCCCTGGGGGCCGACAAGGTCATCTTTACCCGCAGTTCCAACAACCCCAAGGCCGCCGACCCCCTGGAACTCTCCAACATCTACACCGAACGCTACGGCAAAATGGTCCAGGTCGCCGATACGTTCGCCGAGGCCATGGAAATCGCGGCCCGCGCCATCACGCGGGAGGATGTGGTCGCGGTCACCGGTTCGTTCTACCTCATCGGCGAAGCCAAACAGTATTTCGAGGCCCGGGGTTCGTAGTACAGCCTTTAGGCTGTCGGGCGTTCGTAGTACAACCTTTAGGCTGTCGTCAGGCACGCCAATGGGAAAGGTAAGAATGGCGGAATTGTATAACCCGGTTATCCTATGAAGTTGCACAGCGCCTGCTATAATTCGGCGGCGTATTACGCTGGAGTGCCACATGACTACACAGACTTTAACGTTGGGCAAGGAGAAATACGTCATCCTGCCGGAAAAGGCTTTTCGCCGGCTTCAAGCGCGGGCGGAAGATGTTGCCGTCCAGGACCGTGGTGATGTGGCTGAGGTCAAGCGGCGCAAAGCCCGCGGCCCCAGTCGCCCGTATATGGAGCTTCGCAAGAAGTTGGGCCTGGCATGAGCTACGAGATAACCGCGGGCTTTAGTAGGTATACGGGAAAACCATGAAAATCTACCTCAACACCGGCGGCCTGGCGGAAACCAACGCCTACCTCATTGCCGACACCGCCACCAAGGCCGCGGCCATCATCGACGCGCCCGAGGCCACCACCGCCTCGCTCATCGCGGTGGCCAAACAACACGGCTACGACGTACACTATCTGCTGCTGACCCACGGGCATTGGGACCACATCTCCGACCATGCCGTGGTGACCGCGGCGTTTCCCCAGGCCCGGGTGCTGATTCACCGGCTCGATGAGGCCAAACTCCAACAGCCCGGCGGCGAAATCTTCGAGCTGCCCTACGAGATTCCCCCCCGCAGCGCCGATGCGCATTTGGAGGACGGCGGCAAGATTCACTTGGGCCGCATCACCCTGGCCGCCATGCACACCCCGGGCCACTGCGCCGGGCATGTCGTGCTCTATGCCGCCGAACAGGAGACGCTCTTCTCCGGCGATCTGCTGATGGCCGGCGGCGTGGGGCGCTATGACCTGGCGGATGGGGATGAGGAACTGCTTAAGGCCTCGCTGCGGCGGGTGCTGCTGCTGCCCGACGCCGTTAAGGTGCTCTCGGGCCATGGGCCGGCGACCACGATCGGGCGCGAGCGGGCGGGGAATTTTTATGTCCGGGAACACGGTTTGGGGGAGTTTTGACCACTAACCACTGACCACTCACTAACACAGTCGCTGGCCACTGGCCACTGACCACTATACCCTCCCCCTGATAACCCGATATACTTCCGTTGTTCGCCAGCCTTCTCGCAGGAACCACCATGGCCCAGGCCGATATCAGCGTTGTCGCGGAAAACCAGCTCCCCCTGATTCTGGAGTTGTACAACCAGGTTTTCCGCCCGACCGAGACCGCGGACTATTTCCGCCGCCGCTTCCAGGGCCGCTACAACGTCCTGGTCATGCTCGCCAGCCTCGATTCGCGCCCCGTCGGCTTTTCCATCGGCTTCGAGCTCAAACCCTTCGTTTTCTACAACTGGCTCACCGGCGTCCACGGCGATTTCCGCCGCAAGGGCATCGGCGGCCAGCTCCTCGAATCCCAGGCCGAATGGGCCAAAAGCCACGGCTATGAATACTTCCGCTTCGAGGGCCTCAACCGCCACAAACCCATGCTCCACATGGCCCTCAATGCCGGCTTCGACATCGTGGGCACCCGCTGGGATTCGATGCGCTCGGACCTGCTCATCCAGTTCGAGAAGGCCCTCGTGGATGAACTTTCCTGATGGGGCGGCATGAGATTTTCGATTTTTGATTTTCGATTTTCGATTGCCCGGGCGGTAGGCACCGCAGCGCTGGCGTGTACACTGGCGTCCCCCGCACTGGCCGCCGATCCGCTCGCCGACTTGGAACTCCAGTACCAGACGGCCGTGGCCATTGTCAAAAATCCCCCCGCCACCGGCATCCTCGTCACCGAAGTCCAGCCCGAATCCGCCGCCGCCGCCCGCGGCATGCGCGCCGGCGACATCATCGTCGAATACTACGGCACCAAGGTCGCCACGCTCCAGGCGCTCACCGAACAGGTCGCCGAGGCCCTGGCCCGGCGCCTCGAGGACCAAGCCTCCGGCAAGGATGTGCTCGCCCGCGTCCGCCGCGGTGACCAGGTCATCACCCTGCAACTCCCCCGTGAAGTCCTCGGCATCCGCGCCCTCGAAGTCGTGGCCGGCGTCCCCGGACCGCGCAATCCCCCGCCCAACCCCCGCGGCACCCTGGCGCTGGACTGGAAAACCGTCCTGCAAACCCTCCGTGATGATGCCGCCACCGGCCCCGCCGCGTTCCGCCTCCTGGAACGCACCGATTTCGCCCCCAGCGCCACCCAGCCCAAACTGCCCCCGCCGCGGCCCGAGGAGGACTGGCTGGGCTGGCAGCTCTGCACCCTTTCGCCCGAGGGAGATGAAGCGCTGGCCGGGACGGTGGAGGTCTATCACGTGCTCCCCCTGGCCACGCGCCCCGCCGCCGACGCCGCCCTCCCCACCGAACATTCCACCTTCTCCTTCCATCTGCACCTGGGCGACTACAAAACCACCCCGGCATTCGTGCTCGATGCCACCGCTGCCCGCTACTCCGCCCCCAACGGCCTGGAAAACATGCAGGTCGTGGCCACCGCCAAACGGCTGGGGGAAAAACTCCAGACCACCAGCGTACTGGCCCCCGCAGGCGCGCCGGTGGATGCGCCCGGCGGATTCCGCGCCGCGCCGCCTGAAAATTCCGCCCCCCTGAATGCCGCGCCCCAGGCGGCGCTCCCGTGGATCGCCGCGGCACTCCCCCATGAGGACGGCAATTCGCTGGCGCTCTATCTCCTGTCCGTCCGCGATAATCTTCCCCGCCCCGGATACGTCCTGGCCACCCGCGGCCGGGCGCAGCTCCCGCCTGACCCCACCGGGGCGGACCCCGCGCCGCCCCCCCCCGCCACCCCC